>JBFJVB010000069.1:0-15732 GCA_041624435.1 Oceanococcus sp. | reverse complement strand
CGTCGCCCAGCAGATGATGCTTGGCCGCCAGCGTGGAATAGCCGATCAGGCTGGCCCAGATCAGGGCCGCACGCCCGATCGCCCGGTCCACCCGGTATAGCAGCAGGGAAATCATGAAGGCATTGGCCAGATGCAGCGACGGGAACAGGTTGCGTGGCTGGTCCAGCACATAATTCAGCGCCAGGCCCCAATGCAGGAAGTTGCTGCGCAGGTCCACCAGTTCCGGTCGTTCGATACCCACGGGAAAACTCAGAAAGAAGGCGTAACAGACCAGTTGCATGCTGCAGAAGGCGAGCACGACGCGCCGGAACAGGGCCGCATCGCGGACGTAGACGACCGGAATGAGCACATAGAAATAGATTGAAACATAGATCAGTTCCCACGCCGGCTGAAACGCTATGGCGTGATCCAGGGGCGTGGACAGGTCGCGGGCTGGCCAGTCGGCGGTGAGCTGATTGATCAGCAGGTACGGGGCGAAGACCAGCAGGGCCAGAGCCACCAGGCCGATTCGTTCAGCGTGTGCGGTAAAAGGCGCGACAGCGCTGGAGGGGTTTTGCATCGGGTCTCGTCGGCAGAAATTCACAGTTGGCCATTCTCGGGGAGCCGGTCCGGTCGGGACATGCTAATGCTCGGGCTTGACCGGGCCACGCAGTGATTTGGTCCGGGCGTGCTTGGTCTTGCGGTCCAGGCGGCGATGCTGTGAGCCCCGGCTGGGCTTGGTCGGGCGGCGGGCCTTGGGCAGAAAATTCGCCCGGCGGATGATGTCGGCCAGACGCTGCAAGGCATCGTCGCGGTTCTGCTCCTGGGTGCGAAAGCGCTGGGCTTTGAGGACCAGCACGCCGTCTTTGCTGATGCGCTGGTCGCGAAGCTCCAGCAGTCGGGACTTGCAGGCATCGGGCAGGGAGGAGTCGGGGATCGAAAAGCGCAGATGGATCGCGCTGGAAACCTTGTTCACGTTCTGCCCGCCAGCGCCCTGTGCCCGGATCGGGCTGAGTTCGATTTCGGCATCCGGAATCTGCAGGCTGGGGGAGATTTCAAGCATCAGCGTGCGCTACCACTTGGCATACTGGTCTTCGACGAAGCCGGGAATTCCGATGACATCGATCAGGCGGTCATCGGCCAGGATGATCCGGCCGCTAAACTGGCCAAAGATCTGTTTGAAGTCGCTGGCGATCAGGCCCAGGTTGAGCTTTTCGGTGTGCGCACCTTCCGGGGTAAAGACCAGATCCAGCCGGCCATCCTGACTGGTGATGTGCCAGGTGTCCTGGGCCGGCCGATCCCAGTCATAGTCGAACTGGCACAGGCCCAGGGCCTGGAGCTTGCCCTTGTGCCAGAAGCAATTCTCACTGAAGCTGGTTTCGTTGACTCCGCAGGACACGTTCAGGCCAACCGCATCGCCGGCCGTCGAGGTGCCGGAGAAACAGGCCCAGTTCCAGAAGGTTTCGCGGCGCATGTAGCCGGCCGAAAAATCGTGATGGGCGTAGGCCTGGCATTCTTCCAGGTCATACAGGCGGCCGCGGCATTCGATGTGGCCCCGGGCCGGTAGCGCGGCGACCTTGTGCGCATAGGCCCAGCCGTGGCGGCCAATCCGGGTGCACAGGGACATGGGCTCGAAGCCGGTGGCGGATTCGTCAAACTGTGCTTCGATCACCAGTTTTCCCGGCACCGTGACTTTCAGGCTCTTGGTGCGCGGTTGATCCTGGTAGCCCAGTTCGATCCGGGTCGAGCCAAAACGGAAGCGGCTGAGCCCTTCACGCGCTGAATCGGACAGGCGGCAGCCGATCCCCAGAGGCAGTCGATAAGTCGATTCGAACTGCATGCCGCGTTCCGGCGAGTACACATAGACGAAGGCCACGGCGGTGTGCCGCAGATGCACCAGGGCACAGCCCGCCAGGATGCGGTCGCTCAGGATGCCGAAATACTGAAAACGCTTGTAGCCGATCCACTGGGCCCAGCGGCTGGCCTGGCCACCCCAGGGGGTGCGATGCCGGTAATCGGCCAGATTGAGCTCGAGGGCATCGCTGAACTGGCCCAGGCGAGGCCGGCCGGAAGCCTGGATCAGCTGGTTTGAGGAACGGTTCATGCAGGGGGATGAGGTTGGATTTCCAGACCAAGCATAGTGCAATCGGGTTTGGCATGGCAGTCGCGCCGGTGGCGTGTCGGCTAGCGCCAAAAGTCAAGCAAACAGGACTATGCTGTAGGTGGCTGGAAAGCCGCCCGATAATCACACAGAGGGGACATCGCGATGGAAGCAAAGCAGCGACTTGAAGAATTCATGCAGGGATTGATTCGCCGCAACCCGGGTGAGACCGAGTTTCACCAGGCAGTTTATGAAGTGGCCCAGTCCATCATCCCGTTCATCATGGAAAACCCGAAGTATGACGATGCGCAGATTCTCGAGCGCTTGACCGAACCGGACCGCATCGTGGTGTTCCGGGTGTGCTGGGAAGATGACAAAGGCCATATCCGCACCCAGCGTGGTTACCGGGTTCAGCACAGCAATGCGATTGGTCCGTACAAGGGTGGGATTCGTTTCCACCACAATGTAACCCAGTCGGTTCTGAAATTCCTGGCTTTTGAGCAGACCTTCAAGAACAGTTTGACGGGGCTGCCGATGGGTGGGGGCAAGGGCGGCGCCGATTTCAATCCCAAAGGCAAGAGTTCCCGCGAGGTCATGCGGTTTTGCCAGTCCTTCATGACCGAGCTGTCGCGGCATATCGGTCCGTTTACCGACGTGCCCGCCGGCGATATCGGTGTCGGTGGCCGCGAGGTCAGTTACATGTTTGGCCAGTACAAGCGTCTGACCAATCAGTTTACCGGCGTGCTCACCGGCAAGGGCCTGGCCTTTGGCGGCAGCGAGATTCGCGTCGAGGCAACCGGCTACGGTGTGGTGTATTTCATGGAAGACATGCTCAAGCAGCAGGGCAAATCCATGGAAGGCCAGGTCTGTGCCGTGTCCGGTTCCGGCAATGTGGCGCAGTACACGGCGGAAAAATGTCTGGAACTGGGGGCCAAAGTGGTCACCATGTCGGATTCCGCCGGGGCGATCTACGACAAGCACGGTATCGACGCCGAAAAACTGGCGTGGATCAAGGACCTGAAAGAAAACCGTCGGGGTCGGATCTCCGAATACGCCGAGCATTTCGATGCCGAGTATCTGGAGGGCAGGCCGCCCTGGAGCGTGCCCTGCGATCTGGCTTTCCCGTGTGCGACGCAGAATGAAATTTCCGGAGACGATGCCAAAGCCCTGGTCAAGAATGGCTGTATCGGCGTGGCCGAGGGGGCCAATATGCCGACCGTACAGGCCGGCATCGACGTCTTCCTCAACGCCAAGATCATGTATGCGCCCTCCAAGGCGTCCAATGCCGGTGGGGTGGCGGTTTCGGGTCTGGAAATGACCCAGAACAGCATGCGTCTGTCCTGGTCGCGCAGTGAGTTGAACACGCGTCTGCGTTCGATCATGAGCGAAATCCACGACAAGTGCGTCGAGTATGGCAAGGAGCCGGACGGCTACGTGGACTATCTCAAAGGCGCCAATATCGCCGGATTCACCAAGGTTGCCGACGCCATCATTGCCTATGGGGTGATTTGATTCGAGGCTGAGCTTTGCGGGTGCGCCGGATCAAGGCACGCCCGCGAGGTGCCTCGGTTCGGAGGAAGCATGAGCGACTTCGATCCTCAGGAAGAAATGGCCCGAGTGCGCCATGAATTCGGCGAGCACGGTGGGGTCAACATGTCGATCGAGGCGAGCACGACCTTCACCGTCATGCACGCCGACCGGATGCCGGCGATTTTTCAGGGACGGCTGGGGCCAGACCAGGGGGGCTGTTATCTGTATGGCCGCCATTTCAATCCCACGGTCTATGTTCTTGGCCATCAGCTTGCCGCACTGGAGGGCGCCCAGGCCGGTTATTGCACGGCCAGTGGCCTGGGGGCGATCTCCGCGGTCATCCTGCAGCTGTGTCAGGCTGGCGATCATGCGGTGGTCAGCGACACCATTTACGGCGGCAGTTTCGCCTTGTTCAAGGAGTTCCTGCCCAGGCGTACCGGCCTGCGCGTGAGTTTCGTCGACAGCGCTGATCTGGCAGGTGTGGAAGCCGCCTGCGAGCAGGGCACACGACTGATCTATGTCGAGTCGATGGCCAACCCGACGCTGAAACTGGCCGATATTCCGGCCCTGGCGGCCATTGCCCATCGCCATGGGGCACAGCTGGTGGTGGATAACACCTTTACCCCAATGCTGATCGCGCCCTTGCAGCATGGCGCGGACATTGTCGTGCATAGCCTGACCAAGTTCATCAGTGGCGCCTCGGACATCGTCGCGGGGGCGATTTGCGGCAGCACCGCATTCATCAGCAGCTTGATGGATCTGCACGATGGGGCGGTGATGTTGCTCGGCCCCACGATGGATCCGCATCAGGCCTTTGCGATCAATTTGCGTCTGCCCCATCTGGGCCTGCGCATGGCCGAGCACGGTCGCCGCGCCCTGCTGTTTGCCCAGCGCCTGCAGGCACTGGGCGCGGCGGTGATTTATCCCGGTCTGCCGGAACATCCGGATCACAGCGTGCTGCTGCAACTGGCCCGGCCCGAATACGGCGCCGGTGGTCTGCTGGGCCTCGATCTGGGCACCCGTGAAAAAGCCTTTGCCTTCATGGACGAACTGCAAAATACCGAACATTTTGGCTATACGGCGGTGAGCCTGGGTTATTTCGATACCCTGATGTCCTGCTCGGCGGCCAGCACCTCCAGCGAGCTGTCGCAGGCCGAGTTGCGTCGGGCGGGAATCGCGCCGGGGCTGGTGCGCATCTCGGTGGGGATCAGCGGTTCGGTGGAGCAGCGCTGGGCGCAGCTGGAGCGGGTCTACCGAAAGGTCGCTCAAGCCTGAGCTTGGACGCCGGGATACAGCGGTGTGAAAACGAGCTCGGAGACACGGCCCAAGCGGTGTTGCACCAGGGCGTATTGCTCGAATTGATTGGCCAGTCGCAGGGCTTGCGCCCAGGGCAGATCGAGAATGAAGAAACCAGCTTCGGGTGACCAGTCGGCTGCGTCCGGGAGGCCGGTGGCATGGCGCCAGCGGCGGAACTGCCGGCGCAGAAGGGCCTCGAAATCCCGGGTGCGGCGTGCATTTTCGGCCGGGGGTAGCGCAACGCTGCGGGGGTTGCAGGCGCTGATCAGGGTTCCGGAGCGCGCTCCGCGGGCGCGCAGCCAGGCATCCATGGCGGCACTGGCCTGGTCAATCCGCAGGTCGATCGGCGCCTGAGCGTGGCCAGGAAACACCCGATAGCGGGTCGCCCGGTAGGCGACCCGCAACCGGGTACTCAGAAGCTCAGGCCCAGGGGGCCAGCGCCGCGCAGAATGGTGATGTCCTCACCCAGGCGCACTTCACTTTCCCACAGGTAGGACAGATGCGGATGCGGCGTGGTGAGCACTTCGCGGGCCAGCTCCGAGCCATAGAAGTGGTAATCCATCCAGGCCAGCGAATACAGTGCGGCGATCTCCAGGCCCCAGCTCGCGGTAGGCAGCAGCGGGTAGTTGGTGTGCTGGGCGTGACTGGCGGCTTCCGCGACGATGAAGGCCCGGTCCTGTTCCAGCTTGTCGTACACCGGCCGGACCACCAGCGGGTTGAAGAATGGTATGGGTGCGATCGGGCCATCGTGATCGGCCGTCTGGATCATCACCGGAATCGGGTTGGCGGCGAAGGGCGCCGAGTCTTCGGAGATCGGCGCGGCGGCAACCGCAGCTGCCAGACGCGGCTCGACGGCCTGCAGACCCATGGTGGCAATGGCGCCCTGGCTGTGGCCCACCACCCCGATCCGGCCGGTATCGATGACCTCCCTGATCGGGGACTGTTCCAGCAGGTAGCTGATCGCGTCCTGGGCCTCTTCGATGTTATTGCCCGGATCACCCGGCCCTTCATCGTCCGAATGACCCTGGCCGGAGAAATCGAAGCCGAATACCAGATAGCCCGCGTCGGCAAAGACCTGGTGCCACCAGCGGTACATGGCCAGATTGGTGTTCAGCCCCTCGAGCACCACGATGACCGGGAAGGGTCCGGCGTCCGGGGGGATTTCGCCCCGTCCCGGCAGCACAATCTCGCCGTACAGGCGGGTGCCGTAGCGGTTATTGAACTCCACCGGCACCAGGGCGACCTGGTCGTTGTAGTCCGGATGGCCATACCAGTGATAGGCGTGCTCCAGACGGGAGCCGTCGTTGAGCTGGGCCAGGCTGGCCCGCACCTGGAACGAGATCAGCGCCGGGTCGGTGAGGTCGCGGACCGTGACGCCGAATGAAATCGGATCGAACAACAGGGTGGCGGCTTCGTCAGGGAGCAGGTCCGCCAGCGCGTCGAGTTCGCCGATCACGGCTTCGATCTCGGCCGGTGCCGGCGGCGGGTTTTCCCCGCTGCGATACGCGGGCCAGGCCTTGAGTTTGCCATCCACTTCAGCGCCGCGGTTGGTCTGCGGATCGCCTCCGCAGGCGCTCAGAAACAGTCCTGCGCTGAGCAGGCCAAGCAGGGTTTTTTGCATATCAGTTGCCGATCGTCCACGGCCCGGTGGCCGTGCGTTGAAGGTTAAGGGTGAGAGTGTCAATGCCCGCGGCGGTCTTGGCCCGCTTGAGGACTTCGTTGTCCAGCCCGTTGCGGGGAACGGCAAAGCGGCTGCCCGCCGGGCAGGCGTCCTGGGCGATCAACCAGCGTTGTGGGTTCAATGCGCCGTCGCGGATCACGGCCTCATCGGCCCTCAGACAGGCCAGGGTGCCGGGCGCTGAGGCGGCGTCTTGGGCGTGGAACTGTCCGTCGGGACCATGCACCGCCACCGCGGCGCCGGCAATCGCCGCCGGCTCATCCTCGCCCCAGCTCCACAGGAAGGCCTGCAGCCGCCCATCGAAAGGCTGGAGATGGTCCACCGAAGGCATATTGATGTTGCAGCGAGCCATCTCGCGCACCTCATCGGCGCGGGCCTGGCGCTGCGCGCCGGTCAGCGCGCCGAGCAAGGTGCCGTCCTCGTAAAAACGGACCCAATGGGCATCGATCTCATCCAGTGTATAGATGCAGTTGTCCGGGGCGCTGATGCCGATGTAGGAACCGGAGCCGCGCTGTAAATGCGTGTCGGTGCGATCGAACATCAGGCTCTGTCCGGCGTGGACATAGTCGCAGGCCCCGTAAATGATCACCTGCTTGCCCGCCTGGCGTATCTGCTGGATCGACAGTTCCAGGGGCTGGCCCTGGCCGCAGGCGCGGGGGCTGTCGATTTCGGGCAGGACCAGCAGATCACCGATGGTGGCCCAGATATCGGCTGCCGCCAGCGCATACCGGTCCGCGCCCAGGGGCTCATCCAGCGGCTCGTTCAGATTGCTTTCCAGGTCGATGATGATGACCTCGCCCGGATTGGCATCCAGCCAGCCGCGCAACTCGGTCAGCTCCTCACGCAGGCTCTTCTCGGTGGTGCAGCCGAAATGAAACGCATTGCCATGGCAGACCGTGGCGCGAAAGCCGCCATCAGCCGGGGCCGGCACCCAGTGCACGTCGATCTCCAGGCCGCGGACATCCATGCGCAGCTGATCGACGAGGCTGTAGCGCTGATTGGCATCGGAACCCGACAACGTGGGCGGCGTGTTGGCCTCGGTGGCATTGAAGCTGTTGTGCGTGGCCAGATACAGGGTATGACGCAGGGGGGCGGCGGCTGACAGCTCGCGTTGCAGGCGGTGTGCGGTATGGGTGGGACTGGCCTGGTAGCGCTCGATCATCGCCTGAGAAATCAGTGCGCCGGAGAACAGGGCGCAGAATTCCGCGGGAGCCCCCGGAGTCTGGCGGCAATAGGCGGCAGCGGCGGAGACGAAGGTGTCGGCGATCTTGCAGAACTGGCGTGCGGGTTCACCGAACTGGGCTTCGCCGTAGGTGTAGCAGCCTGAGACCAGGGCGTAGACGTTGCCGCCAAACGCCGCGCAAGCCTGCTCGTCGGCAAAGCCACGACATTGTTCGACCAGGTTGCCGGTGGCGGTTCCCAGCAGTTCGCACAGCGGGGCCAGCTCGCCGGGTGCGCCAGCCGTACAGGCCTCATCCAGGGTGATCGGGTCGGCGGCGTAAGCCTCAAACGCTGCACGCAGTTCCGGGTTTGCGGCAGTCTGGTCAGGGGTTGAGGGCGTCTGGCCGCAGCCGGACAGCAAGCCAAAGAGGCACACAAGGAGAGGCAGGCGCATGAGCAAGGTCTGATCGATACTGGAAGCAGGAGCCAATATACACGGAGATCGTCCAGAAATTGTTCCTGTTCTCGGGAGCTGGGGCAAGCCTGATTCGCCGCCGCCACGCTCAGGCTGGACAATTCGGCTACGCTGTTCAAGTGCCCTGCATGATACGAGGGTAGGGCTTTTTAGTCGGCGCGCAGCACGGTCAGGATAAGAAGAGATGTGGACGAAACAGAGTGTGGTCAAGCCGGGTGCCCGGCCAGGGGTTCTGCACCAGCAGGAGAGTGCCTGCCAGATGCGCTGGACCTGTTACAGCGAAACCCGGCTGGAACAGGGCGTACTGGATGAGGTGAGTGATTTGCCCGAGCCACAGGCCGGCGAGATTCTGTGGCTGGACATCGTCGGCGTGCCGGGCGAGGCGGGACTGAAGGGCTTGCAAGAGGTCTATGGTCTGCATCATCTGGCCCTGGAAGATGTCCAGCATGAAGGTCAGAATCCGAAATCAGAAACCTTTTCGGATCATCTGTATGTGGTGCTGCAAATCCCGCGGCTGATGGAGGGGACGATTCAGTTCGAGCAACTGAATCTCTTCTGGGCAAGCAATTTCGTGATTTCCGTCCACGCCCAAGAGGGCTTGTTCGATCCGGTTCGGCACCGGCTGGAACTGGCGCGCGGCAAGATTCGCGGTGGCGGTAGCGAATACCTGCTGTATGCCCTGAGTGATCTGGCGGTTGATCATGGCTTCCCGGTGGCTCAGAGCCTGACCGAACAGCTGTTTGATCTGGAAAACCGGGCGGAATCCGGCGATGCCGATCTGAGTCAGGAAATCTACGGCGTGCGTCGGCAACTGTCATCGTTGCAAAGGCAGGCCTTGCGGCAGAGGGAGATGATCCGCAGTCTGATGGACCCCGAACACCCCTTGCTGAGCGGCGCGCATGCGGTGTACTGGCGGGACTGTCTGGATCACGCCGAGCGCCTGTATGAAAACCTCACCTACCTGCGCGAATCCGCCGCCGATCTGCTCAACACCCACCTGGCCCTGATCAGCCACCGGATGAACGACGTGATGAAGGTGCTCACCATCATGGCCACGGTGTTCATTCCGCTGTCCTTCCTGGTCGGGTTGTACGGGATGAATTTCAGCACCGACAGCCCGTTCAATATGCCGGAATTGAGCTGGCGCTTCGGCTATCTGTATGTGTGGGGAGTGATGGTCCTGGTGGTGGCCGGTCTGATGCTGTTTTTCCGTCGCAAGAAATGGCTTTGAGCTGGAGTCCTATTGCGCTCGTGGCGTGATCCAGGCCCAGACCATCCGGGCCTCGATTGGCGATTGCTGTTTCTGGTCGCTGAAGCTGACCGGAACCGTGACTTCGCCTTTGGCGTCGTTCTGCATGGCTTGAATCTGCTCCGGGCGCAGGGTTGCGGTGGCGATCAGATCGCCCTGACAGCGCTTGGTGTAATCAATGCCCATGTGTTTGATGACCGGAGTGCGGCCCGCGGGAAGATTCAGGGCCACCAGGACGCCGGTGGCGGATTCGCCCACCAGGGCCATGGCCAGCGCATGCAGCCCGCCAATATGATTCTGGACTTTCTTGCGATTGCGTACGCGCATCACCGTGCGCTGCGGTGAGAGTTCGAGAAATTCGATGCCACTGGTGCCGGCGTATTTGACGTTCGTGCAGAACAGCGCTTGCAGCGCGCGATTACGCACGGCGGCAGGCAGTTTGATCAGGCCGTCGTAGGCCCGGCGCAAGGTGCTCTTGTTCATGCGAAATTCCAGCGAATCAAGCCGCGCAGTATAGCCTTCAGGCCGTCCCCGGAAGTGGCAGGCGGGTGGTGCTCACCACCTGGGACATGGAAATGGATGAACTGACCTCCCGCACCCCATCGATCTGCGAGAGCTGGTGCCAGAAGAAATCCTCGTATTCGGCAATGTCCTTGACCACGATCTTGAGGAGAAAATCCACATCCCCCATCAGCGTATGACACTCGATGACCTGGGGAAAAGCCCGGATCGCCTCGATGAAACGGGGCAGCGCGCCGCGGCCGTGCTTGCTCATCTTGACCTGGGCGAAAACGATGACGCCCAGTCCCAGTTTGTGCGGTTCCAGCACCGCCACGCGTTCACGGATGACGCCTTCTTCGAGCAGGCGCTGAATTCGCCGCCACACCACCGATTTGGACGAGGCGACCCGATCGGCGATCTCGGCGACTGGAAGAGTGGCATCCACTTGCAGGATGGAAAGAACTCGAATATCGAGTGAGTCCAGATCGGTGGTCATTTGTTCCTTAGAATTGTGTATTCTGGGAATATTGTCCCTCTTTAGTCGTTTCTCGACAAGCACTACGGGAACACTTCTCGGCTGATCAGGCGTAGTCTTTTTCCTGGCAGCAGCAGCCTGTTTCGATGCTTAGAGGAGATGATGATGTCCGTGTTCAGCCACCCGGCTTTCGACGCCCATGAGGCGGTGCATTTCGTGCACGATGCCGCCAGTGGTCTGAAAGCCATTATCGCTGTGCATTCCACCGCGCGCGGGCCAGGTGCCGGCGGCTGTCGCATGTGGAATTACGCCTCCGATGATGCGGCCCTGCATGACGTCCTGCGCCTGTCCCGGGGCATGAGTTATAAAAATGCCATGGCAGACCTGCCGCTGGGAGGCGGCAAGGCGGTGATTCTGGGCGATTCGGCGGCGGACAAGTCGCCGGGTCTGTTTGCGGCCTTCGGTCGGGCGGTGGACAGTCTGGGTGGGCAATATGTCACCGCCGAGGACGTGGGTATTTCGGTTCGGGATATGGCGCAGGTGGCGCAGCAGACCCGCCATGTCAGTGGCCTGCCGCAGGCGGGCGCGGGCGCCGCCGGCGGCGATCCCTCGCCGAAAACCGCCCGGGGCGTGTTTTACGGCATCCAGGCCGCGGTGAAGGTACGCCTGGGGCGCGACAGCTTGCAGGGCTTGCGGGTGGCGGTGCAGGGGCTGGGCCATGTGGGCTATCACCTGTGTCGGAATCTGCATCAGGCCGGTGTCGAACTGGTGGTTGCCGACATCGATGCAGCGGCGGTAGAGCGCGTGTGCGCGGAGTTCTCAGCGCGGGCCGTCGGTGTCAACGAAATTCTCGGTCAGGCGGTCGATGTGCTGGCCCCCTGTGCGCTGGGCGGGATTCTCAATACCGAAAGCATCCCGCGCCTGCAGGCCAGCATCGTGGCCGGTGGGGCCAATAATCAGCTGCTGCGGGATGCGGACGGTCAGGTGCTGGCTGAGCGCGGCATTCTTTATGCACCGGATTACGTGATCAATGCCGGAGGGATCATCAATGTGGCCGCCGAGTATCTCGGGTCGATGGACGATGCCCAGGTGGATGACAAGGTCCGGGCCATCGGCCCGCGGCTGGCCGAAATCTTTGCCATGGCCGAGCGTGAGCAGCGGCCAACGAATGAAGTGGCCGATCAGATGGCCAGGGCGCGTATCGGCCGCTGAGGGCGAAAACGGGCTTTGGTTTTTGGTCATGGAGTGTACAACCAGGACGGCGGCGCAAAGGAGACACCATGAAACAGGGCTACAAACTCAAGCTGCACATCCCCGAGCCCCCCTCTCGGCCGGGTGAGGAAGCAGACTTTTCCGAGTTCATCATCGTGGATGCGGGCGTGGTGCCCAAGCCCGCCGTCGATGCCGGCGATCACACCCTGCGCGAGTATCCCTTCACCCTGATCCGGGTGCTGGATGATGCGCACCAGGCCGTGGGCGAATGGGACCCGCAGCTCGATCCCGAGCGGCTGCGCGACGGCTTGAAAGACATGCTGCTGACCCGCTCCTTCGATGCGCGCATGCTCAAGACCCAGCGCCAGGGCAAGACCAGCTTCTACATGCAGTGCACCGGCGAGGAAGCCTGCGGCGTGGCCCAGGCCTACGCCCTGGATGACGACGACATGCTGTTCCCCAGCTACCGTCAGCAGTCCATGCTGATCGCCCGCGGTCATTCGATGGTGGAGATGATGTGCCAGATCTTCAACAACCCGATGGACCGCCTCAAGGGACGGCAGCTGCCGATCATGTACTCGGTGCCGGAGAAGGGCTTCTTTTCGATTTCCGGCAACCTGTGCACCCAGTACCCGCAGGCGGTGGGCTGGGCCATGGCTTCGGCCTTCAAGGGTGACTCGCGCATCGCCGCGGCCTGGATCGGTGATGGCACCACGGCCGAGTCGGACTTCCACAACGCCCTGACCTTCGCGGCGGTGTATCAGGCGCCGGTGATCCTCAACGTCACCAACAACCAGTATGCCATCTCCAGTTTCCAGGCGATCGCCGGCGGCGAACAGTCGACCTTCGCGGCCCGTGCCATCGGCTACGGCATTCCCGGTCTGCGGGTGGACGGCAACGATTTTCTGGCCGTGTATTCGGCCACCGCCTGGGCGGCCGAGCGCGCCCGGACCAACAACGGGCCGACGGTGATCGAGCTGTACACCTATCGCCAGGCGGCGCATTCCACCTCGGACGATCCCTCCGGCTATCGCTCCGCCGCCGAGGCCACGGCCTGGCCGCTGGGCGATCCGATCAATCGCCTGAAGCAGCATCTGATCGGTCTTGGCGAATGGGACGAGCAACGCCATGCCGCGCTGGAAGCCGAACTGGATGCGCAGGTGCTCAAGGACCTGAAGGAGGCCGAAAGCCACGGCACCCTCGGCACGCCGCCCTGCAGTCCGGCCTCGATGTTCGAGGATGTGTTCAAGGAACTGCCGCCGCATCTGCGCCGGCAGCGTCAGCAGGCCGGCTACTGAGGGGGCAAACCATGGCACAGATGAACATGATCCAGGCGATCAATTCGGCGATGGACTTGATGATGGACCGGGACCCTGACGTGATCACTTTCGGTGAAGACGTGGGCTACTTCGGCGGCGTGTTTCGGGCCACGGCCGGGCTGCAGAAGAAATACGGCAGCCAGCGCTGCTTCGATACGCCGATTTCCGAGTCCGGCATCATCGGCATGGCCGTGGGCATGGGCGTGTACGGTTTGCGCCCGGTGGCCGAAATCCAGTTTGCCGATTACATCTATCCGGCTTTCGATCAGCTGGTGTCCGAGGCGGCACGGCTGCGCTACCGTTCCGGCGGCGAATTCCATGCGCCGATCACGGTGCGCTCGCCGGTGGGCGGCGGCATCTATGGTGGCCAGACCCATTCGCAGTCACCCGAAGGGGTGTTCTCGCATGTCTGCGGGCTGAAGACGGTGATCCCCTCCAACCCCTACGACGCCAAGGGTCTGCTGATCTCGGCCATCGAGGATGATGACCCGGTGTTGTTCTTCGAACCCAAACGCATCTACAACGGACCGTTCGAGGGCTATCATGACCGACCGCTCACCCCTTGGTCCAAGCATCCGCTGGGCGAGGTGCCGGAAGACTATTACGCCATTCCGCTGGGCAAGGCCAAGACCATCCGCGAGGGCAGCGATGTCACCGTGCTGGCCTACGGCACCATGGTGCATGTGGCGCAGGCGGCGGTGGCGGAAACCGACATCGATGCCGAGATCATCGACCTCAGAACCATCATCCCGCTGGATATCGACGCCATCGTCGAGTCGGTGAAGAAGACCGGGCGCTGCGTGGTCATTCACGAGGCCACCCGCACCTCCGGTTTCGGCGCCGAACTGATTGCCGAAATCCAGGAGTACTGTTTCTACCATCTGGAAGCGCCGATCGAGCGCGTGACCGGCTGGGACACACCGTATCCGCATGCCTTCGAGTGGGAATATTTTCCGGGGCCCAAGCGCTTGAAAGAAGCCCTGCACAAGGTCATGGAGGCGGCGTGATGGGCGTGCATACCTTCAAATTACCTGATATCGGCGAGGGCATTGCCGAGGCGGAAATCGCCGAGTGGAAAGTGGCCGTGGGCGATGTGATCGCCGAAGATGCGCCGCTGTGCGACATGCTCACCGACAAGGCCGCGGTGGAGATTCCTTCCCCGGTGGCCGGCAAGGTGCTGGAGCTCAAGGGGGCAGCCGGCGATATGATCGCCGTGGGTGGGGCCCTGGTGCTGATTGAGGTTGAGGGGCAGGGCACACCCGGCGAATCCGAAGCTCCCGTTGTAGGAGCGAGCCGCGAAGCGGGTCGCGATACGGCGCCGGAACTGAGGCTAGAATCGGCATCGGGTTCGGTCGCGGCGACAGCGGATGTTCAGCTTGCGCAAGGCGATGCGAGCTCTCCTGCGCCCCCATCGCGACCACCCGCTGCGCGGCAGATCGCTCCTACAGCAGCAAGGACGAAGCCCCGTCCCGCCCCCCGCCAGCATGCCCACCTGCCGCGTTCGCCGGGCGAAAAACCGCTGGCCTCGCCGGCGGTACGTCAGCGTGCCCGTGAGCTGGGCATCGAGCTGGCCTATGTGCCTGGCAACGGCCCGGCCGGGCGGATCAGTCACGACGATCTGGATGCCTTCGTCGCCCGCGGCGGCAGCGCGCCGAGCATTGCGCGCCAGGCCCGCACCGGGGTGGAGGCGATCAAGGTCATCGGCCTGCGGCGCAGGATTGCCGAGGCGATGCAGCGCTCCAAGCAGCGCATCCCGCATTTCGCCTACGTGGAAGAATGCGATGTGACCGAGCTGGAGAAGCTCCGCCAGCACATGAACTTAAGCCGGGCCGAGGCCCAGCCCAAGCTGAGCGTGCTGCCGTTCCTGATGCAGGCGCTGGTCAAAGCGGCACCCGAGTTCCCGATGGTGAACGCCAACTACGATGACGAGGCGGGCATCCTGCATCGCATCGAGGCCCTGCATATCGGCATCGCGGCGCAGACCGACAACGGGCTGGTCGTGCCGGTGGTGCACCATGCGGAAACCCTGGATATCTGGGGCATGGGCAGCGAGCTGAAGCAGCTGGCCGACGCCGCCCGCAGCGGCACGGCGACGCGTGAGGAACTGAGCGGTTCGTCCATCACCATCTCCAGCCTGGGGCCGATGGGTGGCATCGTCTCCACCCCGGTGATCAATGCGCCGGAAGTGGCCATCGTCGGCGTGAACAAGATGGTCGAGCGGCCGATGGTCATTGATGGGCGGATCGAGGTGCGCACGATGATGAACCTGTCGTCGTCGTTCGATCACCGGATCGTGGATGGCTGGGATGCGGCGTCGTTTATCCAGCGGGTGAAGGGGCTGCTGGAGCATCCGGCGACCTTGTTTATCTGACGGGCCAATCGGCCTGTTTCCTGCCAGTGAGTTCAGATCATTTCCGGTTTTCCAGTTTGTCTGATTTCGTTCGTGCTGCGCACGACCGACCTACTTTCTTTGCTTGTGCAAAGAAAGCTAGGCCAAGAAAGCACACCCGAGCACCTGCCGCTCCGCGGTGCCCGACCCTTAAGGCGGCTTGGTCGGGTCGCTTCGCCAGCACATCCTGTGCTGGCGAAGCTCAAATCGCCGTCCATGGCGATTTGCCCCGAGTCGCCGCCTTAAGGCCCGGCAGGTGCAACGGGGCAGTTGGCACAGTGCCGGTTCAAGGCACCATGGCCGTGTGTCGCGCCGTTTGTTCGGGCTGCGACTGCGGGCAATTAGATAGGATGTCGAGTTGAGGGTT
>JBFJVB010000068.1:0-15781 GCA_041624435.1 Oceanococcus sp. | reverse complement strand
GCCGCGCAAGGACAGGGCTGGCCAGCACAGCATTCGAGTCAACAAACAGTTTCGAGTCTGCTTTGTCTGGACAGAGCACGGCCCGACGAACGTCGAAATAGTGGACTATCACTGAGGATTCGTGACATGACAATTAAGAATAGAATGCGCCCAGTCCATCCCGGCGAAATCTTGCGTGAGGACTATCTGGCGCCCCTGGGCATGAGTGCCAACGCGCTGGCCATTGCGCTGCGCGTGCCGGCCCCCCGCATCAACGAGGTCGTACGTGAAAGGCGGGGCGTAACCGCTGACACAGCGATTCGTCTGGCGCGCTATTTCGGCGGATCGGCTCAGTTCTGGCTCAACCTTCAGGCAGCCTACGACCTGCGGAAGGCGGAAATCGAATCAGAAGCCGAAATCATGAGAGAAGTGAGCCCACGAGCCGCTTAAACGACCGTTTACTTCAGGCACGTTTTGCCCGTTCGGCTAACAAGGCTGTATTACTGCTAAGTTCTGGTTGCCGACGAAAAGGCGGTGGACACCGAATGTAAGTTGCCCTGCTGCGTGAGGCGTCCATCCAGTTCTTAAGCGCAGCGACGTGGTCAGTGGCTTGATGGTTTCCACGCATCACCGTCGCTGCGGATTCTTCTGCTCAGGTCACTGGCTCGGCGGCCTGGGCGGTCGGTACCGGCCGCTGCCGCCGAAACAACAACAGCAAGGGTGGCAGCAGGAACAGATCGATCAGTAACGCGACCAGAATGATGCCCGCGGTTAGGGTGCCCATTTCCGCGTTCAGGGCGAACACGGAAAACGCCAGCAGTCCGAAATTGATGATCAAGACCAGGGTGGTGACCACCAGGGCGGCACCCACGGTGGAAAAGGCATAACGAATCGCTGGTTCGGTGTCCAGGCCGCGCTGTTCCTGCGCCTGCTTGTACTTGCTCAGCAGATGCACGGTGAAATCAACCACGATTCCCATGGTGAGGCCGGTCACCACCGACAGCCCCATGCCGATTCGACCGACCAGCCAGCCCCAGATGCCAAAGCCCACCAGCATGGGCAGCAGATTGAGCACAAAACTGATGAGACCAAAACGCAGCGAGCGTAAAGCGACGGCAATGATCAGGGAAATGGCCAGCAAGCCCAGCAAGGACCCCAGCAACATGCTTTTCACATTGCGCAGGCCGGTATGCGCGAACATCGCATCCGAGCTGGCGCCGGGGTGGAAAAAACTCTCGGGGGCATTGTCCTGCTGCCAGGCGACGGCGCGGCGCTGCAGGGCCAGTAAATCCTGGGTGGAAGACCGGCGCAGATTGGCCACCAGGCGGGTGGCCGATTTATCCAGATTGACCTGATTGGTCAGATCCAGACCAAACGGCAGGGAGAATTCATACAGGAGTAAATACTGGGCGGCCAGATCACGGGCCTCGGGCAAGCGATACCAGCTGTCGTCGTCGCCGTGCATATTCCGATTCAGGCGCTTCATCACATCGCTGAAGCTGGCCACGTGCTTGACCTCCGGCTGCTCGCGTAGCCAGTTGGCAAAGTCTTCCAGCTTGTTGAGATACACGGGATCGGCCACGCCGCCGCTCTGCCCCGCGCCGAGGTCGAATTCCAGGGTATTGAAGCCATTGAGATGGGCGCGGGCAAAATCGGAATCCTGCCGTATCTGCGTACTCGGATCGAAGTATTCGGCCCAGACGTCATAGAGTTGATTGCGCGGCAGTCCGCTGGCACTGAGCAGAATACCCACCAGCACCAGGGCGAAATAGAAGCGGGGCCGCGCGATCACCTGGTCGGCCAGTCTGGCCATGCCGCCAAGCTCTGCGTCCGGCGCGCGTTCTACCCGACTGGGCAGGACCGCCAGCAAGGCCGGGAACAGACTCATGGACAGCAACCAGGCGCCAACAATCCCCATGGCCACCACATTGCCCAGATCATGGAACGGCGGTGCATCGCTGAAATTCAAAGCCAGAAAGCCGATCACCGTGGTCAAACTGGTGAGAAAGACCGGCTGGGCATTGAGTCGCAAGGTGTGACCCAGGGCCTGTTGCCTGCTGTCACCCTGGCGCCGCGACTGGAAGAAACTCATCAGCAGATGCATACAGTCGGCAACCGCCAGGGTCAGAATGACGGTCGGCGCGTTGGACACCGGCGGCGACACCTCAATGCCCAACCAACCCGCCAGGCCCATGCCGATGACCACCGAACCGACGATGATCAGAATCGTGGCAAAGGTTGCCGCCAGCGCGGTCAGCAGCGAGCCGCTGGCAAACAGCAAAAATCCGGCGATGGCCAGCAGGGCCATGAGCAGGGCCAGAGGCACGATATGGCCCAGGTCATCCAGCGCCGCCTCCGTGAAGCTGAAATTACCCGCCACCTTGCCGGTGATTTTCAGATCGGCGCCGGGATAGCGCTGTTGCACCTGTAGGCGCAGTGCCCGCGCCGCTTCCACCACCTGAGGAATCTCCTGCGAACGATCCAGATTGGGCAGTTGGATGCTCACATTGATCGCGGTGAGATGCGCTTGGGGGGTGATGATGCGGCCGCGCAGCAGGGGTTCATTCACTGCCACCTCACGCGCTTTAGCGATTGCCGCAGGGGACATGTTCAATGCCTGGTCGACCAAAGGGCGCACCCGCAGGTCATCACCATCGGCTTCGGTGTGCTGGAAGTTGCTCACCGAATCCACGCGCATGGCGTAGGGGATGGCCCAGGCCGCGGCGGTGATCTCTTCCACCGCCGCGAGATTCTGGGGGGTGAAGACCTGAGCATCCGCGGGAGCGAAGACCAGGAAGATATTGTCATCCCGGGTATAGGTGTCGCGGACGGCATCATAAGCCAGCAACTGCGGATCACCGGGTTCGAAGAAAACCTCGAGGTTGGTGGACAGAGTCAGCCGAGGCAGGCCGGTGGCCGCCGCCAGCACGACGATGCTGGACAGCAGCATCGTGAGCCAGGGCCGCTGAGCAATAAAGTGGATATATCGAGTCATCATGCGCACATACATACCAGTTGGTATGACGCATGGCAACAAACCACTGCAGATTTGCCACCGAGCCCCGGCAGATTTCGCGGTGAAGAAACTCTGGACCGAGTTCAACTCGCCGCGCCAAGAGGTCACCATGATCACGCTTCATTACCCGCAGAATCTGCCCTCGTAATCGGCCCTGCGCTTGCTTGATGAACTCGATCTCGACCGTCAGGATTCGGAACTTGGCCAGCCACGCCGGGGCCATCAATCAGGCTCGGGCGCAATCCAGCTGAAGTGGCCAGAAGACCGATTGGCGCGAAAAGCCCCCCTCATCGGCACCTGCGGACCTGTTGCTGAGTACGGGGCGGGTCAATAATGGGTTCTCGAAATTCCGGATACGCCGGGTGTCCGAGGACAGATTCCAACTGGCGCTGAAAACGCACAGGAGACCGCCAGCATGAGCACGACTGAAAAGAACTACATCGACCCGTTTCCGATCGGATCGGGTCCGGTCTACGATCACAACCGGGTGGACTTGCTCGGTACTGGCTATGGCTATACCGAGCAACCGATCTATCCGTTTCCACGTCTGTATTCGCGAGCGAACAGCCAACAGCAAGGCTTGCGTGATGCGGAGCTGGCGCGCGCCCAGAAAAACAACTGGTTCGACTATGAGTTGATTCCGGGGGCGGTGGTACATGGCAATGTGGGGTCGCCGGATGTGGTGGTCAATTCGCGCTGGGCGCTGCGAGGCGAGGACGAAGCGCGCCGGCTTTACGCTCAGGAAGATCAGTTCGGACGGGATGATTCCGATCCCGGCGAGGACGGGATCGATATCTACGAACCGCTGTTCTATTACTTCGATCGCAACTGGCACCTGTGGGCGACCAATACCGAAGTGCTGAACAACATCACCCGCCTGCTGTCCGTGGTCACCGAGAACGTGACCGATGGCGATGGCCCGTTCTATTTCCGGGTAAATCTGCTGGATCCGATTCTCAGCTTCGCGCCCGCGACCGATGCCCAGGATGTCGAAACACTGGATTGTTATCCTCCGTTGCCACGGCGGTATCCGAAACAGCCGTTCGATGAGGAGTTTCGTAATGATGACGTGATCGGCTGGACCCAGGTGGCCCATGCCAGCCCGTTTCCACGGATCCAGCCCTTTACCCGGCATCAAGCCAACTTCAGGGTCAGTAACGAAATCTTTCAACGCACCGCGGATTTTCGCCACGACGATCTGGATCAGGCGATGGCGCAAGGACGCGTATTCATCGTCGATTACAAGGAATACGATGCCTTCAATCTGCGTCCGCCGGCCGAGCATTCGGCGGGTGGGCGCTATTTCACGCCGATCGCGCTGTTTGCGGTACCCAGGACTGGCGGCCCGCTGAAGCTCATCGCCATTCAGAGCACCCAGCACGCACCCCGAACCGAGGCCGAGCGTGCTGCCTGGAAGGAGTCCAACCAGCAGGATCCACAGCGCCCGCTGTCCGATATTCTGACCCCCACGGATGATTACTGGTCCTGGCAGATGGCCAAGACCCTGTTCATGAGCATGTACGCGATGAGCGGCGTGGTGGATCACCTGTCGATGCACGTGTACATCGCTCCGGTTGCGATCAGCTTTTATCGCACGATTCCCAAGGCTCACCCCTTGCGCGCCTTGCTGGAGCCGCATCTGCTGTCGCTGATTCGCAACAATCATTTCGGTATCTTCTGGGATACGGGCACGCAGGCGGTGGCGGCCAATGACGGCTATGGTCCCCCTGATCAGGGCCTGCTGACCGGTATGGCGGACAAGATTTCCGGCTGGACCGGCCAGACCTTTCTCGATGCGGTGGTCAACCGGGCCGGATTCTACGATTTTGTCGAACACAGCACGCCGCTGGATCGCAGCGCGCCGAACGCCTTCAGCGCCATCGAAGAGTTCCCCATGCATGACGATGACGGCCTGTTTCCCATCATCGAAAAATGGGTGGGCAGTTACCTGGCGCACTATTACCGCTCGGATGAAGACGTCCGGCGGGACCATGAATTGCAGGCCTTCTGCAATGAAACGGCCGTGGCCGGGCGGGTCGCCGGTTTTCCCGCCGCACTGAGCAGCGTTGCGGAACTGGTCGATACCGTTACCCGCATCATTTACTGGATGTCGGCGAGTCATGCGCTGGAGGCGACGCTGGGCTGCATCAAGCTGGCACCGATCGCGTACTGGTCGGATCGGGTGCCGCGCAATGACGAAACCAAGACGGAGCAGGACTGGTTCGACATCATGCCGCCGATCAACGTGGCCCTGGCCACCTTCTGCGCCTCACGCTTTTTTGTTGATCTGCCACACGAATGGTATCGCTCGCTGGGGCGTTATCCGGACGGCAATTTCATGCACGACCAGCGCATTTACCCGCACCTGAAAACATTTCAGCAAGAACTGCTGGCATTCGACAATCAGATCCAGGCCAAGAACATCACCCGTCGCTGGGCTTACGGAATGCAGCGGCCCGGCACCATGACCTGCAGCCCCTGGAACTGAACAAGGAGACCCGATGATGCGAGATATCCGATCGACCCGCAGGGCATTTCTGAAAGGTTCCACCGGTGCGCTGGGTGCGCTGGCCATGCCGGTCAGTATCGCCGCCCCGGCAAGGGACGCCGAAGACGAGCAGATCAAGGCGCAGAAAGCCTTTCTCAAAAGTGTGCTGCACAAGCACGTCAAACGCTCGAATCATATTCAGCGCAAACATGTCGACGCGTTTACCCAGCGCCTGTGTGAGCAGCACGGGCTGGTCGATTACCGCCAGCAGTACAGCGGGCTCGTCGGTGAATACCGCCTGACCCGCCTGTTCGTGCGCAGTCTGTACCTAAGCAGCTGAGTGAGGGGGCCTCCATGTTGAATCAACCGCCAAGAAAGATTGCCCTGCGTATGCTGGGTGCCATGATCCTTGTCTCGGTGTCTGCCTGTGAAGGTGGGCGGGCGCCGGTTCCGGGTGAAGTTTCAGGTCGAACCGATGGCCTGCCGGGCACCAGCGGGATCGCAGGCCTGGTCGATCATGCCGCCTATGCCTTCAATGGCGACATGCGCTACACCGCCGCTGCCGATGGTCGACGCACCCTCCATGTGGTCAGTCTGGACAGCGATCACAGCCACTGGAGTATCCAGTCGTTGTCGCCGGCGCCGGGCCGCTACCGCTGCGGGGAGTCCGGTCTGGCCGTGAGGCTGCAGCGCGAAGGCATGCACCTGCTGAGCACGGACGCCGGCGGTGCCTGCGAACTGACCGTGACGACGGCCAGTCTGGACCGTCTGCAAGGTCATTTCGACGCGATGCTGATCGACCCGGACGGCCGCCGGCACCCGGTCGAGGAGGGACAGTTCCACATCGAACTGGTGCACGCGATTCCGGACCTGGATGAAGACGGTCTGTCCGATGCCGATGACAATTGTCCGTTTGCCGTGAATCCTGATCAGGCGGATGCCGATGGCAACGATGTGGGCGACGCCTGCGAACCCGCGGATGATGAATGAGCAGCGCCCGGCCCTTAACGAGAAATTCCAGATGAAAGATATTCACAACAAGGTCGCCGTCGTCACCGGCGGTTCCGAGGGCATCGGCCGGGGCATCGCCAAGGCGCTGGTGGCCGCCGGGGCGAAGGTCGCGATCGTCGCCCGATCGCAGGACAAACTCAATGCCTGTGCGCTTGCCCTGGGCGGTGAGGTCAAGGGTTTCAGCGCGAATCTGGCCGATGCGGCCGATGTTCGTCGCGTGTTGGCGGACATCGTCGGGCATTTTGGCGAGGTCGACATCCTGATCAATAATGTGGGTGGCGGCACGTTCAAACCCCTGGCTCAACAGACGGCAGCCGAAGCGGACCTTCCCGTAGGCATTCCACTCGCGGCGGCCGTCGCCGCAAGCCACGCGGTGGTTCCGGCGATGGTGAGGCGTCGGTCCGGGCATATCGTCACGCTCACCAGTCCGGCCGGTTATGTGCCGTTTCCGAACATGATGCCGTACACCGCGACACGGCATGCGATGGTGGGGCTGGCGGCGTCTTTGTATGAAGAGCTCAGACCGCATGGGGTCGGCTCGACGCTGTTCTGTCCGGGCCAGGTCAATACCGGTTACTTCGAGCGTAACGATGCGGATATGAGCTGGTACCCCCGAATCTCCCGCGTGTTTCCGAGCCTTGAGCCTGACGAGGTTGGCGCACAGGTGGTCAAAGCGATCCGGGCGAGTCGGCGAGAAGTCATTTACCCGGCCAGCCTGTCATGGTTTCTGCGCTGTTACCGCAAGGCGCCGCGGGTGTCGATTGCCCTGCTTAAGCTTCTGGGCGTGTGGCGACCGGCGCGGGCGGATGCGGCCCTGGAAAGGACGGCGAAGAACCCCGCCACCTAGTCAATCACCAGGCCGGGCGGACCAACGATTCACGGTGAACCAGACGAGTCCGGTCGGGTCTGATCCTGCTGATATTGAGCCGGGGTCTGCCCGAGCCAGCGTTTGAAGGCGCGGTTGAAAGTCCTCAAATCCGAGTATCCCAGGCGTTCGGCGACCGCGCTGACGGGCATGCCCAGATGCAGATAGTTTTCAGCCATCTCCCGCCTTAGCTCGGAAAGCAGATCACTGAAGGTGGTGTTCGCGTCGGTCAATCGCCGTTGCAAGGTCCGCGCGCTGATATGCAGCGCTGCGGTGACCGTTTCGATATTCGGCACCTGGCGGGCGAACTGTTTTTTCATCACCGCACGAATTTCGTCCAGGGGATGGGCGCGCCGGTCCGCCCGCAGGCGTCGATCGAGCAGAAACTTCAGTTCGCGGCGCAACTGCTCATTGCGCGTCAGCACCCGGCGCTTTGATTCTTCATGGCTCACGACGAAGCGGGTGATGGGCGCATCCCAGGTCACCGTCACGCCGAAAGCCTCGTCCCATGGTCGGGTATCGTCCGGCGCCGGTCGGGTCAGCTCGGCCCGGGCCAGGCGCAGAGGCCGGCCGAGGTATTGCGACACCAGCACCGGGCCGGAGATGGCGAGGAAGTCCAGTCGCTCGTGCAGCAGGGGCACGCTCGCGTTGTAATGCAGCGTGAACTCGATCCCGTCCCGGGTGCTGGCGGTTTTGACATCCACCACATTGCTGAACAGGGCGCAGTAGTTTTCCAGCTGATGCAGCACATCGGCGACATCTTCGGTCGCGGTGAGATAGACACCGACATCCTGGTAATCCACCAGCCGGACCCGCAGCGCCACTTCGACTCCGATCGTCGGCCCGCGGGTTTCATAACCCAACTGCCAAAGCGCCGTGACCTGCTCCAGACTCAGCATCTCCTGGGAGGCGATCAGGGCCGTCACATCGGCACCCACCCGCTGGGAGATGCTCTGCGTCTCGATACCCGCCTCCTGAAGAATCTCGATCAGGCTGCGGTAGACGGATGCAATGATTCTGAATGACTGATCCACTACGAAAAGGGTCGATTCTGGTGAGCTTGGCAAGCCCCAATATACAGGCTTGGGCGCCTCAGTTCGGCCGGAGTGGACTGATTCGATTGCGCTGCACCTGGTGCTGGAATGTCAGCTCGGCGATGACGGCCGTTCTCCTGATGTTCGTCTCCGTGGCGAGCGTGTGGAACCGATGGATGGCCGGGGACGATGCGCGGTGTTTTTCCTGGCTGTAAGCGCTCTGGAGGGTATGGGCTCAGTGAAAATCGCGTGAGCGGGTGCGCAGTTCGCCCAGCAAGGCGCTGCGGTCTTCCAGTGCGTCCACCAGCAGATGTTGCACGCCATCGCGGTTTTCCATCATGCCCTGGGCCAGCAGCAGGGAGCCTTGCAGCACTTCCTGGCGGAACCGGGCCAGGATGGCCGGTGTGACAATCAGGTTGATGCTGCCGGTTTCATCCTCCAGGCTCATGAAAATGACCCCGCCGGCGGTGCCTGGTCGTTGCCGGTTTGTCACCAGTCCGGCGACCCGGCAACGGCTGCCGTTTTGCAGCTGTCGCCATTGTCTGGCGGTCAGGCCCTGGAGCTCCGGCAGCAGCGGTCGTAACAGACTCATGGGATGGCGGCCCAGGGTATAGCCCAGGCTGGCGTAATCCGCGCACAGGTTCTCGCCACTGTCCGGGGGACGTAGCCGGGCACGCTGCTCCGGCGCCGGGGAGTTCAGCAGGCCATGCGGTGTCTCGCTGCCCATGGCCTGCCAATGCGCCTGATGGCGGTTGCCCGCCAGACTGCGCAAGGCGCCGGCCTGGGCGAGCAATTGCCGCTCCCGCTCATTCAGCGCGGCCTTCTCGATCAGTTCCTGAACGTCAGCATAGGTTTGATGGTGTTCGATCCGGCGACCACATGCCTCGCTCAGGCCCTTGATCTGGCGCAGGCCCAGGCGTACCGCCGCCGCGCGGCCGGGCGGTTTTTCCAGACGGCAATCCCAGGTGCTGAAGCTGACATCGGCCGCACGCACTTCAACCCCATGACGGCGAGCATCCTGGATGAGCTGGGACGCCGAGTAAAAGCCCATCGGCTGACTGTTGAGCAGGCCGGCCAGGAAGGCGGCGGGTTCAAAACATTTGAGCCAGGCCGAGACATAGACCAGAACCGCAAAGCTGGCGGCATGGGATTCCGGAAACCCGTATTCCGCAAAGCCCTGAATCTGTTTGTAGATCTGTTCGGCGAATTGCGCGTCGTAGCCATTGTTGCGCATGCCGGCCTTGAGCCGGGTCTCGAACTGGTCCAGGCTGCCGGTGCGCCGCCAGGCGGCCATCGAGCGGCGGACCTGATCGGCCTCTCCAGGTGAAAAATCGCCGGCCTTGACGCAGATCTCCATCACCTGCTCCTGAAAGATCGGAATGCCCAGAGTGCGTTCCAGCACGCTTTTCAGGCGCGCTGGATAAAGGATCGGTTCCCGGCCCATGCGCCGATTCAGGTAGGGGTGAACCATGCCCCCCTGAATTGGGCCCGGCCGCACGATGGCCGTTTCGATCACCAGATCATAGAACTCCCGCGGCTTCAGCCGGGGCAGCATGGACATCTGGGCACGTGACTCGACCTGAAAAACCCCCACCGTGTCGGCTCGCTGGAGCATGGCGTAAACCTGCCGGGCCTGATCGGGGGCGGTGGTCTCGGTACTGCGGATCCGCTCGATGCTCAGTGATTTGCCGGTGTGCAGCCGGATCATCGCAAAGGCCTTGCGGATGGCGCTGAGCATGCCCAGCGCCAGGCAATCGATCTTCAACAGCCCCAGGGCGTCCAGGTCATCCTTGTCCCACTGCAGGATGGTGCGATCCGACATGGCGGCATTTTCGATCGGCACCAGTTCATCCAGGGCCTGTTCGGCGATGACGAAACCGCCCACATGCTGCGACAGGTGACGGGGAAAACCCAGCACGTCATCGATCAGGCTCAGCAGATGCCGCAGCACCGGTGTTTCCGGATCGAAGCCCAGATCGCGCAGCCGTTCCGGCAGTTCGTCCCGACTGTCCCACCAGGCCAGTGACTGGCTGATCCGGCTGACATCCTGAAGTGCCAGACCCAGGGCCTTGCCCACATCGCGGATGGCGCTTTTGGGCTTGTAACGGATCACGGTCGCGGCGATTGCCGCCCGTTCGCGGCCGTACTTCCGGTAGATGTGCTGCATGACCTCTTCGCGGCGGTGATGTTCGAAATCCACATCGATGTCCGGCGGCTCGTTGCGCTCCCTGGAGATAAAGCGCTCGAACAGCGGTGAGACCTTCATCTCCACCGGATCGACGGCGGTAATCCCCAGGGCATAGCACACCGCCGAATTGGCCGCCGAACCCCGGCCCTGACACAGGATGCCCTGTGCTCTGGCCCAGCTGACGATTTCGAACACGGTCAGGAAGTAGTGCTCGTATTCCAGTTCCGTGATCAGGGCCAGCTCCTTGTCGATCAGCGGCCGGATCTGTGCCGGCACACCCTGCGGCCAGCGGCGTGACAAGCCCTGTTCGGTGAGGGCGCGCAGATAGGCCGCGGCGGTCTGGCCGGGCGGCACCGATTCGGCCGGGTAGCGGTAGTGCAACTCATCCAGGGAAAACTGGCAGCGTGCGGCGATGTGCTGGCTTTCCCGCAGGAGTTCCGGCGGATACAGGCGTTCCAGCGTGGCTGGTTTGCGCAGATGGCGTTCGCCATTGGGAAACAGAAAGGGGCTGACGGTGGCCATGGTGCAGCCGTGGCGGATGGCGGTGAGCGTGTCCTGCAAGCGGCGACGTTGCCGCAGGTGCATGTGCACATCGCCGCAGGCCACCAGCTTGAGCGCCGTACGTCGGCCGATGGTCTGCAATGCCTGCAAGTGCTCGCTGTCCTGGGGGCCCCGGTGCAGTTCCACCGCGAGCCAGCCGCGTTCGGCAAAACTGTGTTTTAACCAGTGCGCCTGCTCCAGCCAGATCGCTGCGGTGCCCTGCGGGTGCGGAATCAGGATGGCCAGACAGGCGTCCAGGCCGCTGCTCAGCTCGGCCATGCTCAGCTGATACTGGCCTTTTTCCGCTTGCCGCCGGCCGCGGGTGATGAGTCGGCACAGCTGGCTGTACGCGGTCTGGTCCGGCGCCAGCAGAACGACTTTGGGCCCATCCGTGCAGAGGATTTCAGTGCCGATAATGAGCTTGAAGTGCAGCTCCTGGGCTTGCTGGTGGGCGCGCACAATCCCGGCCAGAGAGCATTCATCGGTCAGGGCCAGGGCGCTGTAACCCAGCTCGGCGGCCTGTCGGACCAGTTCCTGCGGGTGGGAGGCGCCGCGCAGAAAACTGAAATTACTCAGGCAATGCAGTTCGGCGTAAGCCGTCATGGGCGTGTCGCCCCGCGGCCCGCCGCGCCGCCGCTGGCCGCTGGTACCAGTACCGGTGGGGGCGGATTCATCCGAACAGCCCGTGAATGAACCATTGATCCGGTCGGGCATGATCCCGGAATACCCAGATGCGCTGCCCATGACGTGTTTGCGCCCGGTAATAGTCGCGGTGGCAATCCTGCTCCCACCAGCCGCCCTCGATGCGTTCGATGCCGCTGCGTAGCTGGAGCCTGGCGAATGGCACTGCGGCAGGCTGGGGCAGCAGCCATAAGGGCCTGGGGCGCGGTTCGGGGGCGGCATTCTGACCCTGGCCGGGATCGGTTTTGCGCCAGGCCTGCTCCGGGCAGGGCGCCGCGTGGGTGCTCAGCCCCGACAGGGCGGAAGGCCCGAGCCGCGCCGCCAGACGTTCCAGCAAGGCTTGACGCTGCTCGGCGTGCATCTGCGGCCAGAGCTGCGTCTGTCGCTGGCCCAGGGCGGCAAACTCCACCGCCTCGATGCGGATGCAGCGCACCGCCGCAGGCAGGCTCATGCCCTGCAGGCGTTCATGCAGCAGGCTCATCCAGCGCGGCACCTCCCGGTTCGGACTCTGCAAGCCCAGCTTGAAAGCGGTATCCGGGTGCCGGCCGTGTACCAGCTTGATCTGGATGCCCAGAATGCCGCAATCCCGGCCCAGCAGATCGGCATGCAGATCCAGAAATAGCCGTTCGAAAGCCGGCTTCATGGCCTGGCTGTGAACGGTTTCGAAGCTCAATTCCAGGCTGCGCTGATACCGGGGGGGCGGCGCATAGGCCGGTCGTGGGTCGGCGGCCTGACCCAGCAACCGATCCAGTTGCAGACGCTTGTCGGCGCCATAGCGTCGGGCGAAACCCGCGCGCGGCAAGGCCGCGCACTCGGCGATGTTTCTGACTCCCACCGCGCTGATCCGCTGCAGGGTCCTGTCATCCCAGCCCAGCAGTGACACCGCCAAAGGGGCGAGCAGACGATGCAATTCGGCCGGGGTGCGGGCGCCGCATCCGTCCCCGGAGCGGGCCAGCACCAGGGCGCCCAAGGGGGTCGGGGCCGTGGCCAGCGCAGCCTGGTAATCCAGCTGCGCCAGCCCCGCACGGATCCGCTGTTGCAGGCACGACAGTGATTTGAACAGTTTCAGACTGCCGCCGATTTCCAGCAGCAGCGCCTGGGTGGGCACCAGGCTGACCCAGGAGGTGAACTGCCCGGCCCAGGTGGCCAGGCTGTGCAGGGCCTGCTGCTCCGCGTGTGGCTGCCGGGCCAGACACCGCAGATCCGGCGCCAGGGCCTGGGCTGCACTGAGCAGCATGCCGCCGCGAACGCCGCGTCGCCGTGCCGCAGCATTCAGCGTCAGCAGGCGCTGGCCGGTATCGACCACCGCCAGGGCCAGCTCAGGCTGCGCGGGATGCAGGGCGTCGAGAGGCAGGTGCGGGAGATGAATGCAAAGCCACAGCATGGGCATCAGACAGAGGCAAAATCATGGCGCCGGGGCGGCCGCCCCGGCATTTGACAAGACGCAGGTACAGGCCGTTTTCGGCCGGTTCCAGATACAGGCGCAGCGGCGCCGGGGACGGTTGTTTGACGCAGTGCGCGGGTCGGAACAGAAAGAGCCGGCAGGCGCCCGCTTCAGCGGCCAGTTGCAGACGGCGCAAAGCCGAAGTCTGCATGGTGTCATGCCAGCCCAGCACATGACTGGCGACCCCGGAGCGCAGAATCTGCTCCATCGCCCAGAGGCTGTCGGCCGGGTTGCGCGGGCGCACGATCAACAGCTCGGCCAGATTGATTCCGGCCGCCGCCAGTGCCGGGGCATAGGGAATATGGGGTGGTGCCACCCAGCTTTGGGATTGTGCCCGCAAGCTCGGTAGCAGCAGCTGGAGTTCGCCGATCCCCAGCCGGCTGGGGATCAACTCGATCAAGGCGCCCCGGGGCCAGCCCCGCCCCGGCAACTGCCGATCGAGTTCCGCGAAGCCGGTCCGCTGGTCGGTCAGGGACGGGGTTGCCGCACCGCGCCAGATTCCCGGGTGCCGCAACAAGGCCTGCAAGGCTTGTGGCTTCATGGCGGCGAGCTTTGCCTGATCAGGCCGACCATCAGGCCTTCGATATGCAGGCTCTGTTTGCGCAGGTTGATACGGATGGGGGAAAAATCCGGATTGGCTGGCAGCAAGCTGACCCATTCTGCATGACGCTCGAAGCGTTTGACCGTGACTTCGTCGTCGATTCGCGCCACCACGATCTGTCCATTGCGGGCCTCCGGCGTGCGGTGTACGGCCAGCAGATCGCCATCGGCAATGCCTGCATCGCGCATGCTTTGCCCCTGGACCTGCAACAGATAATCCGCCCGGGGATGAAACAGCTGGGGGTCAATCACATGCTGCGCCAGGACATTTTCCAGAGCCAGAATCGGCTGGCCGGCAGCGACGCGCCCGATCAGTGGCAAGCTGGCGCTCAGTGTCGGGGTGAGTAGCTGAATGCCACGAGACGCCCCCGGTTTCAACTCCAGCACGCCCTTTTTTTCCAGTGCCCGCAGATGATCCCGGGTTGCGGTACGGGAGGAAAAGCCCATGGCAGCGGTGATTTCTGCCTGGGTCGGAGGCATTTGCTGGGTGCCGGTATAGCTGCGGATGAACTGCAGAATCTGGGCTTGGCGGGGGGTCAGGCGGCTACTGGGCATACTGTCATTATAGACAGTAATTTGTCGGTCAGAGCAAATCTTTGCACCAAATCCGGGACCTGTTAAGAAAAAATCAGCTAAAATAAATAGCTTACTGTCGTGAGGGGTGGGCTCTCGTGACATTTGCGTCACACTTGGCTTCCATGCACATAGATCACATCGCTCCTGTCCAGACGATATTGTTGATTGCCCGGGCCAAGTTGCGTCTGTCGATCATTGACGCAAAAACGCTTTGAATACCGCGCGCCAGGCTTATGCCTGGCGTTCTTTTTTGCATGACGAGTACGGGTACCGATGGGAATTGCCGACAATCTGAAACAGCAACTGGGGCTGTCGAACGCCACTATCAAATACGGTCTGAGCAAACAGGAGTTGTTTCATGCGGCCATCGCGAATGATCGCGGCAGGGTCAAGCCTGGTGGGCCGGACGATGCCCAGAAGGCCTTCGCCACCAAGCTGGGCGTGGATGGACCATTAATCTTTTACACCGACCCGAGCTGTACGGGACGCCCCGTACAGGACACCTTTGCGGTGGCCTGGCCGGAAATCGAAGACAAGGTGTGGTGGAAAAACGACTTCAAGAAATTTGATCCGGCGCATATTGATGGTCTGTTCGATCGGGTCATCGAGCATCTCAACGCCAAGGCCGCGACGCTGTACGTGAAAGATCAGTACAGCGGCTGGATTCCCAGCTACGCGATTCCGCTGCGTTTTGTCGGTGAGTTCGCCACCCACGCCATGTTCATCGAAAACATGTTTGTCGATGATGTGCCTGGAGTCGAAAACGAGGATGACAAGCGCTGGACCATCCTGAACGTGCCGAGCTTCCGCTGTGATCCGGCGCGCGACGGTACGGCCTCGGACCGCGCGGTCATCCTGGATTTCCGTAACCGCCGCGTCCTGGTACTGGGCCGGGCGGATTATTGCGGTATCAACAAGAAAGCCATGTTCACGGTGATGAACTTCCTGCTGCCGGAACGCCATGAAATGCCCATGCATTCCTCGGCGAACATCGGCAAAGATGGCCACTCCGCCATCCTGTTCGGCCTGTCCGGCACCGGCAAGACCACCTTGTCCGCGGATCCGGATCGCCTGCTGATTGGCGATGATGAGCATGCCTGGACCGACGAAGGCGTTTCCAATTTCGAAGGGGGTTGCTACGCCAAGCTGATCGACCTCAACAAGGAAGCCGAGCCGGTGATCGCCGCGGCCTTGTCGATGGCCGGCACCTTGATCGAAAACGTTCCGGCCCTGCCTGGCAAGCCGCTGGCAGAGACGGATCCCCAGGAACTGGATCTGTGTGATGACTCGATTACCGAGAACACGCGTTTTTCCTATCCGCTGAGCTGCAATCCGGGTGTGGCGGAAGGGGCACGTGGT
>JBFJVB010000067.1:0-15798 GCA_041624435.1 Oceanococcus sp. | reverse complement strand
GCCTCCATCAGCCGGACCAGCAGCGGTTCAGCCGGGCTCAGACGATGCAGATACTGCAGATCGGTGGCCGCCTCAACCGGCGCCGCCTGCTCGCGGTAGCTCGCTCCGAAAGCTCCGCGAAAGCGCGCGGTCAGCTGGCGCGCATCGGCATCCCGCAAGATTTTGCCCAGATAATCCCGTAGCGCGTCATCCCAGGACCGGGTCGCCTCCTGCAGGCGGAGTTCAAGTTCATGGATCTTCAGCGGTGATTTGCTTCCCGGCGCGGTTCGGACGATGAAATGCACCCGGGCCAGGCCGTCGCGCTGGATCTCCACCTGCTGCTCGACATCGGTGCCATCCAGCAGTTCGACCAGCAGACGCCCCATACGCTCACGTCCCTCCTTGCTGTACTGATCGCGCTGCAGATAGACCAGACAGGAAAAGAACCGACCGTAGCGATCCCGCCGCATGAACAGACGCAGGCGTTGGGTTTCCCGCAGTGAACGCACGCCCGAGGCCAGCTCCAGCAGTTCCTGTTCGCTGCTCTGGAACAGTTCATCGGTGGGCAGCCCGTCCAGAATCTGCTGCAGTTGCTTGCCGGCGTGACTGCCGGGCCGCACCCGTGCGTTCGCCATCACCCAGCTGATCTTGCGTCGTACGCTGGGAATCTGCCGCGGCAGGGAGTTATATACCTCGTTCGAGAACAGCCCGACAAACCGACAGGTGCCGAGCACCGCACCACTGGCGTCGAAGCGCTTGACCGAGACCGAATCCAGATATTCATCGTGATGAATCTGGGAACGGGTGCTGGCCTTGGTCACGATCAAGGGCCGCCGTGAGGCTGCATATTTGTCCAGCTCCGAGGCCGGGGCCACCACCTGACCGTCGTCATCGCGCCCCCGGCTCAAGCCCAGGCCGCTTTCGGGCAGGTACTCAAAATGGGCTTCATTGCCTTCGCCGAGCACCCGGCTTTCACCATAGGCCAGAAAGGTGAAGTGATCGTCGTCGAGCCAGCGCAGGAAGGCGGCGACCTCCGCGATATCATCGGGATCCATGCCCGGCGGGGGCTTGGCCAGGCTCCCAACCAGGTCATGCAGGCGTTCACGCATCTGTGGATAGTCAGTCACCACCAGCCGCAAATCGGTCAGGACCTTGCTGACCCGTTGCTCCAGAAGCTCCAGATCGCTGCGCTCGAATACCCCGTCAAATTGCACATGGATAAGCGATTCCAGGGATTGGGCCCCTGGGCTTGGTGAGGTCACCGTTTGCAGCACACCGTTTGCATCGCGCCGAGTGGCCAGAACCGGATGGACCAACCAGCGGATCACCCCACCGGCATTCCGGATCGCCATCGCGATCGAGTCCACCAGAAACGGACAATCCGGCGCCACCGTCTCAAGCATGCAGGCGTCGCTGGCCCAGCCGTGTTCTTCGGCCGTGGCCTGATAGACGCGAACGTGAGCCTGCGCGCCCTCGCGTTGACGAATAAAGGCGAAATGACCGGCGGCAATCGCGAACAGTTCAGGCGGATGCAAGGCCCCCAGGACATCGTCGGGAACCGATTCGAAATAGCTGCGGATGAAGCCGATCAGCTGGTCGCGCTCCGCGCCTTCCTTGCGTGCGGCCGCGATGGCTTCCACCTGAGCCAGCAGCAAACCATGTTCCTGTTCTCGTGTGTTGCTCACTTTGTCGCCTCCCCGTTTCTGGGAAGACTATAGGGCGCTGCTCAGCCCGCGGCAACGGCCTTGCGCTGGCGGTCCCGCTGAGTGTCGGGAGCCGCGGCCTGAAAGGCAGGAAGGGCCATGCAGGTCTGGTAGATGCGCCGCAAGGTCGGGTAGTCGCTCAGATCCAGCTGATTCTGCTTGGCATTACTGACCTGCGGCACCAGACAGACATCCGCCAGCGTGGGTTTGTCACCGTGGCAGTAGCCCCCGGGCTGGAGATGGGTTTGCAGCATCGACTCCAGCGCGGTAAAGCCCTTGTGCATCCAGTGCTCGTACCAGGCCCGTCGCGCCGCCTTGTCGATGCCCATCACGTCCCGCTGGTAGTAATAGGTTCGCAGGATATTGAACGGCTGCATGTCCGCGATCATGACCTGGGCAAACGACCGCACCCGCGCGCGATCCGCAAGGGCTTGGGGCAACAAGGGCCGCTCCGGATATTTCTCTTCGAGAAACTCCAAAATGGCTGCGGACTGGGTGATGGTCAGACTGTCATCGACCACCAGAGCCGGCACCAGACCTTGTGGGTTGTGTTCCAGATAGCCCGCGTTATGCTGCTCGCCAAGGTCTTCATCGACGTAGATCGATTCATGGGGCACGGCCTTGTAATTCAAGGCGATACGCACCCGATGCGCCGAGACGCTCCGATAGTAGGTATATAACTGCAACATGTCGCGCTATTCCAATCTGGCGGCACCGCGCACGCCACTGGCATCGCCGTGTCGCGCGGGTACCAAACGGGTATTGACCTGCTCGGCAAACACCCACTGCCCCCAATATCCGGGGACTGCATGATACAAGTATTCAATCTGTGACAACCCACCCGCAAGGACGATGCATTGGGGATCCAGACAATTGATGACCGCGGCCAGCGCCCGCGCCAGACGCTGCGCGTAAGCCGCCATACTGGCTCGGGCCTGCGGGTGTCCATCATGGGCCGCCACCGCGATCTCGCGGGCAGACAAGGTCCCACCTCCTGCGGCCGCGTGACAGCGACTCAAGGCCGGCCCTGACAACCAGGTTTCCAGGCAACCGCGCTGCCCACACCAGCACAGCTCACCGGGAAACTCGGCAGCACTCATCCACGGTAACGGATTATGCCCCCACTCTCCGGCCAGGCCATTGGCTCCGCAGTGCAGCCTCCCCTGATTGACCACTGCGCCGCCGACACCGGTGCCCAGAATCACCAGAAAAGCCGACTCCAGCCCGCGAGCGGCGCCATCGTGAAGCTCCGACAGGGCCATGCAGTTGGCGTCGTTGGCCATCGCCACCGGCCTGCCGAGCTGCGCCTCCAGATCGCGCTGCAACGGCCGGCCATTCAGACAGGTGGAATTGGCGTTGCGGATGAGGCCGCTGCCGGGCGTCACCGAACCGGGATGCCCCAGACCGACGGGCAGGACCTGCGCCCCCAGCTCCTGTTCCAGCTCCTTGACCAGCTGCACAAGCAGGCGCAGCGTCCCCTGATAATCATTCGCCGGTGTCGGCCGACGTCGCTGCGCCAGCACCCGCTCACCCGACAGGACCACCGCCGCCACTTTGGTCCCGCCCAGATCAATGCCGATACGCACCGGCGCGCGCTCTGCCTCAGCGATGCCGCTTGTCGGCGAAACGCTTCAGCGCGGAGGTGGTGAACTGGCTTGGCGGTGCCTGATAATCGTATTCCACCGGCAGTTTCTCTTCGTTCTGCATGTTGATCACCACATAACGGCGCGATTGCAGGTCGTAATGGGCCTGCATGGCATTGACCAGCAGGGGGACCTGGGGGTACTGCATCGCAAAGGACATGGCCGTACGCCAGAACTCATCGCGCTCGTCATAGATATCCTGCAACAGGATCAGCCAGCTGTCCTCGTCGAAATACATCACCCGCCGCTTGTAGATATGTGCCGACTCAGGGCGTCGATGCGCCTCGAGCACCCACATGCGGTGCAGTTCGTACCGCACCAGTTCGGGATTGATGTGACCCTGGCGAATGATGTCTTCGTACTTGAGCGAATTGCTATGCAGGGCAAAGGAGTTATACGGCACCAACACCGCCTTCTTGCCCGCCAGCTTGAAGTTGTATCGATCCAGCGCCCCGTTGAACATATCGATCTGATCATGGGTCATCAGCCCATCCTGAGCCGGATTGTCGTAACCCACCTCGTCGATGCGGCGAACCTTGCGCGTGCCGGGGTTGTAGGACCAGATCAGAATCTCGTCTTTTTCCCGGTCCAGGGGGGCATGGATCAACACCGTATCGCCGGCCTTGTTGGCCGGGGCGACGATCTTGCGCAGCAGCGTGATGAACTTGTTGTCCCAGTCCGCCAGGCCGATCGCCGGATCGCCATAATGGATGACGCCCTCGATATAGGCGCGTTCAATCACATAGTCACCGCTGGTCATGGTCACCGCGCTATTGGTGAAGCCGCGAAACCCCGTCGTACGGTAGCGGGCCATGTGATTCCAGATCAGTTCCTGACCGGATTTCGGAATGGGGAAAGGCACCCCGTGCGCGGTACCCGTGAAGCCATTGCCTGACGCGGTCAGCTCCACCCGCGTCGCATTCTCCCGGGTGGCCTTGGTGACATGATCCGGCACCGCCGAGGTCCGATGACTGGGGAACACCCGCATTTTGAAGGTGCTGGGGTATTGCTTGAACAGGGCCAACTGCCCTGGCGTCAGAATGTCCGCGTACTTGCTGGCATTCTCCGCGGTGATGATGAAAATCGGCTGTTCGTCAGCGTAGGGATCCTGCGGCGCATGAATGCGCTTTTCTTCGCTGGGCTGCACCCAGCCGCCGGTCCAGGGAGGAATGTTCAAACCATGCGGCCCCGGCTCCAGGCCCGCCCGTTCCGCCCCGATCGGCGTCAATTCGCCATCGAGTCGCTTGGCCTCTTCCGCCGATACCTTCGCCCATGCCGGCGCCGTCAGCACCACGCCCAGGCCCAAAATCACTCCAGTCAATCGCACGTTGGTCATCCTCGTTATTTGACTGGATTATAGCGAGCCTAGTTCAATCCGATATGCCGCATTCTGACTAGCTTCCCCGCCACACCCGTATAATGCCCCCATGAATGAGTTCAAGGGCATCCCCGTCGTCAGCAGCGGGGAAAAATATCAGGCACCGCAAGGTTTTTCCGCGATCAAGGACGGAGTCAAATCCCAGGCCACGGCCCAGGAACTGCCGCGCGGCCAGAAACCGCGCTGGCTGCGCGCCCAGCTGCCGTCGGACCCGCGTTATTTCGACACCCTGAAGAACGTCAAGGACAACCAGCTCGCGACGGTATGCGAGGAATCCAAATGCCCGAATATCGGCGAATGCTGGTCGCACGGCACCGCCACCCTCATGCTGATGGGGGCGGTGTGCACCCGCGCCTGCCGCTTCTGCGCGGTGGACACCGGCAACCCGCGAGGCTGGCTGGACCCGGCCGAACCGGCCAACGCCGCCAACTCGGTGAGGCTGATGAACCTGCGTTACATCGTCCTGACTTCAGTGGACCGGGATGATCTGGCCGATGGCGGCGCCGCGCATTACGCCGACTGCGTGCGCGCCATCCGCAAGGAAAACCCCGACACCGCAGTCGAAGCGCTCACCCCGGATTTTCAGGGCCGCACGGCCTGCGTCGAAACCGTGGTGGATTCCGGCTTGCAGGTGTTCGCGCAGAATCTGGAAACGGTCCGGCGCCTGACCCATCCGGTGCGTGACCCCCGCGCCGGCTACGACCAGACGCTGAACGTCCTGCGCCACGCCAAGGCCCATCGCCCCGAGGTGCTCACCAAGACCAGCCTGATGCTGGGCCTGGGTGAGACCCCTGAAGAAGTCCAGCAGGCACTGGACGACATGCGCGAGGCCCAGATCGACATCGTGACCTTCGGCCAGTACCTGCGACCTACGCGCAATCATCTGGCCGTGGAGCGCTACGTCAGCCCGGACGAATTCGCCCAGTACCGGCAATGGGGCCTGGAACGGGGCTTCCTCGAAGTGGTCGCCGGACCGCTGGTGCGCTCCAGCTACCGCGCCGACCAGGTGTTTGCCAAGAATAACTGCGGCTTGTAGCTCGGCTTTTGCCCCGCCCCTAGTCGAGGCGCTCGAAGCGCAATCCGGCCTGCTGCGTCAGACGCTGCAGCAACGCGCCATCGAGCGCGGTACTGGGGGTCCAGAACCCACCCTCCTGCGCCGTCGCATCATGGTCCTGAGCCAGGCACAGCGCCGCTTCCCCCAGCATTTTTGCGGTCGAACCGTAACCGGGGTCGCGGTCTCCGGTCACCTTGGTCACGATCTGCTTGCCCCCGGCCGTGCGGCCATAAAAGCGCAGGTCGAAAAAGCCGTTTTCCTGCTCGGCAGGACTCGGCCCCTCGCCTGGCTTGGGCAGTACATGCTTGGCCAGCAGGTTCCGGCTCGGCCCCAGCGCGGCCAGGACCATGAAACCGCCCAGTCCCGCGGCCAGTCCGCCGGCGCGCAGCGCGCCGCGCACACCGCCGCCCATCTGCATGGCTTCGTCATACAGAAAATCCTCACCCCAGGGTCGGCCCAGCAGGGCGTGGCTGCGATGCACCACGCGGGTATTGATGCCCGCCATCACGAACGGGGCCACCCAGGCCTGCGCATCCTGATCAAACTCCGGAGACGTCACGTTGGGCTGTCTCACGCCCTGGCGCAGGCCTTGTGGGGCCACCGCGTAGGGGTTCTGCAGCACCTTGCGCAGGCCGGGATCGCTTTTCAGTTCCGCCATCACGTTGAGCATGCTGGCCACCGTCCCGCCGCTGGCGCCACCGCGCATCGCCTTGACGCGCATCTTGATCTGGACACAGGGCTCGGCAAAATCGGCCTGCGCCTGTTCCTGGGTGAACCACACCCCCAGATCCGATGGAATGGAATCAAACCCGCAGTTGTGCACGATACGCGCGCCGGATTTTTCCGCCTCATCCTGGTGAGCATCAATCATCCGCTGCATCCACTGCGGCTCACCGGTCAGGTCGCAGTAATCCGTGCCCTGAGCCACGCAAGCCGCGACCAGCTCGGAGCCGTACAGCGCGTAGGGCCCCACGGTGCTGACCACCACTCGGGCCTGAGCAGCCATCGCGCTCAGCGCCGCGGCGTCGTTGGCATCGGCGATGATCGTAGGCAGAGCCTGGGCGCCGAATTCGGCGGCCACCGCGTCCAGCTTGGCCTGGTTGCGCCCGGCCAGCGCCCATTTCAGCTCACCTGCGGCGCCATGCCTTTGCATCAGATAACGGGTCAGCAGCCGCCCGACAAAACTGGCGGCACCGTAAACGACGAGATCGAAGTCGCGCGCGGATGATGTCTTCATGTGAAGCTACCCTTCAGGCTCAAAAGAACAGCATCTTAACTCCCATCAGCACCAACAACAGCGCGAACCCGCGCTTGAGTGCCGTCGGGGGCAGGCGCTGGGCCCAGGCTGCGCCCAGCGGCGCGCATACGGCGCTCATCAGCATGATGCCCAGGGCGGCCGGCCAGTAGAGGTATCCCCAGGCCTGCTCCGGCAAACCGGCCTGATCCCAGCCAAAGTACAGATAACTGAGGCTGCCGAAGACCGCAATCGGCACGCCGCAGGCGGCCGAAGTCCCCACCGCCCGGGTCATGGCCAGCCCCGAGCGCAGCAGATACGGCACGGTCAGCGTACCGCCACCGATACCCGCCAGACTGGACACCGCACCGATGCCCACGCCGCCCCCCAGCAACGCGGCGACGTGCGGCGAGGCGGGTTCGGCCTGCACCAGCCCCGGTTTCTTGAACCACATGTAGACCCCCAGCAGACACTCGGCCAGCCCGAATCCCAGGCGCAGATCGTCACTGTCGAGACGATCGGCCAGACCCGCACCCAGCCAGCTGCCCACTACGATGCCCGGGGCCAACCGCCGGAAAATCGCCCAATGCACGCCGCCATAGCGCTGATGCGACCAGGTCGAAGCCAGGGAGGTCGCCACGATCGTCACCAGCGAGGTCCCCAGTGCGAGCTGCATGGTGTGGGCCGGAGCCAGACTCTGCCAGGCAAACACGCTCGCCAGCACCGGCACGACGATCAGGCCGCCCCCCACTCCGAACAGCCCCGCGATGAGCCCGGCGAAAACCCCGCAAATCGGATAGATCAAGATCTCCATCGGGGGATTGTAGCCCGGCAGTCGAGAACCGCCGGGGTCAGGCTCCTGCCTAACCCGCGGCGACCGCGGCGTTGAAGCCTGTGCCCAAGCCGACTAAACTGCGCGCCCTTCCCACGTCGGAAGTGCCAGCAGGCGCTTCCGCTCATGCGGCCTGTCGTGGGGGTCGCCACTGAACGAGAGTTGCCCATGCCCAGCATCACCCTGCCCGACGGCTCGCGTCGAGAATTTGATCATCCGCTTTCCGTAGCCGAAGTTGCTGCCGATATCGGCCCTGGGCTGGCCAAGGCCGCGCTGGCCGGTCAGGTGAACGGGGAACTGGTCGACACCTCTTACCTGATTGACGAGGATGTGGAACTGGGCATCGTCACCAGCCGCGACGAGGCCGGCCTGGAAGTGATTCGCCACTCCACCGCGCATCTGCTGGCGCATGCGGTGAAACAACTGTACCCCGAGGCCCAGGTGACCATCGGCCCGGTCATCGCTGACGGCTTCTACTACGATTTTGCCTATACCCGGCCCTTCACCCCGGAAGATCTGGAAAAGATCGAACAGCGCATGGCGCAGCTGGCGCAGGCCAATCACCCGGTCCAGCGTGAGCTCATGCCACGCGACGCCGCGGTCGCCTATTTCAAGGACCTGGGCGAGGCTTACAAAGCCGAAATCATCGCCTCCATCCCCAGCGATCAATCCATCAGCCTGTATCGTCAGGCTGATTTCGTGGACCTGTGCCGAGGCCCCCATGTGCCCTCGACCGGCAAGCTGGGACATTTCAAGCTGATGAAGGTCGCCGGCGCCTACTGGCGCGGCGATTCCAGAAATGAAATGCTGCAGCGCATCTACGGCACGGCCTGGTCGGACAAGAAAGCCCTCAAGCAGTACCTGCACCGCCTGGAAGAAGCCGCCAAACGCGATCACCGCACCCTGGGCAAGCGCCTGAACCTGTTCCATTTCCAGGAAGAGGCCCCCGGCATGGTGTTCTGGCATGACCATGGCTGGCGCATCTACGGCGTGATCGAGTCGTATATCCGCACGCTGTTGCGCGGCGCCGGCTACCAGGAAGTGAAGACCCCGCAGCTGATCGACAAGGTTCTGTGGGAAAAATCCGGCCATATGGACAAGTTCTCCGACAACATGTTCATGACGCATTCCGAAGATCGCGACTATGCGATCAAGCCGATGAACTGCCCCGCGCACATCCAGATTTACAATCAGGGACTGAAGAGCTATCGCGATCTGCCCCTGCGCATGGCTGAATTCGGTTCCTGCCATCGCAATGAGCTCTCCGGCGCCCTGCACGGACTGATGCGCGTGCGCGGCTTTACTCAGGATGATGCGCATATTTTCTGCACCGAAGAACAGATCGAGAGCGAAGTGGCGGCGCTGATCGATCTGACCTTCGGCGTGTATCGGGATTTCGGCTTCGACAATATCGAACTGGCCCTGTCCACGCGCCCGGAACAGCGCGTTGGCGCAGATGAACTGTGGGATCGCTCGGAAGCGGCTCTGCAGCGTTGTCTGGATAACAAGGGACTGAAATATCGCCTGCAACCGGGTGAAGGCGCGTTCTACGGACCCAAGATCGAGTTCACTCTGCGCGACTGCCTGGAACGTGATTGGCAGTGCGGCACGGTGCAACTGGACTTCTCCATGCCGACCCGGCTGGATGCCCAATTCGTCAATGAATCCGGGGATCGCGCGGTTCCCGTGATGATCCATCGCGCCATTCTGGGCTCGCTGGAACGCTTCATCGGCATCCTCATCGAACACCATGCCGGAGCCCTGCCTTTGTGGCTGGCACCAGAGCAAATCGTGGTCTGCAACATCACCGACCGGCAGGCCGAACATGCGCGAAATGTCGTCGCCAAATTGAGCGAATCCGGCTTTCGTGCACGCGCGGACTTGAGAAACGAGAAAATCGGCTTTAAAATCCGCGAGCTTTCGATTCAGCGCATCCCCTACGTCGTCATCCTGGGAGACCGCGAGGTCGAAGACAACACAGTGGCCGTGCGTGCCCGTGATGGTACCGATTTGGGATCCATGCCTGTTGAGGATTTCCTGAGCCGGCTCCGTGACGAGGTATCACGGCCATAATTCGTTTTTTACGGAGTTAAAAGTATCAGCGCAGAAAAACAGGACCGGCGGAACGAGGAAATCACCGCGCGCGAGGTTCGGCTCGTCAGTGCCGAGGGAGAACAATTGGGTGTGCAGCCTTTGATGAAGGCGCTCGCCATGGCCGCGGAAGAAGGCATGGATCTGGTGGAGGTCGCCCCGCAAGCCGTGCCCCCGGTGTGCAAGTTGATGGATTACGGCAAGTACTCCTTCCAGAAAAGCAAGGCCCAACAAGCCGCGCGCAAGAAACAGAAGCAAGTTCAGGTCAAAGAGATCAAGTTCCGCCCCAATACCGAGGAAGGCGATTACCAGACCAAACTGCGACGCCTGATCTCGTTTGTAGAGGACGGCGACAAGCTGAAAGTCACGATGCGGTTTCGTGGTCGGGAAATGGCCCACCAGGAAATCGGTCTCGCCCTGCTGGAGCGAGTGAAGAAAGATTTGGAAGAACTGGCGCAAGTCGAGCAAATGCCCAAAGTCGAGGGTCGACAGATGGTCATGGTCATGGCGCCCAAGAAAACCTGAAAGACCCGAGAAGTTAAGGAAGTTAGTTAGATGCCCAAGATGAAAACCAATCGCGGCGCTGCCAAGCGTTTTCGCCGCACCGCCACCGGCTTCAAGCGTGCGCAGAGCCACAAACGGCATATTCTCACCAAGAAGAACCGTAAACGCGTACGCAATCTGAACAAGAACAAGATGGTGTGCAAAAGTGATGTGGCCTCAGTCAGCAGGATGTTGCCCAGCGCTTAAGGGGTTCGCCCCGGGCTCCCCATGGAGCCAAGGGATGCCAGCGCATCCCTCAGGACGCCCGAAGGCCACCGGCATTGCCTTCCCGTCCATTATTTTGACTATCGATGAAAGGATAAAAAAATGCCCAGAGTGAAACGTGGTGTGACCGCCAAGGCGCGGCACAAGAAAATTTTAAAGCAGGCCAAAGGTTATTACGGCGCGCGGAGTCGGACCTACAAGGTCGCCCGCCAGGCCGTGTTCAAAGCCGGGCAATATGCTTACCGTGATCGCCGCCAGAAAAAGCGCCAGTTCCTCGCCCTGTGGATTGTGCGTATCAATGCTGCCTCCAAGGCCAATGGCCTGTCCTACAGCAAATTGATTCATGGTCTGGACAAGGCCGGGATCGAGCTGGATCGCAAAGTGATGGCAGACCTGGCGATGCATGACGCACCCGCCTTTGCCGCTCTGGTCGAGCAAGCCAAAGCCGCGCTCTGAATCGCACCGCACTGAACGTGCGTTGCACCCCATAAAAATCAAGGGAAAGCCGGTCTCCGACTTTCCCTTTTTTTATCCAGCCAGCGACCCGTCCCATGTCGAATATCGAATCCTTACGCAGCCAGGCCCTGAGCGCTGCCGAGCAGCTCACCTCCCTCAAAGCGCTGGAGGAGCTACGCGTCCACTACCTGGGCAAGAAAGGCGCGGTAACCGCCCTGCTGCACGGTCTGAAAGACCTCGCGCCCGATCAGCGCCGCGAATTTGGCCAGGCGGTTAACCTGCTCAAGCAGGATTTGCAGCAAGCCCTCAATACCCGGCGTGACAGCTTGCAGGCCGCGGCCTTGCAGCAGGCCCTGGAATCGGAGCGCATCGATATCTCCCTGCCCGGTCGCGGCGAGCACCCTGGTGGCGTCCATCCCCTGACCCTGATTCGCCAGCGCATGCTGGATATCTTTCAGCGCGCGGGCTTCAGCGTGGCCGAAGGTCCGGAGATCGAAGATGACTATCACAACTTCGAGGCCCTGAATTTCCCGCCGGATCACCCGGCCCGGGCCATGCATGACACCTTTTACGTCAACGCTGGCTCACACCTGCTGCGCACCCATACTTCGCCGGTCCAGATCCGCACGCTGAAATCAGCCCAGCCGCCGGTCCGCATCATCGCCCCTGGCCGGGTCTATCGCTGCGACTCCGACCGCACGCACAGTCCGATGTTTACCCAGCTTGAAGGCCTGTACGTGGCGCAGGATGTCAGCTTCGCGGACCTGCGCGCCGATCTGGAAGAGTTTCTGGCGGCCTTTTTCGACCGCGAACTGCGGGTGCGTTTCCGCCCCTCGTTCTTCCCCTTCACCGAGCCCTCCGCCGAAGTCGACATCGAGTTCGTGCATGCCGATGGCCGCCGCGAATGGATGGAAATCTGTGGCTGTGGCCTGGTGCATCCCAATGTGCTGCGCGAAGCCGGCGTCGATCCCGAGCAATACAGCGGCTACGCCTTTGGCTTCGGCATCGAACGCATGGCCATGCTTTATTATGGAATCAATGACTTACGACTCTTTTTTGAGAACGATTTGAAGTTCCTTTCGCAGTTCCGCAGCAGCGCAAAAGCCTGAAGACCGCATGAAACTTTCCTATCAATGGCTCAACGAGTGGGCCGCAACGCAGTTGAACGCAGCCCAGGCTGGCGAGTTGCTCACCCTGGCCGGCCTGGAACTCGAAGAGCTCATTCGCGCCGCACCGCCGCTCGAAGGTGTCGTGGTCGGGCAAATCTTGAGCGCCCAGCCCCACCCCAACGCCGATCGCCTGCAAATCTGTCAGGTCGCCGCCGGTGGCAGCGAAGCGTTGCAGATTGTCTGCGGCGCCGCCAACGCGCGCGCCGGACTCAAGGTCGCGGTGGCCACCATCGGCACCCGCCTGCCCGGTGATTTCCGAATCAAGAAAGGCAAGATTCGCGGCGCGGAGTCCTTCGGCATGCTGTGCTCGGGCAACGAGCTTGGCCTGGGCGAAACCCCGGGGATTCTGGAGCTTGCCGAGTCCCTGCCCATCGGCCAGACCCTGACCCAGGCCCTGGCCCTGGATGACAGCATCCTGGACATCGCCCTGACGCCGAATCGAGGCGACTGCTTCAGCGTGCGCGGCATCGCCCGGGAACTGGCCTGCCTGTGCGAGACCCCGTTCGCCCCGCCCTATCCGGTCGAGGCCATATCCCCCGGACATACCCAGTCCCGCGATGTTCACATCGAGGACGGTGCCGACTGCAGTGCCTACGCCGGCCGGGTCATCACCGGCCTGGATCGACTGGCGGGCACGCCCGGCTGGATGGAAGAGCGGCTGCGTCGCAGTGGCTTGCGCAGCATCAACCCGCTGGTGGATGTCACCAACTACGTGATGCTGGAACTCGGCCAGCCCATGCATGCTTTCGACCTGGCCAAGCTGGAGGGCGCTCTGGGCGTACGCCGGGCGGTATCCGGCGAATCCCTGGTCCTGCTGAACGAACAACGCATCGAGCTTGGCGCCCAGGACCTGGTCATCAGCGATGCCAGCGGCCCGATCGCCCTGGCCGGCGTCATGGGCGGACAGAGCAGCTGCGTGGACGATGCCACCGTCGATGTGTTCCTGGAAAGCGCGTGTTTCTCCCCAGCCGCCGTCGCAGGCACCGGGCGGCGTCACAAATTGAGCTCGGACTCCCTACAGCGCTTCGAGCGCGGGGTGGACCCGATGCTGCAAGTAGCCGCGCTGGAACGTGCCACCACCCTGCTGCTGGAGATCGCCGGCGGGACTGCCGGGCCGGTCGTGCACACCCAGGCGCGAAGCTGGCAGGCCACGCCCGTCAGCCTGTCGATCAGCCGGGTGCAGCAGCTGCTGGGTACGCCAATCCCGGCCGAGCGCATGAGTGAGATCCTGAGGCGACTCGACTGCCAGGTGGAAGCCAACCAGGACAGCCTGCAGATCCGCCCGCCCAGCCACCGCTATGATCTGGACAGCCCGATCGATTACGTGGAAGAAATTGCCCGGATCCACGGTTATGACAATCTGCCCGGGCGGACCCGGAAAGTGGCCGTGGCGCTGAGTCCCGAGCGGCCAACCGATGAGGCTTCCCGGCTGCGGGCGGAGCTGGGCGCGCGCGGCTATTTTGAAGCCATCAGTTTCAGCTTCGCCGATGCGGCCACCGACGAGGCCCTGTGCGGCGCGGCGCCCCCGGCGGCGATCATGCTGGACAACCCCATGTCCCAGGCCATGAGCCAGATGCGGCGTTCAGTCTGGGCCAGCCTGCTGCCCGTCTGGAAGCACAACGTGCAGCGTCAGCAGGACCGGATCCGGCTCTACGAAATCGGTCGAAAATACGGGCAGGTCGACGGACGGATCGAAGAACGCCCTGTGATCGCCGGGATCGTCAGCGGCCTGGCGCAACCGGAACAATGGGCCCAGGCCAAACGGGCGGTCGACTTCTATGACCTGAAGGCAGACCTCGTCGCCCTGCTCGGCCGGCAGGCCGGCGCGGTGCGGTTCAGTGCCCAGGACACCCACCCGGCACTGCACCCCGGGCGATCGGCCAGACTGAGCATCGACGACACGACCGTCGGTCATCTGGGCCAGCTGCATCCCCAGTTATTGAAGACCCTGGATCTGCCGCAGGCACCCCTGCTGTTCGAACTCGAGCTGGGCATCTGGGCGCAACACAGCCTGCCGCGCCTGAATCCGATCACCGCCACGCCCAGCAGCCGACGCGACATTGCGCTGGTTGTAGATCAAGCACTTGCCTCCCAGGACTTCATAGATTACGTGAAGTCCCATGCCGGCGCGCTGCTGCGGGAGGTGCGGGTTTTTGATGTATTTACCGGCGATGCCTTACCTAAAGGATTCAAGAGTGTAGCTTTAGGCTTGATATTTCAGGATTTTTCGCGCACGCTTACCGACGAGGAGGTAGATTTAGCCGTAGAGAAGCTGACTACCGGCCTCGAATTGGAATTTGGGGCTCAAATCAGGGACTAGTGTGGCGCTAACAAAATCCGAACTCGCCGATTCTCTGTTCTTCCAGCTTGGGCTCAACAAGCGGGAAGCGAAGGAATTTGTCGATCGAGTCTTCGAGGAAATCAAGGACTCTCTGGAAAAAGGCCATGCGGTCAAGTTATCCGGCTTCGGCAACTTTGAGTTGCGCGACAAGAATCAACGGCCCGGTCGCAACCCCAAAACCGGCGAAGAGATTCCGATCTCCGCCCGCCGGGTCGTCACTTTCCGACCGGGTCAAAAACTCCGAGCACAAGTGGAAGGTGGCCATGCAGTCCGCACCAGCGACGATTCCTGAAGGAGAGCTTCCCAGCATCCCGAGCAAACGCTATTTCGCGATTGGCGAAGTCAGCGAGCTGTGCCTGGTCAAACCCCATGTACTGCGCTACTGGGAACAGGAATTCCCCCAGCTGAAACCGGTCAAACGGCGCGGCAACCGCCGTTACTATCAGTTTCAGGACGTGGAAATGGTGCGCCTGATTCGCAGCCTGCTCTACGAACAGGGCTTCACCATTGACGGCGCACGCAAACAGCTCAAACTGATCAGCAAGGGTCAGGGCGCCAGTCCGGAGCCGACCTCGGAATTAGGCTCAATTCGTGCCGAATTGGAAGCCATTCTCGATTCAATCAAGGTATAATGACGCCGCGCTGATTCTGACGGCGCTGATATCTCGGGGTGTAGCGCAGCCTGGTAGCGTACCTGCATGGGGTGCAGGTGGTCGGAGGTTCAAATCCTCTCACCCCGACCAAATTTTTCAATGGGTTACGGCGCGATCGTGCGCCTGCGTAACTGCCCGGCTCACTGCCCTGTTGCCCTGTACCGCTCATAGGCCGCACAGCGCTGCTGAGTCTGTTCGATGACGTACTCCGTGGCCATTCGCGAGGATTGCGCTCTCCACTGTTCGCAATCGGCTTGCAGTGCCTTGCCCCTGGCGGAGTTCTCGCGGGATTCGATCAAGCCGGTCCCGAGCCTGACGGGGGTCTTGTTCAGGTCGATTGGCGCCCCCGCCTGCGAAGTTTTTGGCGGACCCGAGAAGCTCTGCGAGATGGCGCTGGCAACATAGCCGATCCAGGCCCAGCGATACAGGTCGGTAAGGGCATTGCCGAGCGCCACGCCCAAGGCAATGCACAAGGCCAGTCGAAAATAACGTATCTG
>JBFJVB010000066.1:0-16080 GCA_041624435.1 Oceanococcus sp. | reverse complement strand
GTTTCTGTACACCCATTTCGCCGAAATCTGCGAGATCATGAAGGCCTACGATGTGGCCTTCTCGCTGGGGGACGGACTGCGGCCGGGCTGCCTGGCCGATGCCAATGATGCGGCACAGTTCGGCGAGCTGGAAACCCTGGGCGAGCTGACCAAGATCGCCTGGGAGCACGACTGCCAGGTGATGATCGAAGGCCCGGGTCACGTGCCGATGCAGCTGATCAAGGAAAACATGGACAAGGAACTGGCCGATTGCTACGAAGCGCCGTTCTACACCCTGGGCCCGCTGACCACCGATATCGCCCCCGGCTATGATCACATCACCAGCGCGATCGGCGCCGCCCAGATCGGCTGGTATGGCACCGCGATGCTGTGCTATGTGACGCCCAAGGAGCATCTGGGCCTGCCGGACAAGGACGATGTCCGCGACGGCATCGTGACCTACAAGATCGCCGCCCACGCCGCCGACCTGGCCAAGGGCCATCCCGGCGCGCAGCTGCGCGACAACGCCCTGTCCAAGGCCCGTTTCGAATTTCGCTGGGAGGATCAGTTCAACCTGTCCCTGGATCCTGAACGCGCACGCCAGTTCCACGATGCCACCCTGCCCAAGGAAGGTCACAAGGTGGCGCATTTCTGCTCCATGTGTGGGCCACACTTCTGCTCGATGAAAATCACCCAGGATGTGCGCGATTACGCGGCGCAAAAGCGCCTGGACGAAACCGCCGCCCTGGAGGAAGGCATGGCTGAAAAAGCCGTGGAATTCCTGCAGACCGGCGCTAAGGTCTATCAGGACCTCTAGACCAGCGGTCGCCACGATGCCAGATCCGGAATCGGTTGTCCCTCCACAGGCCAGCGTGAGCTGCCGCGTGCTGCGTTGCAGCAAGCAGGCCGAAATGTACATCTATCTGCGCGCCGATCTGGGCGAGGACGACATTCCGGCCGCGCTGCGCGAGCGCGCCGGGAGGCTCAGCGAAGTCATGCGCCTGGAACTCAGCCCGCAGCGCCGCCTGGCCCGGGTCGATGTCCGCCAGCTGATTCGCCAACTGCAAAGCGATGGGGTCTACCTGCAAATGCCTCCCGCGGGCCGCATCCAGACCGAGCTGTACGCCGGCGATTGAGGGCGAAACCGGCGCGGCTTAAGGCCCGGCGGCATGCGACTTGCATCGGTCCGGAACACCTTTTTTCTCCCGGCCATGTCCCAAGACATTCCCAGCGCTGAGCTATTTCCCCCATCGGCACCGGACTGTCCGACCATGCTCGGCGCGATCGCCCAGATCACCCAGGTGCATGACAGTGAATTGATGCGCCAGCGCTTTGCCGAGAATCTGGCGCAGCTGTTTCCGATCGCCGCCATGCGCTTTCTCACTCCGGGACCGAACGACCGTCTCAATGAACCGCTAAGCTGCGCGGTGCAGGCGCCGCCCGCCCAGCCGCAGCTGCTCTGGGATCGGGTGCCGCGCCGCGGCATCCAGCCTTCCGGGGCGCTGGCGCGCTGCCTTGCCGAGCGCCGTCACATGTACCCGGCGCAAAGCCACAATCTGGACTACTTCCCGATTCTTGACCAGCACGGCATCCTGGAGATCATCGAGATTCGTCAGTTGCAGCGCGCCCACGCCGAGCGCAGCATGCTGGCCAGCATGCTGCAGATTTACGGCAATTTTCTGCGCATCCTGCATGAGCGCGAGATTGATCCGCTGACCCGGTTGCTCAACCGCGGTGCATTCGATGCGCATCTGACGCTCACCGCCAAAGGCCTGCATGACCGGGCCAGGCCAGCGACCCAGGATTCGCGCTGGTGGCTGCTGATGATCGACGTGGACCATTTCAAGTCGGTCAATGACCGCTTCGGTCACCCGGTGGGCGATGCCGTGTTACGGCGGATCGCCAGACTGATGTGGCAGTCGTTCCGCGGCACCGACCGGCTGTATCGCTATGGCGGCGAAGAATTCGCCATCCTGCTCAGCCCGTGTACCCGGGCCGCCGCCTTGCGCTCGGCCGAGCGGTTTCGCAGCCTGGTCGAACACACGCCATTTCCCCAGGTGGGCAGGATGACCGTCAGCGCCGGCCTGGCGCCGATAAACGGTCAACAGGATCATCCGGCCAATCTGATCGGCCGCGCTGATCAGGCGCTGTACCGCGCCAAACAGCAGGGCCGCAACCGGATCAATGAATGCCCCGGCAGTCGCCGCCCTGGCTTGAGCGGCCCGTAGCCGGCGGTTTTATTCAGCCGGATGGCATGCCATCATGCGCGGCTTTGAGTATTGCTCCCAGCCCATGTCTGCGCTCCAGATTCAGATTCTTCCGGTTACCCCGTTCGCCCAGAACTGCAGCCTGATCTGGGATCAGGACGGCATGCACGGAGCCCTGGTCGATCCGGGCGGCGAGCCCGAGCGTCTGCTCGAAGCCGCGGCCGCCGCCGGGGTACAGATTGAAAAGATCCTGGTGACCCACGCCCACCTTGATCATGTCGGCGCCGTCGCCCAGCTGGCCGAACAGCTCCAGGTGCCGATCGAAGGCCCGCACCCGGATGACCAGTTCTGGATCGATCTGTTGCCAATGCAGGCCCAGCAGTTCGGCTTCCCACCCAGCCGCAGTTTCAAACCCGATCGCTGGCTGGGCGATGGCGATGAACTCTGTGTCGGCTCGGTGCGCTTTCAGGTCATTCATTGCCCGGGCCACACCCCCGGTCACGTGGTGTTCTATCAGCCCGACCAGGCGCTCGCGCTAGTCGGGGACGTGCTGTTCCAGGGCTCGATCGGGCGCACCGACTTTCCGCGCGGCAATCAGGCCGACCTGATTCATTCGATTCGCCACAAGCTGTTTCCGCTGGGTGACGAGATTCGTTTCATCCCCGGCCACGGCCCGATGTCCACTTTCGGCGCGGAGCGGCGCAGCAATCCATTCGTCAGCGATCCGCGTTACGGCTGAACCACACCAGCGTGGTTCAGCGCTGCGCCTGCTCCAGTTGCTCGGCCGCCTGCATCCAGGCGCTCTCCACCGCGTCCAGTTGCTTGCGGGCTTCACCCTGTTCCCGCGCCAGGGTCGCAGCGCGCTGAGGATCACGCTGGTACAGCTCCGGATCCCCCAGCGCAGTCTCCAGGGCCTGAAGTCGCCCTTCCAGCTCGTTCATGCTGCGTTCGCAACGCTTGAGCTCATCCCGTAACGGCTTGCTCTGCGCACGCTGCGCGGCTGCATCACGGCGTTGCTCCTTGGCCGATGCTCGTGCCGTAGCCGGGGTGTCCGACGGTGGCGGCTCGCCTTCGGCGCGCGGCGCCCGTTCGCGTTGGCGCGCCGCATAGTCGTCCAGATCGCCACTGTAAGGACTGCAACGACCGCCTTCCACCAGCCACAGTTCATCGGCGCAGCTCGCCACCAGATGCCGATCATGCGAAACCATGACCACCGCACCGGCGAATTCCTGCAGCGCCACCTCCAGCGCATAGCGCATTTCCAGATCAAGGTGGTTGGTCGGCTCGTCCAGCAACAACAGATTGGGCCGCTGGAAGACCAGCAAGGCCAGGGCCAGGCGGGCTTTTTCGCCGCCCGAGAAGGGCGCGATGACCTCGAACACCCGCTCGTCACGAAAATCGAAGGTGCCCAGAAAGTCCCGCAAGGCCTGCTCCGGCGCGTCTGGCGCCAGAGCCAGCAGGTGCGCCATGGGACTGGCGTCCAGTTGCAGGCTGTCCAGCTGGTGCTGGGCGAAATAGCCAACGCTCAGATGACGGTCACGCAATTGCTCCCCGGCCAGGACTGGGCTCACGCCCGCCAGGGTCCGCATCAAGGTGGACTTGCCTGCCCCATTGCGGCCCAGCAGGGCGATCCGGTCGCCCGGCCGCAGCGAGCAGCGGACCTGCTGCAAGATCTCGGTTTCGCCATAACCGACGCTGACTTTTTCCAGGGTCAGTAAAGGGGCCGGCAAACGCGTCGGCCGCGCGAAGCTGAAGGTGAACGGGCTGTCCCAGTGCGCGGGCGCCACCCGTTGCATCTTTTCCAGCTGTTTGATCCGGCTCTGCGCCTGCCGCGCCTTGCTGGCCTTGGCGCGGAACCGGTCGATAAACGCCTGCAGATGCTCGGCCTGGCGCTGCTGCGCCTGGAATTCGGCGGTTTGCTGGGCCAGGCGTTCGGCCCTTTGACGTTCGCTGGCGGAGTAATTGCCGCTGTACAGATTCGCCTGGGCGCGCTCGAAATACAGAATATGCGTCGCCACCGCATCGAGAAAATCCCGGTCATGGGAGATGACCAGCAGGGTTCCCGGATAGTTCACCAGCCAGCTTTGCAGCCACAGCACGGCGTCCAGATCCAGGTGATTGGTCGGCTCATCGAGCAACAGCAGATCGGATCGGCACATCAGCGCCTGGGCCAGATTAAGGCGCATCCGCCAGCCTCCGGAGAACGCATCGACCGGACGCGTGGCGTCACCGCTGGCGAAACCCAGGCCGTACAACAGCCGCGCTGCGCGCGCCGGCGCGGTGTAACCATCGATGGCATGCATCCGCTCATGCACCGCAGACAAGCGCTCGATCTGCTGGCCGGCTTCGGCCTGCTCAAGCTGGGCATTCAGCCGCCGCCACTCGGCGTCCCCGTCCAGCACGTAATCCAGCGCGCTGCAGCTCAGCGCCGGTGTTTCCTGGCGCACATGCGCGATCACCAGATGCCGTGACAGCTGAAGTTGACCGGCATCGGGCGTGATCTCGCCCTGAATCATCGCCAGCAGGCTGGACTTGCCGGTGCCGTTGCGCCCCACGATGCCGATACGCTGACCGGCATAGGCGGTGAAATTCAGGCGTTCGAGCAGCACCCGGGCGCCGCGCCGCAGCACCACCTCAGAAAAATTCAGCATGAAATCCTTAAGCTCGAAAAATCCGCCCCCTGCCGTAGCGACCTCAGGTCTGAGCACCGCCGGGCCACGGCAGTCATCGCCAACCCGGCGACCGGACCGGACTCAGGCTGCCTGGCGACCTGAGTCTTGCCGGACCCAGGCCGCGCCGGTGCGCTGGCGGGTTCACACCCGCTTCCGGGTGATCGCGGCGCCAGGCCGCTGCTTGTCCCTCAGCCGGTGTAGGCCTCGATCGATTTGCGGATTTCCTGCTTCGCCCGCTCGGCGCCAAACCAGCCGGTCACCTTGACCCACTTGCCTTCTTCATTGTCTTTGTAGCGCTCGAAGAAATGGGAAATCTTCTTCTGCAGACGCATCGGCACGTCGGCCAGATCCTTCCAGTCCTCGTAATAGCCGGTGGACACCTTGTCGGTGGGCACGGCCAGGATCTTGGCATCCATCCCGGATTCGTCCTCGGTCATCAGTACCGCAATCGGCCGGCACCGGATCACGCAGCCGGGGGTGACCGGAAACGGGGTCATCACCAGGACATCGACCGGATCGCCGTCGTCATACAGGGTCTTGTTCACGAAACCGTAGTTCGCCGGATAATGCATCGCCACGTTCATGAAACGATCGACGTAGAGCATGTTGGAGTCTTTGTCGATTTCATACTTGACCGGATCCCCATTCGCGGCGATCTCGATAATGACGTGAATTTCGTCCGGCGCCTTGTCGCCCGGACCAATGACTTCATAACCCATGTGTTTACTCCTCAAAAAATGAACTGATGGCGAGCGCCTCAGGAAACCTGAAATTCACGACCGGTTTTCTTGTCCACCGGCAGGTTCTTCAGTTGTGCATAAGCCGGCAGGCCATTGCGGAAGGGCGGATAGTCCTCACCGGCAATCAGCGGGGCGAGATAACGGCGACACGCCTCGGTAATATGGAACCCGTCCTCGCTGATGTATTCGGCGGGCATCACCTTCTCGACATTGGCGACCTGATCCAGGGGCGCTTCTCCGACACGCCAGCGGTAGGGTTCATCGGCCAGGCGCTCGATGGAGACCATCACGCCACCTTTGCCGGCAATCGCAAATTCCACCGCGGCCTGGCCCACGGCATAGGCCTGGGCCACATCGGTTGCCGAAGCGATATGTCGCGCTGAACGCATCAGATAATCGGCAATGGCATAGTGGTATTTGAGCCCGAGCCGGGTCTTGATCAGGGTTGCCAGAGTCGTGGCCACGCCACCCAGCTGGGTGTGGCCAAACGCATCCACGGTGCCAGCATCGGCAACAAATTTTCCGGCGGCATTGCGAATCCCTTCCGAGGCCACGATGGTGCAGTAGCCGTACTCGTCGACACAGGCCTGGACCCTGGCCAGAAAGCGCGCTTCATCAAACGCCACTTCCGGAAACAGCAGGATATGTGGATCGTCACCATGCTTTTCGGCCGCCAGGCCACCGGCGGCCGCAGTCCAGCCGGCATGCCGTCCCATCACTTCCAGGATGAACACCTTGGTTGAGGTCTTGCACATGGACTTGAGATCGAAGCCGGCCTCACGTATCGACACGGCGGTGTACTTGGCAACCGAACCAAAACCCGGGCAGCAATCGGTCAGGGGCAGATCGTTGTCCATGGTCTTGGGAATATGGATGGCCTGAATCGGATAATCCAGCTTGTCACCCAGCTGGCTGATTTTCAGACAGGTGTCCGCCGAATCCCCACCGCCGTTGTAGAAGAAGTAACCGATATCGTGCGCCTTGAACACCTCGATCAGACGCTCGTATTCCGCCAGATTGGCGTCGAAACCCTTGAGCTTGTAACGGCAGGACCCGAAAGCGCCGGCCGGGGTGTGCTTGAGCGCGGCAATCGCCGCGGCTGACTCCTGCGAGGTATCGATCAGATCCTCGGTCAGGGCGCCGATGATGCCATCGCGCCCTGCATAGACCTTGCCAATCTGCTGCGGATAGCGCCGGGCGGTTTCCAGAACGGCGGCAGCTGACACATTGATCACCGAAGTAACGCCGCCTGATTGCGCATAGAAGGCGTTCTTAGGACTGCTCATACCTACTCCTACGAGGATGCTTGAATTGAGATGGCCAGTGCGGCCAGGCGCGATGGCGGGCAGCGAATTGTACTGAATTTGCCAGGCTACCGCTTTCCTTGAATGCGCGCTCACTGCCTTGTTCTGGCTCAAAGCCTTGTGCGCCCTGCGGGGCCGCGCGGCCGGATCGGGCCAGCGGCCGGTTTGGATCGCCACTTCGAAGGTGGATTGACGGGCAGACGGGCAAAAGGCTAGGGTTCGCCCTCCCGGCCAGCATTTGCGGCTTCTTGGATAATGATATGCGTATTGTTCTGCTCGGTGCGCCCGGTTCTGGCAAAGGCACCCAAGCGAAAAAACTCATGGACGCGTTCAGCGTCCCGCAGATTTCCACCGGCGATCTGCTACGCGCAGCCGTGGCCGCAGACAGCCCCCTGGGGCAGCGCGCCAAAGCCGCCATGGATGCTGGCGAGCTGGTTGCGGATGACATCGTCATCGGCATGATCCGCGAGCGGCTGGGTGAAGCCGACACGCAGAACGGCTTCATTCTGGATGGTTTCCCGCGCAGCACGGCGCAGGCCGTCGCCCTGGATCAGATGCTCGAGGACTTGCAGCGCCCCCTCCACACCGCCTTGCTGATCAATGTCGAATTCGCCAACCTGGTCAAACGACTGACCGGTCGCCGCACCTGCAGCGGCTGCGGCCAGATGTACAACATCTACTTCAGCCCGCCTAAACAACCGGACGTTTGCGACCGTTGCGGCGGCACCGACCTGGCGCATCGTGCCGATGACAATGAAGAGACCATCTCCAATCGTCTGCAGGTGTATCAGGACCAGACCGAGCCGCTGATCGCGCATTATGCTGCCCAGGACAAACTGGTCAGTGTCGATGGCGAAGGCGATCTGGACGAAATCTTCTCCCGGATCAGCGTCGCGCTGAAACTCTAAGCCGGCGCAAGGCCGGCGCCCGGCCTCAGGCCACCTGCGCCAGCACGTCGCCGACGACCTGCTGACGCCAGCCCTGTTGCAGGTTGGGACAGGGCTGCTCCAGCACCAGCGCGCTCAGGTCGGCGCGGGTTGCCAGGATGCTGGCATCCACGGCCAGCTCTTCGGCCAGCTTGCGCAAGCGAAGCTGCAGTCGTTTGATCCGGGCGGGGTCCGGAATTCGTCCATCCAGCGCAGTCGCCGGCTGCTCGGCCGCCAGCGCCACGCACTTGAGCAGCGCCTCGCCATGACGGCGCAGGTCCGCCGGCCCCAGCGCACCACGCAGCTGATCCAGATCACCCCTATTGCCCGGGGCAGCCTGAGCAATTGCAACCAGTGCCTCATCCCCCAGCACCCAGCGCCGGGGCAGATTGCGCTGCATGGCCTGGGTTTCCCGCCAGGCTGCCAGCTGCTGCACCCCGGCCAGAGCACGCGCATCCAGACGCCCGCAACCCTTGACCTTCTGCCAGGCCACAGCCGGTTCGACGGCCGTATCCTGCTGCTCGATCAGACGCATGTCCTGATCAAACCACTCGCGCCGGCCCAAGGCCTGCAGCCGCTCGCTCAACAATTCGCGTGCTTGCGGCAGATAACGCACATCATCCGCCGCGTAGTCGAGCTGGGCAGGATTCAGCGGGCGGCGCGCCCAGTCGGTGCGCGTCGCGGTCTTGGCCAGGCTCACACCGCAGAATTCCTCCACCAGCTTGGCGTAGGACCACTGCGGCGGATGCCCGCACAGCGCTGCGGCCACCTGGGTATCGAAAACCGGCTTCAAGCCGGCCTGCAAACGGGTGGCCAGGGCTTCCTGGTCCTGACGACAGGCGTGCATGATCTTGTCCGGCCCTGCGGCCAGAACGACCTCCAGGGACGACAGATCCTCCACCACCAGGGGGTCGATCAGCACAATTTCATCGGGTAAAGCTGCCTGAATCAGGCACAATTCGGGATAATAGGTACGCTCACGCATGAACTCGGTGTCCAGCGCCACATAGGGAGCTTGCCGCGCCCGTTGGCAGAATTCGACCAGCTCTTCGGCATCGCTTAGCATTTTAGTCATACTCAAATCATACAGACCCTGAAGCCCTCGACCATGTACTACGCCGTCGCCCAGCGACTCGCCAAACTCCTGTTACTTCAAGCCGGCCCGCAGGATCTGCCGGGCAGGCCCGGCGTACTGCAATTCGCAGTCGCGGCTTTCGTGCTGATTGCGGCCCTGCGCCTGCTGCTGTTCACCGGCGTGCTCGCCGCGCTGTCCCAGTCGCTGTTCAGCGTGGCGATCCTGGCGCTGTTTGTCAGCAGCCTGCTGCGCTGGCGCAAAACCCCGGAACGCTTCGGCCAGACCCTGGCGGCGCTGCTGCTGGCGGGCGCCTGCATCGGCGCTCTGACGCTGATGCCACTGCGGGTACTGCAGCCGGTGCTGCAGGCCTTCGCTGAAAACCCCCAGACCGCCCCCAACCAGCTCCAGGTTCCGGCGCTGGCCCTGTATGCCTGGGTCGGTATCAGCCTGTGGGGACTGGCCATCAGCGGCCACATTTATCGCCACGCGCTCGGCGTCTCGCTGGGCATGGGCATCTGCGTCTCCCTGCTGTACGAATTCCTGTTGATCGCGGTGGTGGGTCAGCTCGGCAGGCTGTTCTGATGGGCCGGTTCCGGTCGCAGGAATGCCTCCGCGACGCGAGTTCACCGCACCAGCAGACCGGCCTGAGCGTGGCGCTCGCCCTGCGGGACGACTGATTTGCACGTTCATATCCTGGGCATCTGCGGCACGTTCATGGCCGGTATCGCCGCCCTGGCTCGCGAGGCCGGCCACCGGGTGACCGGCTCCGATGCGGCGGCCTGGCCGCCGATGAGCACCCAGCTGGCCGAGCTGGGCATCGAGGTGATGCCGGGTTATGCCCCGGCGCATCTGGAGCCCGCGCCCGACATGGTCATCGTCGGCAACGTAATCAGTCGTGGCAACCCCGCGATCGAAACTGTGCTCAACCGCGGCTTGCCCTATGTTTCCGGACCACAATGGCTGGCCGAGTTCCTGCTCAGGGATCGCTGGGTTCTGGCCGTGGCGGGCACCCACGGCAAGACCACGACCAGCAGCCTGCTGGCCTGGATTCTGGAAGACGCCAATCTGCATCCCGGCTTCCTGATCGGCGGACTACCGGGCAATTTTCCGGTGTCGGCGCGGATGGGAAAACCCCCGTTCTTCGTCATCGAGGCCGATGAATACGACACCGCGTTTTTTGACAAGCGCTCGAAGTTCGTTCACTACCGGCCACGGACGGCCATCCTGAACAATCTGGAATTCGATCACGCGGACATCTTTCCTGATCTGGCCGCCATCGAACGTCAATTCCATCATCTGGTGCGTACCGTGCCCGGCCAGGGCCAGATTATCCTGCCCGCGCAGGATGCGGCCCTGCAAAGGGTCATGGCCCAGGGCTGCTGGTCCGAACTCATCCGCACCCAGACTGCGCAGGGCTGGCATTTGCGCGCCCTGAGCGCCGACTGGAGTCGCTTTGGCATCGCCCAGGGCACCACCCTTGCGGCTGAAGTCAGCTGGACCATGCACGGCGAACATAATGCCCAGAATGCGTTGATGGCCTGCCTGGCCGCGCGCCATGCGGGCGTTCCGATCCAACTCGCCGCCGAGGCCTTGCAGCGTTTTCGCGGCATCGCCCGACGCCTGGATCTGCGTGCCGAGATCGATGGCATCCGCATCTATGACGATTTCGCCCATCATCCCACCGCGATCAGCAAAACCATCGAGACGCTCGGGAATCTGGTCAGCAACGGCCGCGTGATCGCCGTTCTCGAACCCCGCAGCAATTCCATGCGGGCCGGTGCGCACGCCGCCGCGCTTGGCCCTGCGCTGCGGCAAGCCGATCTGATCCATGTCCTGGCCCGTCCGGAGCTGGCCTGGGATACCGCCTGCCTGCGCGAGCACCTGGGCCCGAAATTGATGATTCACCCCAATACCGCCGACCTGAGCGCCGCGGTCTGTGCCCAGGCGCGCTCCGGCGATGCCATCGTGCTGATGAGCAATGGCAGTTTTGACGGTTTACCCGCCAGCCTGCCCCAACAATTAAGGAACGCCCGCAGATGAGCAAGACCATCGCCGAAAGCCCCCTGGACCAGCATCTTCCGTCCGAAGATGAACTGTACGCCGCTGGCAAGCTGGCCCTGGATACGGCCGCGCAATGCGGCGCCAGCGCGGCCGCCGTGTCTTTGGGCAGCAGCTGTGGCCTGAGCACCCAGGTGCGTAACGGTGATCTCGAATCCGTCGAATTCCAGCGCGACAATGATCTGGGCATCACGGTTTACTTCGGCCAGAAGCGCGGCCACGCCAACACCGGCGATCTCAAGGCGGATTCCATCAAGGAAATCGTGCAAGCGGCCTGCACCATCGCCAGGCACACCCAGGATGATCCGGCGGCTGGACTGCCGGATCCGGACCGGCTGGCCACCGAGTTTGGCGATCTGGGGCTGGATAATCCCGCCTCGCTCTCGGTCGCCGACAGCCGCCGTTTGGCCCTGGCCTGCGAATCCGCCGCCTTCGCCTTTGATCCGCGCATCGAAAACTCCGAAGGCGCCACGGTGAACAGCCACCGCAGCCTGGATATCCTGATGAATTCATTGGGTTTTATGGGCTCAAAGACACGCACGGATTACAGCCTTTCGGTCGCCGTCATCGCCAAGAGCGCAGAGGATATGCAGCGCGACTACTGGTACGCGCGTGACCTGCGTGCCGAGGTATTCAAACAAGCCGATGCCATTGGCCACACCGCGGCGCAACGCGCCGTGCAGCGCCTGAACCCCCGTAAGCTGAGTACCCGGCAAGCGCCGGTGCTGTTTCCACCCGAGCTGGCGCGCGGCTTGATCGGCCATATGCTCAGCGCGGCCAGCGGTCATGCCCTGTACCGTCGCTCCAGTTTCTTGCTGGATCGGCTGGATTCCGCCCTGTTTCCGAGTCAGGTGCAGATGGTGCAACGTCCCCATCTGCCAGGACGCTTTGGCGCCAATTGGTTTGACGCGGAGGGGGTGGCCACGAAGGAGCAGGCTTTGATCGAAGACGGCCACCTGCGCACCTGGTTGCTGGGCAGCTATGCCGCGCGCAAGCTGGGCCTGAGCAGTACCGGCAATGCCGGCGGCGTCCACAGCCTGGAAGTGGCCCCGACCGGGACCGCAGATCAGGCGCAGTTGATGCGGGAAGCCGGTAGCGGCCTGCTGCTTACCGAACTGATGGGACAGGGCGTGAACAGCAACAACGGAGACTATTCCCGAGGCGCCGCCGGCATCTGGTTCGAAAACGGCGAACCCGCCTACCCGGTCGCCGAGATCACCATCGCCGGCAATCTGCTCGACATGTACCGCAGCCTGATTGCGATCGGTACCGACATCGACCCGCATGCCACCATTCGCTGCGGCTCGATCCTGCTCGACGAAATGACCCTGGCCGGCAGTTAAGCCAGCAAGGGGCAACGGGTAGTTCCGAAGGCCGTCAGCGGCCGCTGGGGCCCCGGCAACAGCAACCCCGACCGCAGACCGCGACCGGGGTCCTGGCGGCGCCCTAGTTGCGCTTCATCGCGGCGAAGAAATCCGCATTGGTCTTGGTCTGCTTCATCCGGTCCAGCAACAGCTCGATGGCTGCAACTTCATCCATCGAGTGCAGCAATTTGCGCAGAATCCAGACGCTCTGCAATTCGGTCGGGTCGGTGATCAGCTCCTCACGACGCGTGCCGGAGCGATTGATATTGATCGCCGGGAACACCCGTTTCTCCGCAATGCGGCGGTCCAGGTGCAGCTCCATGTTGCCGGTACCCTTGAACTCCTCGTAGATCACCTCGTCCATGCGCGAGCCGGTATCGACCAGCGCGGTGGCGATGATGGTCAGCGAACCACCTTCTTCGATGTTGCGCGCAGCACCGAAGAAGCGCTTGGGTTTCTGCAGGGCGTTGGCGTCGACCCCGCCGGACAGCACCTTGCCGGAGGACGGCGCGACCGTATTGTAGGCGCGCGCCAGGCGGGTGATGGAATCCAGCAAGATGACCACGTCGCGCTTGTGCTCGACCAGGCGCTTGGCCTTCTCGATCACCATCTCGGCCACCTGCACATGGCGCTGAGCGGGCTGATCAAAGGTCGATGACAGGACCTCACCGCGCACCGTGCGCTGCATGTCCGTGACTTCCTCGGGACGCTCGTCGATCAGCAGCACCAGCAGGAAATGATCCGGGTAATTGTGGGCGATGCTCTGCGCGATGTTCTGCAACAGCACCGTCTTGCCGGCCTTGGGCGGTGCCACGATCAGACCACGCTGACCCGCCCCGATCGGCGAGCACAGATCGATGATCCGCGCCGTGATGTCTTCAGTTGCCCCGTTTCCGCGCTCCATCCGCACCCGTTCATTCGGAAACAGCGGAGTCAAATTCTCAAACGGCACCTTGGTGCGCGAATTTTCCGGTGGCTCGTAGTTGATCGAGTCTACCTTCAGCAGCGCAAAATACCGCTCGTTATCCTTGGGCGGCCGGATCGACCCGGTGATCGTATCCCCGGTGCGCAAGGAGAACCGCCGAATCTGGCTGGGCGAGACATAGATGTCATCCGGGCCGGAATCATAGGAATCGTCGGTGTTCCGCAAGAATCCGTAACCGTCGGAGAGGATTTCCAGCACCCCGGTAACGTCGATCTGATGTCCGGCCTTGGCAAAACCTTTCAGCAGCGCGAAAACCAGATCCTGTTTCTTGATCCGGGAGATATTGTCGATCTGCAGTTCCTGCGCAATCGTCAACAGCTCTTCGCCACGCTTGCGTTTCAGATCCACCAGATCGATCGCGGGCAGCTCTTCGTTGATCACATAACGAATCTCGCGCTCACCTCGGTCACCACGCCCCCCACCGGGGCCACCGGGGCCACCCTGGCCACCTTGACCACCACCGCCGCCGGGGCCATTGCGCCGCCGGTTCCGGCCACGCTGCCGATTACCACGCCCGAAAACCCGCTCCTGATTATCGTCGTCGTCCGAAGCCTCTGCACCCTGTTTCTGGCGCGGCTGGTCCTGGCCCTTTTCCGGGGCCCGACCCTGCCCGGGATCAACCTCAGGCCGTGATGAATCACCCGCCGGCTCGGCGCTGGCAGGCGCTGCCGCAAGCTCATTGCCGCCGCCATCACTGAACTGCACGGTATCGGCCTTCTTGCCCTCGGCGGCCTTGCGCGGCCGCGGCTTGCGCGGGGGCTTGGCAACAATGGTCTTGTCACTGTCTGCCGAGGTCTCCGCCACAGCGGATGGAACGGATTTCTCTACAACGTCTTCTGAGCTTTCGTTTGCCACGATCAGGACCTTTTACGCTTATGCAGCGGATTCAATAAATTCGGCCAGCTGGGACTTGGATACCGCCCCCACCTGGGTACCTGCCACTTCACCGCCTTTGAACAGCAGCAGGGTGGGAATGCCACGCACGCCAAACTTGGCCGTGGTGTCTTGGTTTTCGTCGATGTTCAATTTGGCGATCTTGACCCGACCGGCAAATTGCGGCGCCAGCTCGTCCAGAATCGGCGCAATCATGCGGCAAGGGCCACACCATTCCGCCCAGAAATCGACCAGCACGGGTACATCGGATTGCAGCACGTCAGCATCGAAACTAGCGTCTGTCACCTTGGCAATTAGTTCACTCATTTGATTAATCCTTGGGATATGGGAAGAGGGGCAAGTTACGTCTGGCGCTTAACTCAGGCCATTCGCGGCTCAGCGTGCGACTCGTGGATGGAACACCGACCGGGCTGACGGACTGATCGCGGCAGTCCCGGAAGGAATGATCATTCGTCCAAAACGCGGGAAGACAGCGGATTTCTACATCCAGCGGACCCCGAACTCATGACGGCGCCTGCTATGATTGCGAATGGTTTGGAATTGATGCGAAACAGCGCACCGGCAGAATTTGCGATGACCGAATCGCTTTCGGCCTATTTTCGACCCAAACTTCTCCTGATTGCAAGCACTGAAATATGACAACACCTACCCATCTCACTTCGACCCGCCTCGACAGCCTCGATCTTCACCCCGACCTGAAGGCGTGTCTGGCCAAGGTGGGCTTGGAATTTTGCACGCCAATCCAGGCGCAAACCTTGCCGCTGGCTCTGGCCGGAAAGAATGTGGCCGGCCAGGCCCAGACCGGCACCGGCAAAACCGCAGCTTTCCTGCTCGCCACGCTGAACCGCCTGATCAACCAGCCACCGGCGGCGAATCGCCGACCCAACCAGCCGCGTGCGCTGATGATCGCGCCAACCCGTGAACTCGCGCAGCAGATCGCCGCTGACGCCAAGCCACTGTGTGAGGCCGTGGGCCTCACCTATACCCTGGTATATGGGGGCACTGCCTATAAATCCCAACAGCAGGCGGTGATTGACGGCGCCGACGTACTCATCGGCACCCCGGGCCGCCTGATCGACTATCACAAACAGCATAATTACGACCTGATGGCCCTGGAAGTTGCGGTGCTGGACGAAGCGGACCGCATGTTTGATCTGGGCTTCATCAAGGATATCCGCTACCTGTTCCGACGCATGCCACCGCCGGATCAACGGCTGAATCTGCTGTTCTCGGCCACCCTGTCACATAAGGTGATGGAGCTGGCGTATGAGCACCTGGGTGAACCTGAGTGGATTCGCGCAGCCACCGATGGCGTGACCGCGGCTCTGGTGCGCGAGCAGCTCTATCATGTGGAATGCACGGATAAGCCCTGGCTGCTGCTGCATCTGCTCCAGATGCACGAACCGCTGCGCACCATGATTTTTGTCAACACCAAACGGGTGGCAGAAGATATCACCGACATATTGCAACGGGCCGGACACAAAGTAGGCGCCCTGTCCGGCGACGTGCCGCAAAATCTGCGCGAAAAACTGTTGCGCGATTTCAAGGACAACACCATCCCGCTGATGGTGGCCACCGATGTCGCGGCGCGCGGCCTGCATATTCCCGCAGTCAGCCACGTGATCAACTACGATCTGCCGCAGGATGCTGAGGATTATGTCCATCGTATCGGCAGGACCGCACGCGCCGGCGCCGATGGCGACGCGATTTCCTTCTGCTGCGAACGCTATGTGTACTCGCTGCCGGACATCGAGCAGTACATCGGCTACAAGCTCAGCGCCGACCACCCGGATCCGGCCTGGCTCAAACGCTGGGATTTGCCGCCTTCGACCCGACCCAAGCGCGCCCCACGCGGCGGCTCGGGACGCGGCCGTCC
>JBFJVB010000065.1:0-16275 GCA_041624435.1 Oceanococcus sp. | reverse complement strand
TTCGCGCAGCAACTCCGGCACCGGTGAGGGCGTCAGTTCGCTGGCGGTGAACAGCTCTTCGAAATCCGGGGTGACCGCCATGCGCAAGCGCGCAAACAGCGTGACCACATTGATCGCAAACGCCGTGAAGAATGCAAAGCGCCAGCCCCAGGCCACGAAGTCCTCGGCGCTGACGCTGGTGAACAAATAGGCGAACAAGCCGGTGGCCACGACAAAACCAATCGGGGCGCCAATCTGCGCGATCATCGCGTACCAGCCGCTCCGGTCCTCGGGCGCAGTGACCGCCAGCAGGGACGGCAGGCCATCCCAGGCGCCGCCCACCGCGATACCCTGGGCCACTCGCAAGACCGCGAGCAGCACGATGGCGGTAGCGCCGATCTGCTCATACCCAGGCAAAAAGGCGATGCTGACCGTGGACGTGCCCAGCAATAGCAGCGCACCGGTCAGTTTGGCCGCGCGCCCATAGCGGTCGTGGACGATGCGAAAGATCAGCGCGCCCAATAGCCGGGCAAAAAATCCCAGCGAGAAAATCGCAAAGGAATACACCAGACCATCGTAGGTACTGGCGAAGGGGAAGAATAGCGCCGGAAAGACCAGTACCGTGGCGATTCCGAAGACGAAAAAGTCAAAAAATTCGCCCACCCGCCCGATGATCACACCCACTGCGATCTCGTTCGGCGTGGCGTGTCCGGCAGGCTCTGATGGCGCTGCCAAGCTGGTCGTACTGGACATGTGTTTTCCGCCCCTGTAGAAATCAAGTCTGGGGAAGGCAAGAATCCTTCTTGGTGAAACTATACAACCTATCGCTAAGCAGCCGTCCAGGTTTGTGAACGAATTGGGGGGAGCGCCGGGAATGAAGGCGAGATTGAAGGGAATCGCACTGACGCTATTCTGGGCGCCGCTGCTGGCGGGCTGCGACCTGGTGTTGCTCAATCCGGCGGGCGATGTGGCGCGCCAGCAGAGCGATCTACTGGTGGCCGCGACCTGGCTGATGCTGCTCATCGTGGTGCCGGTAATCGGCATGACGCTGTTCTTTGCGTGGCGTTACCGGGAATCCAATACCGAGGCAACCTATACCCCGGACTGGGATCATTCCACCACCCTGGAGCTGTATATCTGGGCGGCGCCGTTGCTGATCATCATCGCCCTGGGGGCAATGACCTGGATCAACACCCACACCCTGGATCCGTTCCGCCCGCTGTCACGCATCTCGGCAGACGAACCGTTGGCCGCGAATGTGCAGCCACTGCGGATTCAGGCCATCGCCCTGGAATGGAAGTGGCTGTTCATCTACCCCGATCAGGGCATCGCCGTGGTCAACGAGGTGGCCGCTCCGGTCGATGTGCCCATCCGCTTCCAGATCACTTCGCCGCGGCTGATGAATTCCCTGTTCATCCCCAGTCTGGCCGGCATGGTCTATGGCATGCCGGGCATGGAAACCCAGATTCAGGCGGTGATCAACGAACCGGGCGACTACGACGGGGTCTCCGGCAACTACAGCGGCGAAGGCTATTCCGACATGCGGTTTCGTTTCAAGGGCATGCGCAGCGAGGATTTTCAGCAATGGCTGAGCGACGCACGAACCACCGGCCAGACGCTGAACCTGGTCAGCTATGCCCAGCTGGCGGAACCCAGCATCAAGGCGCCGGTGCAACGCTATGCCAGCGTTGCGCCTGATCTGTATCACCGCATCCTGAATCTGTGCGTGGCGCCGGACAAGATGTGTGTCGATGAAATGATGACGCATGACGCGGGCGGCCATGCCCCCGCCAAGCATTGAAGGAGGCGTTCATGGCCACCGCTGCACCGCAAGACCGCTCTGAACTGGCCGAGTTTCTGTTTGGCCGCCTGAGCCTGGATTCACTCGCCTTTCTGCACGACCCCATCCTGCTGGGCACCTTCATCGGCAGCGCGATCGGCGGCATGGCCGTGCTCGGCTGGGTGACCAAGCAACAGCTGTGGGGCTATCTCTGGCGCGAATGGTTCTGCAGTATCGATCACAAGAAGATCGGGGTGATGTACATCATTCTGGCCCTGGTGATGCTGCTGCGTGGGTTCGCCGACGCGATCATGATGCGCACCCATCAGGCCGTGGCGTTTGGCGATTCCATGGGCTATTTGCCGCCGCATCATTACGATCAGATCTTCACTGCCCACGGCATGATCATGATTTTCTTCGTGGCGATGCCGATGATCGCCGGCCTGATGAACATCATCGTGCCGCTGCAGATCGGCGCCCGCGACGTCGCCTTTCCGTTCCTGAACAACCTCAGCCTGTGGCTGTCCACTGCCGGCGCCGCGCTGGTCATGGTCTCACTGTTCGTGGGTGAGTTCGCCACCACCGGCTGGCTGGCTTACCCCCCCCTGTCGGGCGCCGAGCACAGTCCCGGCGTGGGAGTGGACTATTACATCTGGGCCTTGCAGATCGCCGGGGTGGGCACCCTGCTCACCGGGATCAATTTCCTGGTCACCATTGTCAAGATGCGCGCGCCCGGCATGCGCCTGATGAAGATGCCGGTGTTCACCTGGACGGCCCTGTGCACCAATGTGCTGATCGTGGCCGCCTTTCCGGTGCTGACTGCCGCCCTGGCCCTGCTGGCGATGGACCGCTATCTGGGCACGCATTTCTTTACCGCCGATGGCGGCGGCAACGCGATGATGTACATCAACATCATCTGGATCTGGGGGCATCCCGAGGTGTATATCCTGATCCTGCCGATTTTCGGGGTGTTTTCCGAAGTCGTGCCGGCGTTCTCGCGCAAGCCGCTGTTCGGCTACACCTCGATGGTGTATGCGACCTGCGTGATCACCATCCTGTCCTATCTGGTCTGGCTGCATCACTTTTTCACCATGGGCTCAGGGGCCAGTGTCAATGCCTTTTTCGGCCTGGCGACGATGATCATCTCGATACCGACCGGGGCCAAGCTGTTCAACTGGCTGTTCACGATGTACCGCGGCCGCATTCGCATGACACTGCCGATGATGTGGACCCTGGCGTTCATGGTCACCTTCACCGTGGGCGGGATGACCGGCGTGATGCTGGCCATTCCACCGGTGGATTTCCTGCTACATAACAGCCTGTTCCTGATCGCGCATTTTCATAACGTGATCATCGGTGGCGTGGTGTTCGGCTTCTTCGCCGGCTTCAATTTCTGGTTCCCCAAGGTCACCGGCTTCCGGCTCGAGGAATTCTGGGGCAAGGTCAGTTTCTGGCTGTGGCTGGTCGGTTACTGGGTCGCCTTCACCCCCTTGTACATCCTGGGCCTGATGGGCGTGTCGCGACGCATGAGCCATTTCGATGACCCGTCGCTGCAGATCTGGTTCGAGATCGCGATGGTCGGGGCCTTCCTGATTGCCGGTGGCATCGCCGCCTTCTTCATGCAGATCTATGTCAGCTTCCGCAAGCGCGAGGAACTGCGCGACCATACCGGCGATCCCTGGAATGCCCGCACCCTGGAATGGTCCACGTCATCGCCCCCCCCGCCCTACAATTTTGCCTTCACGCCGGTGGTCCACGAACAGGATGCCTGGTGGGACATGAAAAAACGCGGTTATGAGCGTCCAACCCAGGGCTTCATCCCCATCCACATGCCGAAGAACACCGCCGCCGGCATGGTGCTCTCGGCCATCGCCACGATTTGCGGCTTCGGCTTGATCTGGCACATCTGGTGGATGGTGATTGCGTCCTTCGTGCTGCTGGTGATCGGCTCCATCGTGCATACCTTCAACACTGACCGCGACTACCACATCCCGGCCGAAGAGGTGGCCCGCATCGAGGCTGAGCGCACCCAGCAACTGGCCGCGGCAGGAGCCCAGGCATGAGCGCGAATCAAGGCACGGCGACCACACCCGAGTTCTATCTGCGCGAAGAGCATCACGTCGAGAACGGCAGCATGCTGGGGTTCTGGCTGTACCTGATGAACGACAGCCTGATCTTCGCCATCCTGTTCGCCTGCTATGGCGTGCTGGGGGCGAATTACGCGGGTGGTCCGGGACCGGCCGAGCTGTTCGATCTGCGTCTGATCGCGGTCAACACGGCGCTGTTGCTGCTGTCGTCGATCACCTACGGCATGGTGATGATCGAAATGCAGCGCAAGAACGTGCGGGCGATGCAGATGTGGTTCGTCATCACCGGCCTGCTCGGCGCCGGGTTCATCGGCATCGAACTCTACGAATTCGCTCATCTGATCCATATCGACGCCGGCCCGGGACGCAGCGCCTTCTTGTCCAGCTTTTTCGCCCTGGTGGGCTGCCATGGACTGCACGTGACTTTCGGCATCATCTGGCTGGTGACCCTGATGGTGCAGCTGCAAAAACGCGGCGTCGATGCGGTGATGTGGCGTCGGGTCAGCTGCCTGAGCCTGTTCTGGCACTTCCTGGACGTGGTCTGGATCGGGGTCTTCACCTTCGTTTATCTGATGGGAGTTCTGCGATGAGTGGCGAACACGCCGAATCTCTGCACGGTCACGATCACGCCCCGGCAACGCTGCGCGGCTACCTGACCGGCTTCATCCTCTCGGTCGTCCTGACCGCCATCCCCTTCTGGCTGGTGATGAGCAGTGCGCTGGACAGCAAAACCGTCACGATCGCCATCATCCTGGCGCTGGGTGCGATGCAGATCGTGGTCCATGTGATCTATTTCCTGCACATGGACGCCAAGGCCGAGGACGGCTGGAATCTGATGTCCTTTCTGTTCACCGCCACGCTGATCCTGATCATGCTGGTGGGTTCGATGTGGATCATGTTCCACCTGCGGGACAACACCCATCCGCAACCGACGGCCAGCGAAGTCCGCAATATGCCCTGAATGCGGCCCGGCAAACGCCAGCTGCTGCTGGCCATGCTCCTGCTGGTGTTGACGTTCGGCTTTACCGCCCTGGGCGTCTGGCAGCTGGAGCGGCGGACCTGGAAGCTGGCACTGATCGCCCAGGTCGAGGCCCAGCTGGCCAGGCCGCCGGTAAGCGCACCCGGCCGCGCCCACTGGCCAGACATCGGCTCGCAGCATGTCTACCAGCCCGTGAAGCTGACGGGTCAGTTTCTCCACGGCAAGGAAACCCTGGTGCAGGCCATGACCCGGCACGGTTCAGGCTACTGGGTGCTCACCCCGCTGGCTCGTCCCGACGGCAGCCTGGTGCTGGTCAATCGCGGCTTTGTCGATCCCGCCCATCGGCTGCCGCATACCCGTCATGCGCCCGAGGAACCGGTCCTGGTGTCGGGCCTGTTGCGACTCACTGAGCCTCACGGACGCACCCTGCAGCCCAATCGCCCCGCGCAGGATCGCTGGTACTCGCGGGACGTGGCCGCGATCGGCGCGGCCCGAGGTCTGCCGGCGGCGGAACTTGCGCCCTACTTCGTCGATGCCTTACCGGACCCAAACGCGGCGCCCTGGCCGATCGCGGGCCTGACCGTGACCCGGTTTCGCAACGCGCACCTGGGTTATGCCCTGACCTGGTTTGCACTCGCGCTGATGACGCTGGGCGCAGGCTGGATCGCCATTGTGAACCGGCGTCGACCCTGAGTCGGGTCCCGCCCGGCACCGGGAAAAATCTGTCGAGCTTTTGCCGGCGGGCGGATTTCGCCCAGGGCGGCGCAGTTGCACTTTCAAAGCATAGGTAGAACTCCCACTGCCCCTGCCGCGCCTGAAGGTATATGGTAGGCACCGGACTTTTTTCACCGGTTTCACCCTATGGAGATAGCGCCATGACCCTGATGCTTCTGCTATTAACCAGTTTGATCCTGCTGTACTGCCGGGTGAGCGGAAAGCTCAGTGCGGTGATCCTGAGCATCGCCGCGGTACTCGGAATCGGCCTGTATGGCTGGAACTTGTCGACGGTCATTGGCCTGATCCTGTTGGGGGCGCTGTTCTTCGTGCTGCTGCCCAGCGCCTTGCGCCGCACCTATCTCAGCAAACCCCTGCTGGGCTGGGTGCGCGGCATGCTGCCCCAGCTCTCCGACACCGAAGCCGAAGCCCTGAAATCCGGCAGTCTGGATTGGGATGCGGACCTGTTTTCCGGACGCCCGCACTGGCCGCGGCTGCTGGGCTCCAGGCATTTCACCCTGAGCGCCGAGGAACAGGCCTTCCTGGACGGACCGGTGGAAACTCTCTGCGCCATGGTCGACGACTGGGCGATCACGCACGAAACCTTTGATTTGCCGGAGGACGTCTGGGCCTATATCCGCGAGCAGGGCTTCTTCGGCCTGATGATTCCCAAGTCCTTCGGCGGCAAGGGCTTTTCCCATGCGGCGCATTCGGAGATCGTGATGAAAATCTCCACCCGCAGTGTGTCGGTGGCGGTCACCGTCATGGTGCCGAATTCGCTGGGGCCGGGTGAGCTGCTGATGGAATACGGCACCGAGGCGCAAAAGCAGCATTACCTGCCGCTGTTGAGTTCCGGCCAGGAAATTCCCTGTTTCGCACTGACCTCACCGATTGCCGGCTCGGACGCCGGGGCCATCCCGGACAAAGGCATCGTCTGTCGGGGGCAATGGGAGGGCGAAGAGGTCCTCGGTCTGAAAGTGACCTGGAACAAGCGTTACATCACCCTGGCGCCGGTGGCGAGCTTGATCGGGCTGGCGATCAAGGTGCATGACCCCGACGGCCTGCTCGGAGCTGACGACGATGTTGGCGTCACCTGTGTGCTGGTACCCAGTGATTTGCCGGGGGTGAACAGCGGCACCCGACATCTGCCAATGAACACCGCCTTCATGAATGGTCCGACCTGGGGTACCGAAGTGTTCATCCCCATGGACCAGGTGATTGGCGGCCAGGACATGCTCGGCAAAGGCTGGACCATGCTGCTGGAATGCCTGTCGATCGGCCGATCGATTTCGCTGCCGGCCCTGGCCAGCGCGGCCGGCAAGATGGCCTGCCTTACCACCGGATCCTATGCCAGCGTGCGCGAACAATTCGGCCGTTCGATCAGCCAGTTCGAAGGCGTACAGGAAGCCCTGGAGCCGATCGCCGGCTACACCTACATGATGGACGCGGCGCGCAAGCTCACCGCCGCGATGCTGGATCGTGGCGTGCGGCCCGCCGTGCCCTCGGCGGTACTGAAGTACCGCAATACGGATTTGATGCGGGAGGTGGTCAATCACGCGATGGACGTGGTGGCCGGACGCGGCGTGATCAGCGGACCGCGCAATTTCATGGCCCGCACCTATCAGGCCGTGCCGATCGCCATCACCGTGGAAGGAGCCAATATCCTGACCCGCAGTCTGATGGTGTTCGGCCAGGGCGCGATCCGCTGCCACCCCTTCATCGTCGAGGAAATCGAAGCCGCCGGCATGGAGGATCAGGACCAGGCCGTGGCCCAGTTTGACGGCGTGTTCTTCCGGCACATGGCGCATACCAGCGGCAATGCCTTGCATGCGCTGGTGCTGGGCCTGAGTCATGGCCTGCTGACCAGGGCGCCGCAGCAGGGTGGTATCGGCCGCTATTATCGCCAGCTCAATCGCTTTTCGGCCGCGTTTGCGATGTTGACCGACGTGACCCTGCTGAGCATCGGTGGCGGACTCAAGGCGCGCCAGCGACTGTCCGGCAGGATGGCCGATTGTCTGGTGCAACTGTATTACGCCTCGGCCGTGATCAAGCAATGGCATTCTGAAGGCTACCCCGAAGCGCATCGGCCCTTGGTGGAATGGAGCCTGCAGATGGCCCTGCACGAGTTGCAGGAGCAGATGCGGGCCCTGATCGACAATTTTCCGGTCAAGCTGCTGCGCTGGCCGCTCCGGCTGCTGGTCTTTCCACTGGGAGCCATCGGCCTGCGCAAGCCGGACGATGGACTCGGCACCCAGGTGGCCATGAGCATCGTCAAAGACACCCCCTTGCGTGAACGTCTGGTGCAAGGGGTTTATCTCAGCGACAAGGCGGACGATTCACTGGGTCGGGTGCTCGAGACCTATCGGCTGGCCAATGAATCGCGCCCGCTGCGAGACCGACTGCATGCGGCGATTCGCAGCAAGGATCCGGATGAACTGGACGGCATCGCCCTGCTGATGGGCCATCAACGTGAGGAACTGGTGGACTGGGCCGTGGCCCAGGGCATCGTCAGCCAGGATGAGCGTGAACTCTTGCTGCAGGCCTTGAGCGCCTTGTATGACGTGATCCGCGTGGATGCCTTCGAAGCCGAGGGCATCAAGGCGATGGCCGCCTGTGTAAAGGGCAAACGCAAGGTGGTGGAGCGCCGCTCCTAGGTCGGGGCCAACCCGCCGAGGCGCAAAACGGTTCTCCCGCGGGCCGCTGCTCACAGCCCGAGCGAGCCGCCCGAGCCAAGGCTGGTTTCCGGCGCCTGGTATGGGCCGATGGCCGGTTTGTCAGGATTCGGACGAGCTTGGCAAACACGCTCGATACCGCGCCCCTGGCACACAATGATCCTGGCCCAGAAGCACCTGCCACTGTTTTCCGGATGCACAGCTAGACCTGTCCGCGGCTCGGTCCCGCGGCCACCAGGCCTGGCCGTTGTTGCTTCCATGATTCGGCTCTACCAGCTGTATCGGTGTGGCATTATCAGTGTCTGCTTTCGCGCTGATAAAATCCCCGTCGTTGGTTTTCGTGACCCATGCGGCGACACGGCGTCGGCCGACTTACTCAAACCAGAACCCTTCACGGTTTCTGCCCTATCGCAGGCACATGAATGTCAAAACGCGCTGACGGTCCCAGCGGCGGCCCTGAAGAATTGCCAATCCTGGCATTGGCTACCGCCACGGTCCTGTTTTTTTCGGGCTGCCAGATGGGCGGCGAGAGCAATCCCGCCCAGCAGCAACCCGCCTCCCCGACAGCCAGCCCGGAGCTGGCCGCACCTGATCCTGCAGCTCCCGCGCCTGAAAATCCGGCCCCTGCGCAGAAAAGGCCACCGAATATCGTGGTCATTTTCACGGATGATCATGGCTATGCTGATCTGGGTGCACAGAAGGTTCGAGATGAAGTCCTGACACCGAACATTGACCAGCTCGCCGGCGAGGGCGTGCTGGCGACAAACGGGTATGTCACTGCGCCGCAATGTGTACCGTCTCGGGCGGGGCTGCTGACCGGCGTTTACCAGGGCCGTTTTGGTCTGGAGAACAACGAAAATGGCCCGCTCACACCGGAGCAAGTCACCATCGCGGAGCATTTGAAAACGCGCGGCTATGTATCCGGCATGGCCGGAAAATGGCATCTGGGCATCCAGGACAGCAACCGCCACAATGTTCCGGCCGGGGCCAATCCGCAGGATTATTTTGCTCTGGGCCAGGGCTTCGACGAGTATTTCGAAGGCTATCTGAATTTCTTCACGGCCTCGCACGACACCAACGGAACTCCGGTTAACAATCCGCCCCAGCGGGTTGAAGACAATCGGTTCAGAGTCGACGTTGCGACCGACTGGGCGGTCAGCTTTATCAAGCGTCATGCTCAGAAGCCGTTCTTCTTGTATCTGCCGTATTTCGCCCCTCATGTGCCATTGGAGGCGCCGCAAGCGGATCAGGCACATTTCGCGGACGAAGCCGATGAGAAACGTCGCCTCGGGCTGGCCATGATATTTGCCATTGACCGTGGCGTCGGCGCGATCCGCCAGGCCCTGGAAACGCTGAATCTGACTCAGGAAACCTTGATTTTCTTCATTGGGGACAATGGCGCCCCGGTGATACCGCCCGATTGGGATGGATCGCTCAATGATCCGTTGGTGGGCGAAAAAGGTATGTTGACTGACGGTGGCATTCGCGTCCCCTTTGTGCTCGCCTGGCCGGGGACTGTGCCTGGCGGCCAGGTCTACGACTTCCCCCTCAGTTCCCTGGACGTGGCCAGAACCGCCCTGGTGCAGGCCGGCGTCACTGAGCTGGGCGCCACCGAAGGGGTTGATCTGATTCCCATTCTATCCGCCCCCGATCCTCAGCCCGCGCATGAAACACTCTACTGGCGCTGGGTCACCCAAAGTGCGATTCGCACCCAGCGCTGGAAGCTCATCCGCCTGGGCAACGAAAAAACCCTGTTGTTTGACCATCAGAGCACCGGCGGCGAGTTGATGGATGTCAGCGACACCTATCCGGACATCGTGGCCGATCTGGAAGGACAGCTGTCTGCCTGGAGCCAATCGCTGTCTCCACCGGGCTTGCCGGCCAAACCGCTGACACCGCACGAACGTGCGCTGTATCGATACAACGGCCTGATTGACTGATCGCAGGCCGTGGCGGGATGTGATGTTGCGATCACGGCAGAATCAGCGCTCGGCTTGTATAGTACAATTTGACCATCGTATCGATTCATGCCACGGGCTCGGGGAATTCTCCGGCCCGGTAAAGCTGTGCGTGAATGATTGTCCTGTTCCCTCCTACCATCGGGTCGGCTTATCTTGATTGCCGAATACTTGCAGAATTCCCTACTTCGCCGTTCCTCATCGCGAACCGAAGAACACCTCCACGGCATGATCGGCTATGCCTCGGCCAGAATGGTGCGTGGCTGGGCAGCCAATTCGGCTGGCGAAGCGCCGGTTGAAGTCATGCTGATGATCAACGGGGAGATTGCCGCCCGGAAGCTGGCCGCCGATTGGCGCCCGTTTGCCGCTCGTCAGGGCAAGTATGGCAAGGGGACCTGCGGCTTTCTCTTCGGAGAACGCGAAATTCTGCCCAGACTCCAGCGCGGCGCCAATCAGCTGCGGTTATTTGCCGTGGCCCGGGACCAATCCCGGACCGAGTTGCAAGGCAGCCCCCTGGAGCTGATGCACCCCAGCTCACGCCCAGGGATCAACCGCGACGACATTGGCCAGATTGACACGGAGCAGACCGAATCTTCCCGGGTGTGCCATGTCATCAATGCGCCAGATCTTCATGCGGACGCAAAAACCGTGGTTGTGCTGGGCGTGTCCAGAGGGGGCACGTCGATGTGCGCCGGCCTGGTTCGTTTGCTGGGCATACCCATGGGCACCGATCTGTCAGACGACAGCTCGGAAGACCCCGAATTTCAGCTCAGTGACAAACGCCAGCTCATCGCCAAAATCAGGCGTAACAACGCAAGCCATGCGGTCTGGGGCTGGAAATACCCGGAAGCGTTCAGATACCTGGACAAGATCAGATCGACACTGCGCAATCCGCATTTCATCGTGGTCACCCGAGATGTGACCGGGGTCGCCTCGTCCTACCGGCGCCAGGAAGGCATTGCCCTCAAGTCCGCCCTGGCTGAAGCAAACCGACGCTATGCTCAGCTGTTCAGATTCATCCGGAAAGAGCAGGCGCCCTTGCTGGTCATGAGTTACGAAAAAGCCCTGATGGCGCGCGAGCAGGCCGTGCGAGAGCTGGGGCAGTTCCTGGGCAGGGAAGCAACGCAGGCGCAGGCTCGCGAATACAGCGAATTCATCGTGGATTCCGGCTACAACCATTTCGGCCGATTTACCGCTCGATTGAAGGACAAGGCGAAAAAGCCCTTACCCCCCTCGCAGTTCATTTTGAAGGGCTGTTTGGGAGAAATTACCGCCGATCGCATACCCGGTTGGGCGAAATTCGAGAATGTAGAAAAACCCGCCTGTGTCGATCTGTATTTCAACAATCAACTGGTCGATTCCCGAATGGCCAACGAGTTTCGCGCCAGCCTGGTCAAGGCCGGTGCTGATGACACCGGTCGCTGTGCCTTCGAGTTCGATTCGGCAAAGCTGAACTTGCCTGATCGGGTTGTCGTTGGCGTGCGCGAGCGGGAAACAGGCCGTCACCTGTCCGGTAGCCCCCGACTATGGAGGGCGAATGCCTCAACGGAATCGACTACCAGCCTCAAGCCGTTTGTCTTCATTCATGTTCCCAAGACCTGCGGAACTTCGTTTCGGGTCGCGCTGGCGGAGAAATTTGGCGACCGGGTGGTTTGCGACTACACCGAGCGCGAGGCCGAAACCAGTCCGCTGGTCCTGTCGACGCTCTACGGGAATGCCCCTTATGCCCTGGCTGATGTACTGCGCGATTCCGGCACGCTGAGCTATTGCGGCCATATCAAATACGCCGATTACCACAAGCTGCTTGACGGCTTCACCGATCGCTGGGTGGCCATTTTAAGGGATCCGGTGAAACGCTATATCTCGGACTACAACCATCGGGTGCAACGCTATGGCTTGGACATGCCGCTGGAAACCTATCTGGAAAACCCGCGGCTACACAACGAGCAATCGTCCTATCTTCAGGGCGTATCGGTCCAGAATCTGTATTTCGTCGGGCTCAGCGAGTACTACCCGTTGTCCCTGGAGTTGTTTGCGGCAGAAACGGGCATTCAATTGGAGTGCCTGGACAAAAATCGCGCCCTGCCGGAGCAAGGCGGTGTCGCAGAGGTGCCCAGCGAACTCCTGGAGCAGATCAAACAGGCCAACAGCCAGGACATGGCGCTGTATGAATCCGCCAAGGCCGAGTTTCGCAAACGCCTGCTCAAGCATGGAATGCAGGGTGACTTCGGTTTGGACGAAGCCTGATCAGGTACTCCCTTCTCCCTCCAGTTCAGCCAGTACCGGGAGCAGCTCGCGGCGATTACGCGCCCAGATCGGCTCGCACTGCGCGCTGATAAACGCACGGGCAGCGGCGATTTGCCAGATGGCCTGATGCCCTATTTCGTAGGGAATTGCACATAGATTCATGCTGATGAAGCTTGAGGCGCTGACCGATTCGAGCCGTTGCAACATGCCCGTTTCATCTCCAATTAAGGCATGGATAGCGGCGGCTTCCAGCAGGCGATCCGCGGCCTCCAGCTGATCACGCTCCAATGGATAGGCCGCTTCGACCTCGGCGCTCAACGCGACCGCCTCGTCGGCACGACCCAGCAGAGCCAGCGTCAGGGCCATGGTGCTGCGTCTGGCGTGGCTATCGGATTCCTGACGCCAGTTGTGAAGTTTGACCAGCGCGCTTCGGGCCAAAGCGTTGATTTCTTCAGCCGGTCCCTGCCCCGCGCGCAAGGCCAGCGCCACACCCAGTTCTTGAGGCATGCGTCCGTGACCGGAGCTGGTCTTGTCCTCTCCCGCAAGATTTCTGGCCAGTGTCCGAATGGTTTCCAGATCCTGCTGGCGGCGGGCAATTTCCAGGTCGGCGAAGTGGAGCTTGCCGCTGTGTTCAGCGTCCTTGGCCATCGCCTGACGTCCCCAGCGCACAAAGCGCAGATCGCCGGTGAGCTGGTAACCGAACGATGCAATCTTCATCGCGAAACGAGTCTGCGCGCCAAAGCGGCTTGACGCCTCGCGCAGCAGGGCCACGGCATCGCCGCCCCGGCCCAGAAACGCCATCAGTTCGGCTTTGGTTTCCACCGGCACGCTGGCCGACGGGTCCTGATCGATCACCTGGTCAAGAATGCTGAAGGCCTCATCCGTCCGGCCCATACGGCGCAGCATGTAGGCGTAAAACATGGCCGATTCGGAATTACGCAGCAGCTGGCGGCGGAACGGCGCCAGGATTTCGACCCCACCGCGCGGGTCATGATCAAGGTAATACCGCCGGACGGCGCGGGCGGTGGCCAGTTTGACCGGCGGCGTCTCCTGGCCTTCAAGCGCGGACAGATGCCTGGCGATGCGCGCTTCGGCCGCAGCACGCGTGGTCATGGAGAACCAGTAGTCGCGTGCCGCTTTCAGCAAGGCCAGCACATGGGCATCGATGAAGTTGGGCTCCAACGCCAGCGCCTGATCGATTTTCGACGCAAAGGCCTGCTCGTCGCTGCCGCCTTTTTTCCAGATGGACAAAGCCTCCAGGTAGGCCTCGTATGCCGCGTTGTTCACGGCCTGGGCGACCTCGGCAGACAGTTGCGTACCCAGGGCCGCCGCCAGGGCCTGGGCAATATCGGTCTGTACGGCGAACAGATTGTTGCGGGTGCCCTGAATCGACTGCCCCCAGACCGCCTCGCCACGCGCGGCATTCACAATCTGCAAATTGACCCGCAACTGCTCTCCCACCTGCTGCACGGAGCCGCGAATCAGGCGATCCGCCTTCAAGGCCTGACCAATTTGCGCCGTAGGGGCGTCGACCATCCCGAGTGCCGCCAGATTGTGGCCTTGCACCAGTCGAAAACCCGCCAGACCCGCCAGATCTGCGATCAGGGCGTCCTGCAGGCCGCCCATGACCGTCTGAGTCTGTGCATCCAGGCCGAGCAGATCAAAGGCCAGGATCGCCACCCGTGGCGGCGATTGCGCTGAAGCCCCTGCCGCCGGATCACCCGCGTTCCATTCGGCCGGACTCCATGGGCCCTGCGTCCACAGCCACAGGGCCGCGCACAGCGCGATCAAGGCAGCCGCAACGATACGCCGGTTCCAGCTCGGCAGCAGCCGTGGCCCCGCCGGGGCGGTCACCGCATCCGCTGCGGCTTTCCAGTTCCGAATACGCTCAGCCAGGGCCGTCATGGAGGGAATGCGCCGGGCCGGTTTGCCGGCACAGGCCTCGGCGATGATCGCGCGCAGGCCGGGATCCGCAACATCTTCTTCCCAGCCCGGTGCCAAGGGTTCGTTCAGATCGCCGATCGTCATCTGATACAGCAAGATGCCCAGCGCGTAGATATCCGACTGCTCGGAAAACACCCCACCCTTGAGTACTTCCGGTGCCATGTAGGCCGGCGTGCCGCTGGTCGAGGAGTCGGCATGCACGGTTCTGGTGAACCCCATCACCGTTACCCCGGCCTGATCCAGGCGCTCGCGACTCTTGACCGTGCCGCTGCCAAAATCACACAGCAGCAGACGAGGCTCCTGGCCGCCCTGTGCCACCAGCAAATTGCCGGGCTTGATGTCCTTGTGCATCACCCCCAGGGCATGGGCCTGGGCCAGTGCTTCTGCCGCCTCGGCCACGATGCTCAGCCGGCGGGACAATGCGATCCTGGCCGGCCCGCCCTGAGCCTGCAGCCAGTCGCTCAGACTGCCGTGTTCATACCAGGGCATCTGGATCCAGGCCGGACTGGTCTCAAACTGCCAGTCCAGCAGCGGGGCCAGGGGCGCATCATCGCCCAGTTCGGCGCGCAGCACCTTGTTCAGGGTCACTTCGCGCTTCAGGGCCCGCTGCGCGCGTTCATCCAGTGCCAGCTTCAGGACCCGGCGTTGCCCCCCATGCGCATCGCGAATTCGCCACAGCTCATTCGCCGGCCGCGTCTGCAGGCATTCCTCCAGTATCCAGTCCGGCAGATTGGGCAGGGATTGACCGGCCTCAAGCTGCAGCCGCGTGCCGGGCACATCGCGGCCTTCAATCTCGATGGGTACATCCAGGCGATAGCCATAACCGTGCACGGTGCGCAACATGGAACGATCCACATCACCAAGCACCTCACGAATTCGCCAGATGGCCTGTGACAGCACCCCGTCGGTGACAACCCGGCCGGACCACACCACGTCAAACAATTCTTCCTTGGTGACCAGCTCACCCTCGGCACGCAGCAGGCAGAGCAGCACATCCAGGGGTTTGGGCTCCAGCGCGACCGCGGCGCCCCCAACCATCAGCTCATGGGTCCGCTCATTGTATTGCGCATTCGCAAAGCGCCACCGGACCGGTTCTGATTCGCTGTTGTTGGCGCCCATTTCACTTCCGCTGCCTGCCAGCAGGTCGCTGGCTACGCAGCCTAGTGTAACCAAGCCAGTGGAGGCCGAATACTTGAGCCGGTCGATCGCTGGCACGGGAGCGGTCGCCCTCAATGCACAGGCATCAGTACCGCCAGCTCGGCACGGCTGTTCGCACGCTGCGCCGGATCCGACTCGCCGACGCTTGAATAGCGCGGCAATGCGCCCGCCATCTGCTGGCGAATGGCCGGCGCAATCGATTCAGCCGATGAGGCGATGACCTTGAGCAGCGCATGGTCACCCTGCAGGGCAATGGCCATACCCAGGGGTCCATCCGGGGCGCTGGCCGCCCTGGTCTCGGCGCTGGCCGTTGTTGTTCCGAGCAACGTGATTATTCCCAAGCTTGCGACGAAAAGCTTCGTGGTAGTGCGCATGCGCAAATCTCCTGTGCGATGGTTGATTTATCGACAGGGTTCGCGGTGCGACCGGCCGATAAGCTGGCCACAGAGTGCCGGCCAGAAGGCTTGCGGCGCTTCAGGGATTTCGGAAGATTTTCTCAAGGTTTTCTAAAAAGTTCTCTCTCTCTTCTCAAAGAACTTCTTCAACGCCATGATTTTTTTAGAGAAACTCAAATGCAGCCAGCCTTGACCCGCCCATCCATCTGATTGGGCCAAAGCGCCGCCTCTCAGCCCGCAGCCGGCGGCTCTCCAAGCAAGCGTTGCGCCCGAAACGCTCGCGGCGACTGGCCGGTCCAGCGCCGGAACGCCCGGTTGAAATTGCTCTGATCGGAAAAGCCCAGCAGAAACGCGATCTCGGT
>JBFJVB010000064.1:0-16840 GCA_041624435.1 Oceanococcus sp. | reverse complement strand
TGCGTCGAACTGACGAACAAGCAACCGACATGCCAAGTTCTGCGGCTGTGTGGGGAGCCATGGCCGATGCGCTTATGGCATAGTCGTTGCTTGATTTCAGCACGCATTCTTACGGAGGCCTTGCCCATGTTCAGCCGTTTCTCACTGCCATCCAAGCTGTTTTCCGGAGCCTTCCTGGCCCTGCTCAGCAGTGGCACCGCTCATGCCCATTCGGGCCACTGGGGCTGGGCGTTTGCTCAAGGTGAATGGCATCCCGGACCGCTGGCACTGGCTCTGGGCGGCCTGGCCGTGCTCACCGCTGCCCTGATGATCTGGCGCCTGGGCTCGAGCAAGTCCAACCAGCGCTAAGCCACACCCTTCGTTTGCCTCAGTGACCTCGCTGCCCCCCCCACTTGCGCCACGCCAATGGCTGGCGGAGCTGCGCCTGCACCTGTCCTATCAGGCCGGCCGCACCAGTTTGGTCCGCGCGCACCATCATGGCCCACTGCGGATTCAGAAAGCCCTCTACCCCGAGGGTCCGCGCAGCGCCGAGCTGATGATCATCCACCCGCCCGGTGGCGTCGCGGGCGGCGACCAGCTCAAGCTGGACCTGAGCCTGGACTCTCAGGCACAAGCCCTGGTGACCACCCCCGGCGCCGCGAAGTGGTACCGCAGCAACGGCGCGCAGGCCGGTCAGACCATCCACCTGAAGCTGGCCGCAGACAGCGTGCTGGAATGGCTGCCACAGGAGTCGATCTACTTCTCCGGCACCGACATGGTGCAACGCCTGCGTCTGGATTGTGCGGCGTCGGCCCGCGCCTGCGCCTGGGATGTCACCGTGCTCGGGCGTCGTGCTTCCGGCGAGCGCTTCGATCGCGGTGTGGTGCGCCAGCATCTGGAACTGTACCGCGACGGCGAACTGCTCTGGGCGGAGCGCGCTGTGATCCGCGGCGCTGACCCTTTGGGCCCGGCCCTGGTTGGCTGGCGTGGTCAGCATGTGGCCGGCTGTCTGTGGGCGATCGGCCTGCCCCAGGATGAGTCGCTGCGCTCAGCCTGCCGGGCAATCAGCGTCGCCGGCGTCAGCCTGGGCGTCACCCAGCTGGACAACGGCCTGCTCCTGGTTCGCGCCCTGGGCAGCGAAGCGGAACCGGTCCGCGCCGCGCTGCAACAGGCCTGGGCGAGTTTGCGACCGGCGCTGTGCGGCCGCGCGGCCGTGGCCCCGCGAATCTGGGCCACCTGAATTGTGAATCTAGAACCTGTTGAGAGAACACTATGGAATTGACCCCACGGGAAAAAGACAAGCTGCTGGTGTTTACCGCAGCCCTGCTGGCCGAACGCCGCAAGGCGCGTGGGCTGCGCCTGAATTACCCGGAAGCCGTGGCCTATATCAGTGCGGCGATACTGGAAGGCGCGCGTGATGGGCAAAGCGTTGCCGAACTGATGAGCTACGGCACCAGCTTGCTGCACGCCGGCGAGGTCATGGATGGCATCGCAGAGATGATCCCGGACATCCAGGTCGAAGCCACTTTTCCTGACGGCACCAAACTGGTCACCGTCCACAACCCGATCGGCCCGGCTCCACCGGCCGACGCCAGCAAGGAGGCCAGCGCATGATTCCTGGCGAACTGATGGTCGCCTCGGGCGATCTGGAACTCAACGCCGGACGTGAATGCTTGCGCGTGACGGTGGCCAATACCGGCGACCGACCCGTCCAGGTGGGCTCGCATTATCACTTTTTCGAAACCAATCCGGCCCTGGACTTCGATCGTGCCGCCACCCGCGGCTTTCGCCTGAACATCGCCGCCGGAACCGCGGTCCGCTTCGAACCCGGCCAGCAGCGCACGGTCGAACTCGTAGCCCTGAGCGGGGACCGGATCGTCTGGGGCTTCAATGCCCAGGTCTCCGGCGCCCTGGACGCCGCAGGGGAGCCCTCATGAGCCAGCGCATCAACCGTCAGGCCTATGCCGAGATGTATGGCCCCACCGTCGGCGACCGCTTGCGCCTGGGCGATACCGCTCTGGTAGTCGAAGTCGAACAGGACCACACGGTGTACGGCGAAGAGGTCAAATTCGGCGGCGGCAAGGTCATTCGTGATGGCATGGGCCAGTCCCAGCGGGTCACCGCCGACTGCGCCGACACGGTAATCACCAATGCCCTGATCATCGACCACTGGGGTATCGTCAAGGCCGATATCGGCATCAAGAACGGTCGGATCAGCGGCATCGGCAAGGCCGGCAACCCCGACATCCAGCCGGCGGTGACCATCGTCATCGGCCCCGGCACCGAAATCATCGCCGGCGAAGGGCATATCGTCACGGCCGGAGGAATCGACTCCCACATCCATTTCATCTGCCCCCAGCAGATCGAAGAAGCGCTGATGTCCGGGGTGACCACCATGCTCGGTGGCGGCACCGGGCCGGCGACCGGCACCTTCGCCACCACCTGCACGCCGGGCCCGTGGCATATGCAGCGCATGCTGCAGGCTGCTGACGCCTACCCGATGAATCTGGGTTTCCTGGGCAAGGGCAACGCCAGCCGCCCGGAAGCCCTGCGCGAACAGATTGTGGCCGGGGCTCTGGGCCTGAAGCTGCATGAGGACTGGGGCACGACACCGGCGGCGATTGACTGCTGCCTGAGCGTGGCCGACGAAACCGACACTCAGGTGGCGATTCATACGGACACGCTCAATGAATCCGGATTTGTCGAGCAATCCGTGGCCGCCTTCAAGGGCAGGACCATTCACACCTATCACACCGAAGGTGCCGGCGGCGGGCATGCGCCCGACATCATCAAGGTCTGTGGCGAAGCCAATGTGCTGCCCTCGTCCACCAATCCCACCCGGCCTTACACGGTCAACACGCTGGATGAGCACCTGGACATGCTGATGGTCTGCCATCACCTGGACCCGGCCATCGCCGAGGACGTGGCCTTCGCTGAATCACGGATTCGCAAGGAGACGATCGCGGCCGAGGACATCCTGCATGATCTGGGTGCGTTTTCGATGATCGCGTCGGACAGTCAGGCCATGGGCCGGGTCGGCGAAGTCATCTGCCGCACCTGGCAGACCGCACACAAGATGCGGGTCCAGCGCGGCCCGCTGGAAAGCGATCCAGCCCAGCACGACAATTTCCGGGTCAAACGCTACATCGCCAAATACACCATCAACCCGGCACTGACGCATGGCATCGCCCACGAGGTGGGCTCGGTAGAGGTCGGAAAATGGGCCGATCTGGTGCTGTGGAAACCCGCGTTCTTCGGCGCCAAGCCGTTTCTGATCCTCAAGGGTGGCAGTATCGCCGCGGCCGCGATGGGGGACCCCAATGCCTCCATTCCCACCCCGCAGCCGGTGCATTTCCGGCCGATGTTCGGCGCCCACGGCGGCGCCCGTGCACCCTCCTGCCTGAGTTTCGTTTCCCAGGCGGCGGTGGATGCGGGCATCGGTGCGCGTTACGGCCTGCAAAAACCGCTGGTCGCCGTGCAGAACTGCCGCAGCGTCAGCAAAGCCCAGATGGTGCACAACACCCTGCAGCCACAGATCAGCGTGGACCCCGAAACCTACGAAGTGCGTGCGGATGGCGAGTTGCTCAGCTGCGAACCGGCTGCCGAGCTGCCACTCGCCCAACGCTACTTCCTGTTCTGATGTTGCGCATCACCCGTCGCGCGCCAACGGACCTGGTCGGCAAGGACACGCCCCGGCAACTGGTACTGCCCTATGCCCAGCGCTGCCGCAGCCGACTGCGCGCGACCACCCGCGATGGCACGGAAGTGGGCCTTACCCTGACCCGCGATGGCCAGAGCTTGCGCGGTGGCGATCTGCTGCTGGCCGATGACGGCAGCTGCGTGGCCATCTGTGCAGCGATCGAACCGCTGTATCGGGTTCAGGCGCGGGCTGATGCGCAGAATCCGCATTTCGAACTGCTGCGCGCCGCCTATCATCTGGGCAACCGCCATGTGGCGCTGGAACTGGCGCCCGGGGAACTGAAACTGGAACGCGACCCGGTGCTGCGGGAAATGCTGCAGCGGCTGGGCCTGGTGGTCCACGACATCGAGGCTCCTTTCGAACCGGAAGCCGGCGCCTACGGCGGTGGCCATCGGCACGATCACGATGACAGCGGTGGCAGCGTCGGTGAGGAATTGTCCCGCGCCGCCCATCATCACCACGACCACGCATGAATTCATCCGACCCGGTCGATCCTTTGCTGGCCCTGCTCCAGCTCTCCAGCCCCAGTCTGCCGGTCGGGGCGTTCAGCTATTCCCAAGGTCTGGAAAGCGCCGTCGAAGGCGGCCTGGTGAGCGATGCCAGCAGCGCGCAGCGCTGGATCGGCGAATGCCTGGAGCTGGTGGTCGGCCGCTACGAAGCGCCGCTGTGGCTGCGCCTGAACGCGGCGCTGAGCAGTCGGAATTGGCCGTTGGCCCAGCGCTGGAACCAGGACTATTTTGCCACCCGCGAGTCCGCGGAATTGCTCGCAGAAGCGCGGCAGATGGGCTACTCCGCCGCACGCTGGCTGGACAGCCTGGATCAGCCCCTGCCGCCAGGCTTCGATCCACCGAGCTTTGTGGCCGCCCATGCCTGGGCCTGCGTGTGCTGGGACATCCAGGCCGCCGCCGGCCTGCGCGCCTATCTGTTCGCCTGGGCGGAAAATCAGATGATGGCGGCACTCAAGCTGGTACCGCTGGGTCAGGCAGCGGGTCAGCGCTTATTGCAGAATTTGCGCGCCCGCATTGCGGCCGTGGCCGATCAGGCGGCGGATCTCGAAGATGCGGATCTGAGCACCCAGGCACCCGGATTCGCCCTGGCCAGCTGTCACCACGAAATCCAGTATTCACGACTGTTCCGGAGTTAAGTCCCGATGCAAACCAACCCAGCCCCGTCCACCACACGAACCGAGCCATTGCGCGTAGGCGTCGGCGGCCCGGTCGGCTCCGGCAAGACCACCCTGGTGGAAGCCCTGTGCAAACAGATGCGCGCGCGCCATGAGCTGGCGGTGATCACCAATGACATCTATACCCGCGAGGACGAACGCCTGCTGGTCGCCGCCGGCGCCCTGCCGGCAGAGCGCATCATGGGGGTGGAAACCGGCGGCTGCCCGCACACCGCCATTCGCGAGGATGCATCGATCAATCTGGAAGCGGTGGCGCGAATGCAGCAACGCTTTGCCCAGCTGGAGCTGATCTTCATCGAATCCGGCGGCGACAATCTGGCCGCAACCTTTTCGCCGGAACTGTCCGACCTGACAATTTACGTGATCGACGTCTCCGGCGGTGAGAAGATCCCGCGCAAGGGCGGCCCGGGCATCACCAAGTCGGATCTGCTGGTGATCAACAAGACCGACCTGGCCCCCCACGTAGGCGCATCACTGGAGGTGATGGAACACGATGCCCGACGCATGCGCGGTGAGCGCCCGTTTGTGATGACGGATCTGAAATCCGGCACCGGGCTGGAGCAGGTTGTGGCCTTCATCGAACGCGAAGGCCTGCTCGAAACACCGGCCTGATAACGCCTCCGTCTCCCCGGCGAGACCATCAGGCCTCGCCGGCACTGGGCTGAAACCACCGCAGTGGTGCATTATGGACGCCAACCTGTCGTCCACTGCCACCGGTGAGCTGCCATGCAAAAGATCGATTTTTCCCACGACGAAAAAGATTATCTGGTGCACAAGGTCAAGCTGCATTTCAGCGAGGAACTCAATCAGGAGATCGGCCAGTTCGATGCCGAACTGCTGCTGGAGTTTTTCTCCGCGGAACTCGGCGCCTATTATTACAATCAGGGTCTGCGTGATGCCCGGGCCGTCCTGGCACAACAGCCCGCCGAGCCGGATCAGGCCATCGCCAGCCTGGAGCAGGCCACGGAATTTTCCCGATAGTCGGACCCGCGCTGGAGGGCGCATCGATGGCAGCTAGCACAACAGCGCCGGCGTGGCGCGCATGATCAGTCACGCCCTGGTCAATTGCCTGGTCGTCGCGCTGGCGGTGATCATCCATTATGAATTTCTCTACCGCATGACCCTGCTGATGCCCTCGATCCGGGTCATGCATCGGTTTCGCATGGTCATCGGCGTGTTCGGAGCCCTGATCGCACATACCGTGGAGATCTGGCTGTTTGCCTGTGCGTTTTACTTCATGCACCAGCGCGAAGGCTGGGGACGGCTGGAAGGCAATTTCGACGGCAGCCTGCTGGATTGCGTGTATTTCTCGTTCACCACCTTCACCACGCTGGGCTTCGGCGATGTCCAGCCCCTGGGCGGCTTGCGCTTTCTGACCGGCATCGAGTCGCTGACCGGCCTGGTGCTGATCACCTGGACGGCCTCCTTCCTGTTCGTGGAAATGCAACGCTACTGGAAACCTGAACCCGGCCAGGACGATGACTGAGCCGCTCAAGATCTGGGTCGATGCCGATGCCTGCCCCGGCGTCGTCAAGGAGATTCTGTTCCGGGCGGCCGAACGGGTCGGAGTCGAGCTGATCCTGATCGCCAACCAGCCGGTTCGGGTCCCGGCCTCGCGCTGGATTCGCGCCGTACAGGTCGCCAGCGGCTTTGACGTGGCCGACAATGAAATTGTCAGGCGCTTGCGCGCCGGCGATCTGGTCATTACCGGCGATATCCCCCTGGCCGCCGAGGTGATCGAACACGGCGGCCATGCGCTCAATCCACGCGGAGAATTGTTCTCCGCCGACACCATCAAGGCCCGTCTGACCCTGCGCGATTTTCACGAAACCCTGCGGGCCAGCGGCATTCAGAGCGGCGGACCCGCGGCGCTGAACCAGGCGGACCGGCAAGCTTTTGCGAATCAGCTGGACCGGTTCCTGACCCAACATGCTCAAACCAGCCGCCAATAGCCGATGAAACATCGAGAACACGCCCGTCTGGTCGCCGACCACCACCCCGAAGCCATCGCCGCCCGCCTCGGCCAGCCCTCCTCCAATCAGACCGTGTCCGATGCGGTCCTCGGCGGAATCGATGGCTGCGTCACCACCTTTGCGGTCGTGGCCGGATCGGTGGGTGCCGGCTTTTCCACTTCCGTCGCCCTGGTGCTGGGCTTTGCCAATCTGTTCGCCGATGGCTTCAGCATGGCGATCAGCAATTTCGAAGCGATTCAGGCCCAGCGCGAATTCGCCGACAGTGTGCGCGAAATCGAACGCCGGCATATCGACCTCGTGCCCGACGGGGAACGCGAAGAAATCCGCCAGATTTTCGCCCAGAAAGGCTTCAGCGGCGAGGTCCTGGAGCAGATCGTGACAACCATCACCGATGATCAGGAGCTCTGGGTGGAAACGATGCTGGCCGAGGAGTATGGCATCCAGGCCCAGGGCTTGAGTCCCTGGAAGAGCGGCGCGACGACGTTCGCCGCGTTCCTGCTGGTCGGCGCGGTGCCGCTGTTGCCGTTTCTGCACATGGGCTGGGACATGCAGCAGAAATTCATTCTCAGCACTGGCCTGGCCGCGATCATGTTCTTTGCGATCGGCACCGGCAAAAGCCTGGTATTCGGCAAACCGGTCGTGCTATCAGGCTTGCGCACCCTGTTGACGGGTGGCATTGCCGCCGGCCTGGCCTTCGCCACCGGCTATGTGCTGCGCGAATTGTTCGGCATCGTGGCCTGAGGCCGGCACTCCCCCGCTCAGAAACGCAGTTCGACCGCGATGCGATAGCGCCGCCCGAGCAGACGATAGGTCGACACATCGGTATTGGCGACATCCGCATTGGCCAGAAATGGCGGCGCCCGGTCGCTCAGATTGTCGATCCCCAGCACCAGGCGCGCGTTCTCCCGCCAGTCCCAGCTCAGGGAAAGGTCATGGTAGAACTGATCAGCCACAGCGCGCCGGGTGCCGGAGAACAGCTCCCCCCCGCGCTCGGCCAGCGCGCCAATCCATTGCAGGGCGTAACCCAGATCCAGCTCCGCCAGCCGCCAGTGCAGGCGATAGCTGCCTTTCCAACGGGGAATGGCGCCGAAATTATCCGGATCGTAGAACCCGACCCCGACCAGTGACCCGGCCCCGGGAAAGGCGCGCAGCTCACGCTGAAGTACCCGACTCAGGCGCAGGCTCTGATGCAGACGCCCGCTGGTCAGCGCCTGAGCATGATGCAGTTCCAGATCCAGGCCGCGCGCGGTTTCGCTGGCAAGATTCTGCAAGGCACTGCGCACGACACGCAGCGCCCCGGAGCCATCGCGTTCGATACGGGTGCAGAAACGCGGCGCGCCGGTCTCCACGCACTGCCGTAACACGGTCTGCGCCCCCAGGGCCGCAATTCCCTGATCAATGCGAATCGAGTAGTAATCCAGCTGTAAAGAGAAATTTCTCAGTGCTGGCGGGCGCCAGCTCAGCCCGGCGGTGAAGATGGCCGAATCTTCCGGCCTCAGCAGCGGGTTGCCGCCACCGCGCTGCGGCGTTTCGTTGCCGGTTTGAGTAAAACTGCCATCGGCCGGCACGCCTTGGTCCACACAGCGCGCTGTCTGCGCTGCGGTCAGTGCGTCGAAATCCGCGCAGGGGTCATCAATGGCCGGATTCGATTCGGTCACTCCGCCAAACAGCTCGGCGATATTCGGTGCTCGAAAGGCATCCGCATAGGCTGCACGCAGCAGCAGTTGTGGTACCGGCTGGTAGCGCAAGGCGACATCGGCCACGGTGGCCCCGGCGGAATGCGAGAATTGCACCCGCCGCGCACCCAGTTCCAGGTCCAGCGCGGCTCCCTGGTCGCGCCATAGGGGCACGCCGAGTTCGAGATAAATCTCCTGGCTGTTGAAGCCGCCGGTGGTAATCTGGCGAGCCGCCCCGGTGGTGTTGCCAGCCTGGGTCATCGGGTCGGGCACGTCACCTCCGGCCTCGTCGCGGTACTCCCCGCCGAACGCCACACGCACTGTACCGGCAGGCAGATCCAGCCATTCTCCGCGCAGGTTGGCATTGACCAGCGACTGCTGGTTCCGACCGGTATCGCGCAGCGTCCCGGCGGCGACATAATCCAGCATTCGGGTACTGATCGATCCGCCCCCCGCGAAGAGATTCAGGGGCACGCAGCCCGGAACGAGGCGTTCCGGCTCGCCACAGTAGACCTGCTGATCCGCTGCCCGCCATGACGGCCCCAGGGCCAGCGCCAGTCGGTCGCGACGCAGATCACCGGACTGCCACTGAGTCAGGCGATTTTCCCCCAGCGCCCAACTGACATCCCAATGCCAATCGGCCACGAGCCCATCGAGTCCCAGCAGCAAACGCCAGGCCTGGCTGGCCTGGATGAAACGACGCGGGCCGCTTTCCACCAAGCGGCGTCGGACATCGGCCAGGTCTTCGGCGAAGGGATTGAAAACGTTCTGGGCGACGACCGACACACCCTCAAGCCGGCGGGTGAACAAGGGCAAGGGGGCCAGACGGGTAAGCGAATCGCGCTGTTGCCACTGGACTTCGGCAAACAGGTTCAGCCTCGGCTTGAGACGCTGCCGCATCCGGCCGAAAACGGACAGGCGACGGGCCTCCTGACGCAGATCTTCAAACGGATTGAAGTTGTAGCGATCCGTGTCGGGCCCCTGGTCAATGAACGGGCGAAAGTCATCCGGGGAGTGGCCATCGCGCCCGTTGATCAGGGTCAGGTGGCCACGGGAAGTCCGAAACTGACCTTGCGGCGGAGCGGAACTGCCGTCAGGCACCGGCATATTCGCCGGCCCGTCCACGCCCAGCAGTTGGCGGGAGAAATCCCGCGCACCCTTGGACACCGCAGCCTGATCGAATAGATGGGCGCCCAGCAACACATAGCCCCTGGCGCTGTCGTCGCCGAACACGACGGAAAGATCCGTCACCGCGCCGTCATGGCGATCACTGACACCGCCATGGGCACGCAGCTCCAGACCCTCGAAGCGGCTACGGGTGATGATATTGACCACCCCGGCCACCGCGTCCGCGCCATATTGTACCGAGGCCCCGGCCTTGAGAATCTCAACCCGCTCCACCATGCCCATGGGGATCATCGCCAGATCGATCAGCCCGGCCACGCCGTTCCCACCGGGCAGGAAACGCCGGCCATTGACCAGGACCAGGGTCCGCTCGGCGCCCAGGCCGCGCAGCTCCAGGGTTTCGATACCGCGCGAGACCCCACCCCCCTGCCCCCGTAGATTGACGCTGGTTCCCAATGGCGCGCCGCTCATGAAAGCCAGGCTTTGGAGCAGGCTGCCCAGGCTGGTATGGCCTGAATCCAGCAGAGTCTGCCGGTCCAGTACGGTGACCGGCATCCCATCAGCCGAGGTCTGCAAGCGCGAACCGGTGACCAGCAGATCTGGCAAGACCTGCGGCGACTCAGCCGCAGCGGTGGCCATCGCCAGCAGCAGCGCCACACTCAGCCCCCGAAGTTCCTTCACCTCCCGCATACCCGGTCCACCCCTACCCCGCCGATCATGACGGCTCACGGCAAAATGCGTGCCGCTTTCAGCTGTTGGCGGTGAAAACCTGTCCCGAACGGGTCCGGAAACGCGGGCCTACAGGGCTCCCTGAGGGCGATACCGGCTTTTGCGGACCCAGGCCTTGGAGCCATAGCTGGTGGTGTAACTGCTGCCGGTGTTGGTCCAGAAGCTGTCGCGATTGAACATGAACCTGGGCCGGTAATCCGTCATCAAGGCCGCCAGGGGATACTTGAGCTGGGCCTGCAGGCCCTGCTTCTGGGTGGCCTCGAACAGGTACTCCTGGCCCTGTTTGAACAGCACGACCCAGGCGTGACCGGTGTTACGATGATGGCCGACCACGACCCGCGCATCCTCGCCCAGACCGATCAGCCAGTCCGCCAGAGCCAGGGCATGATCCTCGCAGTCACCCCGGGTCCGCACGAAAGCCTGAGCGCTGGTCTGCCAGACATCCTGGGCGCCCCAGTACTGCAGATGATCGTACTGATAGCGCTTGCGCTGGGCCAGGGTGAGCAGGGGTACCCACAGGTTGTCCGTTGCAAACGGCATGAACCCCACCAGATACGCGTTTACGATGTGATGTGCTCGATCCACCCCCATCGCGCTGGCCGTGGCCTGGCTTTCGCCGGCAACATCGAAAGTGTAGTAGCCGCTGCCCGAGGGTGCGCCGGCGACGCCCGGACCCAGCAGACTCATTGAGTCGATGCTTGCCCCGGTACGGACCAGTTGCACCGTACCCTGACCGGCAACCAGGGACTGCTCCAGGCCAAACTGGCGCAGCGCATCATCGACCACAGCCCATTGCGGATCGGCCTGAGGCAGGACACCGCTGAACCAGCGAATCAGTTCAACACTGAGCCCGTGAATCGCCGACAGCACCAGCAGCAGGACGAGCCAGCCCCCACCGAACCGGGTTCTGCGGCGTTTGCGCATCAGCCCTTGAAGCCGAAAGTCACAATCAGGGCGACGAACAGCAGGATCGACGAGGCGAAGATCGATACAGCCAGATTGCCCTTCTTCAGTTCCTCCTCGAAACTGATTTCCTTCATCAGCTTGCGGTCGATAAACAGCAGGGCTTGCACGCCCAGAAACAGCGCCACCAGCGTATACAGCAGATTGATGCCCAGATTGATCAAACTGGCCTGAAAGAAATCGGCCGACATGGATGCCTCCTCCCGCAATGACTGAAGCGGAATCTTAACCAAATCGCCTGCCCTGCCAAAGATGCGCCGGCGGCTTTCGCGTAAACTTATGGTTTCGCCATCATTCGGGAACTTTTCATGCGCCAGTATTGCCGATCTTTTGTTGTTGGACTCGTCAGCCTGAGTCTGTCGGGTTTGCCGCTGCTCAGCCACGCTGGCGCGGTCAGCACCCAGGCCTTTGCCAACAACGCCCCGCAGGAGCGCAACGCGCAAGCTGTTGTGCTCGAACAGATGGATCGGCAGGACGTGCGTGCGGCATTCGTGGCGCTCGGCGTCAGCCCGGAAGCCGTCGAGCAGCGACTGCAGAACCTGTCCACCAGCGAGATCGCCACCCTCAACGCACGCCTGGCGAACATGCCGGCCGGAGCCGGCGTGGTCTCGATCGTTGGCGTGGTTTTCATCGTCCTGCTGGTTCTGGAACTGGTCGGAGTGACCAATATCTTCACGGCGTTCTAGTTGTCCTTGCCGCTGCGCTGGGGGCTGCTGCTTGGCCTGTGTTTGAGCGGCTGCAGCCTGCTCCCTACCAGCCCCGGGCCGGCATTCACCTCCCCGCAGCCGCTGCACCTGAGCGATGTACCATTCTGGGCGCAAAGCCAGTTCCAGTGCGGCCCGGCGGCCCTGGCCATGGTGCTCAATGCCAGTGGCGTGGAGGTGCACCCCGATGCGCTGATCTCACGGGTATACCTTCCGCAACGCCGCGGCAGTGTGACCACCGAGATGCTGGCGGCTCCGCGCGCCTTTGGTCGGCTGGCCTACCGACTTCCGGGAACCGCCCCCGCCCTTCGAGACAGCCTGCAGGCAGGGCAGCCGGTACTGGTCATGCTGAATCTGGGCCTGCGCTGGTTTCCGGTCTGGCACTACGCGGTCGTGATCGGTATGGATCAAGAGGCCGTGACCCTGCATTCGGGTCGCCGTGCCTATTTGCGGGTACCGTATGCCCGCTTTGCCCGCCAATGGTCCCGCGCCGACACCTGGGCGGCCGTGATTACCGCACCTGAACGACTTCCTGCCCCCCTGTTGCTGCAAGACTTTCTGGCCACAACAGCGGCGGCCGAGGAGGGGTTTGCCCAGACCGCACTGGCCGCCTATCAGGCCGGGCTGGAACGCTGGCCGGATGCGGTCGCGGTTCGATTTGGCCTGGGCAACGCGCTGCTCAAGCTGAAACGCTTCGACGCCGCCACCCGCGTGTATCAGGATCTGCATCACCGCCTGCCGCAGTCTGCCGCCGTGGTGAACAACCTGGCCCTGGCGCTGGCGGGCAACGGGCAGATCGCCCAGGCCACGACTTTGCTGCGCCGTCAGCTTGAGACTCTGGCGGCCGCGGACCCCTGGCGGCCCGTCTTGCAGGACAGCCTCGACGAACTGCTCGACTCAGATGACAGCCCGAGGCCCTGATGCTGCGGATTCTTCAGGCGTATAGTCTAGAATCTGAAACGCGCCGTTGAGCCTAGGACTGGCGCAATGGCGGCATGGTTGTTGCAGCCCTTTGCCGAGATGGAACCTGGAACGCGATGAAACAGTTTCACAAGATTATCGCGGCTGATGAAGTGCTGTTTCGCGAAGGCGAAATCGGTCAGTGCGCCTACCTGATCGACCGCGGACGCATCGCGATCGTGCTGGAGCAGAACGGAGAATCCCAGACCTTATCCGAACTGGGTCCGGGGGAATGCGTCGGCGAAATGGCGCTGATCAGCAACCAGCCTCGCATGGCCTCGGCGATTGCCAAGGAAATCACCACCTTGACCGTCATCACCCGCGAACATCTGCATGAGCGTTTGCAGCAATCCGATCCGTTCGTGCGACACCTGCTGCAGTTGACCCTGCAGCGCTACCGGCAGGCCATGGGGCAGGAGCATGTACCGGTATTGAGTGAATTCGCCGGCACGATGGAAAATGACGATGAGTCGCTGGCGCTCTCGCGGATGCGTACCGAACAAGCCCTGGTTGAAGCACTGCACAATCGTGAACTGGTGCTGTTCTTTCAACCCATTGTTCGACTGCGGGATCGGGTCACCACCGGCTTCGAGGCGCTGCTGCGCTGGCAGCATCCGGGCGAGGGCCTGATCGCTCCCGATGCCTTTATCCCGGTCGCCGAAGACTCGCACATCATCAAGGAAATCGGCCGCTGGACCATTACCGATGCCTGTCGTTGCCGCAAGCATCTGGCGAGCCAGTGGGAAGGCAGGCTGGACCCCGACTTCACCGTCAGTGTAAACATTGCTGCCCGGCAGTTTTCCGACCGCCAGCTGCTGCCGTGTATTCGCCAGGCCCTGCTCCGCCACGAACTGCCGGCGGAACACCTGCGTCTGGAAATTACCGAGTCTCAGGTGCTGAACAACTGGGACCAGGCGCTGAACGTGCTGCTTCAGGCCCGGGCTCTGGGCTGCCGCATCGCCGTCGATGACTTCGGCACCGGCCACAGCTCGCTGGCCTACCTGAATCGATTGCCGGTCGATACGCTCAAGATCGACAAGGTCTTTCTGCAGGATTTTCTGACCGACGATGCCAGTCGCAAGATCATCGCCGGCATCGCCGCTCTGGCCCAGTGTCTGGGCATGAGTTTCATTGCCGAAGGGGGCGAAACCGAGGAACAGATCGAGCTGCTGGAAAGCCTGGGCGTGGAACAGGTCCAGGGCTATTATTTCGGCCGTCCCTTCGCCCTGGATTAAGGCGGCGCCGGCGATGCCGGCGCCGCCAGCCTGGGTCTAATCACATTTTTTCGGATCTTCCAGCGGCGTCAGAGCCATGAAGGCCGGCACGCTCTGCAAGGGAATGAATTCGCCGCTACTGGTGACCAGCAAGAAGCTGCCTGCCTCCAGAGCAAACTCGCCACCAGCGGCATTGCCCACGGCCAGGCCACCGGAGAAGACCCCGATCACATTGCCGCCTTGTGAATTCACACCATCCGGCATATCCGCCTGACATTGTCCATCACAGGTGAAGACGATGAAATCCGTACCGCGAATCCCGATCGTGGCGACCGAGGTCTTGACCACGTAATCCTCGCGTTTCATTTTTCCGATCAGGCCAGTCACCGCCCGAAACCCACCCTTGATCAGGGAAAACACCGAACGGCCCTGCGCCGCGTCGCCGGCAGGGGCCGCGCCGCCTTTTTGCCGGGGGCCGCCGGAAACGCTCGCGCCAGCGTAGCTGAATTCTTCAATCTTCAGCTGCGAATTGGGTCCGATCAAGGTACGCCCTTCATCGCGGTACTTCACGTTCACATAACTGTGGCGCAGCGTGCTGATCGTTTCGCCGGAAAATACCACATCACCTTTACGCAGGGTTCGAGCAGCCCCATTGGCATCCGTTACCGTGGCCTGGCCTACGACCAGCACCGCCCGCCCCGCTTCCTCTTGCGCCCAGGCCGGGATAGCGACCACGAAAGCCAGCACCATACTCAGAATTAGCTGTTTCATCGGTCAGTCTCCTCAGAATTTGTAAACCAGCGACAGGCGCAATACGTCCGCCTCGTTGTCACCGTCGCCACCGGCCAGCATGTAGCTGATTCCCGCTTTGAGGAAGCTGGTCACGACCTCACCCTGGGTACTGAGCTTGCCAATATTGATCCCGATTTCCTGGGCGTTGTCGATGAACAGATCATCGCCCATGTAGCGGGTATCGTTGATGTAGTACTCCAGCACCAGATCATTGGCAAGCAGCGAACTGGGTCCGGAAACCAGCAGCCCATTGGTCATGATGGTATTGCTGATGCCGGGGTCCGATTCGAAATCACCGACCTTGAGTTTCTGCGAGGAATAGCTTCCCAGCATATTGCCCAGGTTGAAACCCCAGCCGCCAAGTTCGAAGGAATAGCTGCTGGTCACCGAGAATGAAGCCAGGGCCGAAGCCGCCGCGAGATCCTCCGACCCCACCACGGTATAGCCCACGCTGGGCGTCAGCGACCAACGACTGGTGAGCGGATGGCTGTAACCCAGACCGAAGCCGAATTGATAGGTCTCCGCCCCTTCCGTATCGCTCAGGCTGATCGGCAGGCTGAGGATCAGCCGACGGTTCGGGTTGCTGTCGAACACCACGGTATAGGACAGCGGCAGGCTGAACATGGTGGTGGTGAACTCGTTGCTGCCGTTATTGGCCTTGATCTGCGCGTACTGCAAGCCGATGGCGGCCTGGTTTTCCCCGCGGGCCCGATTGGCCTGTTCATAGTAGTCGTCAAACAGGCCGATCGAGGAACTGTCGATCTGGCTGCCTTCCAGTTGCGCCACTTCGATCGCCGGCCAGCGAAAATTCGCATCGGCAACCTGCTGCTCACAACCGAAACCAGCTTTGGCCAGCATGATCTGCTCGCCTGCGGCGCTGACGCTGCAGCCCCAGACCTGCGACACCTTCTGGGTGAAGGCCTGCTGAAAATCGCGCTGGGCCACCTGCGACTGCGCGCTGGCCGGATTACCCGCGATGGGGTCGGTTGGCGAGCGTTTCGCCAGCAAGCCGTACATCTGCGAGATGATGTCGCCTTCGTTGCCTTTGAGGAAATCCTTGAATGCCTGCAGGCTGGCGCGTCGACTCTCCCCATCGAAGGTTTCCGACAGCCCCTCCAGCTCCGGAATCGCAAATACCAGCGTACTCCCGCCGCCAAGTGGCGTTACAAAATCATTGTAATTGAGCAATACATCCACGCCACGAAAATTCAGCGTACCCAGCACCCTTTCATCACCGTCAAAACTTCGGCTCGGATGCTGTTGCATGACCAGTTGCCGCAGATTGTTATCATCCAGGATGTCAATCAGTTCTTCGGCATTGGAAGTCCCGTCGGTGACGGTATAAGGCTGAGAAGTACCGCCATCATTTTCTGTAATGCTGATTCTGATCTCAAACAGATCCACGGCCGATGCATTGCCCATCACGCACCAGACCAGGGCACCTGCAAGACACTGCATTTTTATCCGCATTGTTTTGCCCCTGTGTCTACCACGGCGCCGTCCTGCCGCCCCACGCGCGCAGAATTCCTGCTCCGTAACGACTAACTTTGCGCCTACCAAACCCGGATGGCAAGGTCCGGAAATTGCGGGCGTGGACTAGGCATCGCAGCGGTCGCGGCCAGAGCCGGCAGGCGCGCTCAGGCCGGCGGCCGGACCGTTTCGCTGCCCAGAAGCCGCATGAACAAGGCCAGACCAAAGCCCCAGGCGCCGTTGAGCAGCAAGGCCCCGACAATAATCTTCGGATCCCAGCCAGCGGCGAAGGCCAGGCCCTTGAGCGGAAAGACGATGAACAGGGCCACGCTGCTTGGACCCAGTGCGCCGAGCACCACCGCCCGTATCCAG
>JBFJVB010000063.1:0-16917 GCA_041624435.1 Oceanococcus sp. | reverse complement strand
GCATGTCGGCAATATGGGCTCGGAGTTCCGGGTGGCCTATACGGTGCTGGGTGACGCCGTGAATCTGGGCTCTCGGCTGGAGGGCTTGACCAAGCAGTACGGGGTGCAGCTGATCGTCAGCGAGAGCACCATGCGCGCGGCGCGCGGATTCATCTACCGGGAACTGGATGCGGTTCAGGTCAAGGGCAAGGAACAGCCGGTCAAGATCTTCGAGCCCTTGGGGTATGCCAACAAGCTCTCAGCCGAAGAAACGGCTGGCCTGCAGTGCTGGCAGCGTGCGCTGCAGGCCTACCGCAGCCGGGATTGGGAGACTGCCCGGACGCTGTTGCTGGAACTGCGGAGCAAGGACCCGCAGTGCCAGCTGTATGCGATCTATCTGCGGCGCATTAAGTTCTTCGTGGCGAAACCCCCGCCCGCCGACTGGAATGGGGTTTTCGCATTCTCCACCAAGTAAATGCGAGTTGCTGCTCAGGCCAGGCTGTCGTCCGCGACCCGATATTGTGGGTCTTCCCGATAATTGACTTCAATCATCGCCTGGGCGCGGTCGAGTAATTCCAGACAGTCCGGGCTCAAATGACGTAGCTTGAGGCGTTTTCCGGCGCGCTGGTAGCGGTCGGCCAGGGCATCCACGGCTTCGATCGCCGAATGATCCATCAGCTTGGCACGACCGAAATCGATTTCGACGGCATCGGGGTCGTCCTTGGGCGAGAACTGCTGGGAGAATTCGCTGATCGAGGCGAAAAACAAGGTGCCCTCCACCTCGTAAATCTTCCGACCATCCTGAGCTTGCTTGACGTTGACCCGCACATGTTTGGCGTGCTCCCAGGCAAACACCAGGGCGGAAACGATCACGCCCACGACCACGGCAATCGCCAGATCGGCATACACGGTCACCGCGGCAACCAGCAGACCGACGAACACGTCCGGTCGAGGTACCTTGCCGAACAGCCGAAAGCTGCTCCATTCAAAGGTTTTCTCCGCCACGACAAACATTACCCCGATCAGGGCCGCCAGCGGAATCTGCTCGATCAGGCCCGATCCGAACAGGATGAAGGAGATCAGGAACAGCGAGGTGGCGATGCCGGACAGGCGGTGCAGGGCACCGTTATTCACGTTGATCATGCTCTGGCCGATCATCGCGCAGCCCCCCATGCCGCCGAACAGGCCGGTCACTACATTGGCCGCGCCCTGGGCCGCGCATTCCCGATTGGGACGGCCGCGGGTGTCGGTCATATCGTCGATCAGGGTCAGGGTCAGCAGCGACTCGATCAGACCGATGGCGGCGAGAATCAGGGCATACGGAAAGATGATCTGCAGGGTGGCCAGATTGAATGGCACGCTGGGCAGATGAAAATCGGGCAGCCCGCCTTTGATTGAGCCCAGATCACCCACGGTCTTGGTGTCGATCTCCAGGCCCAGGACCAGGGCCGAGACTGCGACGATCGCGATCAGCGTGGCCGGAACCGCCTGCGTCAGCTTGGGCAGGAGATAGATCAGCAGCATGGTCAGGCCAACCAGGGCCAGCATGGTGAACAAATCCAGACCCTGCATCCATTCCAGGCTGCCATCGGCGCCTGGGGCTTTGAAGTGACTGAACTGGGCGAGAAAAATCACGATGGCCAGGCCGTTGACAAAACCCAGCATGACCGGATGCGGCACCATGCGGATGAACTTGCCAAGCCGGGCCGCGGCAAACAACAATTGAAGCAGCCCCATCAGCACCACGGTGGCGAGCAGATACTCCACGCCGTGCTCTACCACCAGGGCCACCATCACGACCGCCAGGGCGCCGGTCGCCCCCGAGATCATCCCGGGCCGGCCCCCGAAAGCCGCGGTGATGAAGGAGACGATGCAGGCCGCGTACAGGCCGGTCAGCGGGGAGACCTGGGCGACCAGCGCGAAGGCGATGGCCTCGGGCACCATGGCCAGGGCCACGGTCAAACCACTCAACAGATTGGTCTTCAGATCTCGGGGGGAAAGCATCAGCAAAGAAAAACTCCTAAATTAAAGCGGGGCAGGGCGGCACCGCCGACGCGGCAGCTGGAACAGAGCAGATCAGGGAATCCCTGGCAGGGACATCGATCCTCGCAACGCATGACCTACATCAAGAGGAGGCGAATTTCTGCGGGCGAAAATACGCAGCAGCTTGGGCGGCGTTTGCTGCACCGCAACATTATGCGTTAAAGTGAGTTTGTTGTCCAATGCTGCGCGAAATGCCCGTCTTGCACTGTCCGGCTGGTCGGCCCGGCCGACCCGGAATCAGTGGCGTCACCCAGGCATCCTGAATCGGCTTGTTCCGCGTTGACGGATCACCGTAGCTGGTTATCCTTAGTGGCGACGATCCGACCCCGTGTGAGAGAGGCAATGCTGGAAAAGATGACTCAATGGCTGGAACGCGATTTGATTCCCGCTTTGCAGTTGTGGCCCGAAGAGCAGTATCTGCGCCTGGGAGCAGCCCTGATTGCCTGTGTGCTGTTCGGCGGTCAGCTCGCACGCATGACCATGAATCTGCCCTTGCGCTCGCAGCAGGGTCGGATCGCCCTGTCCCATCTGGTCTTCTTTGCCTGCGCAGTCACGCTGTTACGCTGCATTATCGGGGTGAGTTGGGAACCGGTCTTTGACGGTTTGATCGCCGTGGCTATTCTGGGGCTGCCCAGTTACTGGTTCGGCTCGCTCTCCGAACGCGCCGAGAGCTCGGCCAAGGAAATCGTCCATCGTGAAGTGGTCCGAATGGGCATGCGTGATCGCGTACTGGATGAAATCCGCCAGAACAAGGTCGACAGCCCGCTCTTCGACCAGGCTGAGATTCGCGCCGACGGTGATCCGAAGAAAGCCCGAAGCTATTACATTGGCGCGCGATCCCGAAAGCTGGCCAAGCTGGAGCAGGAGGAGCCGGAGCTTGATCCCGCCAGCGCCGCGTACGGCCTGGATCAGTTTAACCGGCCAAGTCACAGTCATTTGCGTTCAGAGCCGTCGTCACGCGTTGCGGTTTAAGCCCGTCGTTCGGGCACGCACAAGCCCGGATTCGCGGCTCGGCCATCGGGATGGTCTGGTTGCGTCAGTCCGGCGGTGCCGTGGCGGTCCGCCCCATCTGCGCGAGCGTGGCCAGGTCGGGGTAGTGCAGGCGGCGCAGATCGGTGGCGTTCACCTGGGTGTGGCCGCTGAAGCTGCGAAAATACTGATCGACGTCCCGGGAATTCAGATAGGCGGTGACGCCGCGGGCGATCTCCACGGGCAGACCGTGCCGATCCTGGTGGATCACGTTGAGATGGTTCTCAAAGCCCACGAACTCGCCCGGCAAGATCTCGCCATCGAATAGACAGGCGACGATGCGGCGTTTTTCTTCTTTGGAGGTAAACCGCCGCAAGACCACGTAACAGCCTTTGGGCATCAACCAGCGTTGGGTGATGCTGTTGAGCAGGATGGCATTGGGCTTTCTGGATTGTTTTGGCCAGGTGAGCACGCCCTGTGCGAAATGGCTGGCATAGAGCAGCGGCACGCCGCCTGCAACTGGATTCTGGCGGATATGCTCACGCAGTCGGAAGTCAACGATGGGACCGGTGCAGACATCCAGGCCCAGGGCGCGCAGCGGCACGCCGGGCAATGCCCCGCGGCTGTCGGGTCCGGGGACATGGATAAACTTTTCCGCATCACCCGGTGTGACGATCTCGCTAAATGGCACGCTGCGGGTGCCGCTGTCCGCGAATCCAGGGTCACGGGAAATCGAAACCTCTACGGCGCCTTGTACGCCGCCTGCGACCAGGCGAATGATGACGTTCTCCTGCAGTACCTGGTCCCGGGCAAAGGCCTGATCCCGGCTGTCGATCAAATGCACATGGGTGAGCGCCACGTGCTTGAGCAACCAGTGACGAAAAGGCTTGAAGTAGGACCCATTCATCCAGCTGCGTGGAATGATGGCGACGATCTGCCCGCCTTGCCGACACAGTCGCACAGCACCGGCCAGGAAGCCGGCGTACAGATTGCTGGTCTCGACGCCGAGTTCGCGAGTCCGCAGGCGGTGCGGGTGGCCACTGCAAATTTTCTTGTACGGCGGATTGAGGATGGCCGCATCAAAGCGCGGCCAAGCCTCACGGCTTGCCAGGGACGCGGCGTCCTCGATGAAGTCACGCTCACGCACGCTGAACTCGGCATTCGCAAAGGCGCCGAGCGTCCGTGCCAGTTCGCCGCGAAAACCCGGTTCGAGTTCATAGGCGGTGACCTGGGTGGGCCTGCCGTGGCGTCGCTCCAGCAGGGCCGCAGACAGTGAGCCGATGCCCGCACCGGGATCCAGAAAAGAAAATTTCTCCGCCTCGATCTCGATCAGCCCTGCCATGAACCGCGCGACGGCCAGCGGCGTAAAGAACTGACCGAACTCGGCTCGGTGTGGCCTGGCGAGCGACTGGGTGCTTGCCGCGCCGCGCGCATCCAGACTGTCCATCATGTCCTGAGTCGCGGCGGTCATCAAAGTCGGCGCATGCTGAATGATCTTGAGCGGTCCTGGGTGCATGGTCAGGAGCCTAAGCTAGCAGACCTGCTGCTGATCCTGGGACTTGAGCGCCCGGTCGGAGCGGGCATCGGGTCCTCATCGCCAGAGGATTGGAGGCATTCGGGCGGGCAGGGAATGACTGTCCACGGTGCGTGACCAGCCACGCGCGCGTTGGTTGCGCTTGAAACTGCAAGTCCTGTGGACGGTGTGGGCACGCTTCATCCGGTCCTTTCTTTTCCACCAACGCGTGGTCTGGCGGGCCGGATGACAGACGATGTAGATCAATGCAGGCGCTTGCTGACTGCCGCATCATGGCGGGGTCATTCACCTCACAGGGTGCCGCCATGCACCGTATTTTGCTGCACTGGATGATCGGCATCGTGGCCGCGGGTCTGCTCATGTCGCCTGCTGCACTGGCCAGCCCCGGGATGCACGCCAATCCCTTCGCGCCGATTATTCTGGGGGCGACGGCCATTCTTTTCTTCGCGCTGCTCGGCCGCTTCGCGGCACGCGCCCTGGGTCAGCCGCCGGTGGTCGGTGAGCTGATCATGGGCGTGGCTCTGGGCAATCTGGCCGGGGTGTTTGGCTATGAACTGGTGCTGATTCTGCGCGAAGGCGCCGGGCTGTTTGACATGGTGGATCTGTCTTTTCACGGTTATTCCATCGAGCAGGCCGCTCACCTGGCCTTCGCTTCGAATGGCAGCAATCCGGCCCTGGAGATTCTGCGTGGACCCCAGGGTGCAGAGCTGTTGCAGGTCGCCCATGTGGTCGATGTGTTCGCCCGCTACGGTGCGCTGTTTCTGCTGTTCTATGTCGGCCTGGGTACCACCCTGGCGGAACTGGCCGAGGTGGGCGCGGAATCCGTCCGCGTCGCGGTGGCGGGCGTCATCGCGCCGTTCATGCTCGGCATGGGGGTGAGCTGGCTGCTGCTGCCCGAACTGTCGCTCGGCACCCATCTGTTTGTCGCGGCCACCCTGTCCGCCACCAGCGTCGGCATCACCGCCAGCGTGCTCGAGGATATGGGGCAGCAGCATTCCCATGAGGCCCGCGTGGTCCTCGGCGCTGCCGTCATCGACGACATCCTGGCGCTGATCCTGCTGGCCGTGGTGGGGGGCATCATCGTGTCCGGCAGTCTGGCGCTGGGTGCTGTCACGGGCATCGTGGCTCGGGCGCTGGGCTTTCTGATCGCTGTGGTGGTTCTGGGTCCGCTGGTGCTGCGAGGCTTCATCGCTCTGGCTGGCCGTCTGCCACTGGTCGAGGCGAAACTGTTTGTGTCGATCATCTTTGCCATGGGGGTGGCCTGGATCGCGCATGTCGTGGGCCTTGCGCCCATCGTCGGCGCCTTTGCCGCCGGCGTGGTGCTCAGCGATGGCTATTTCCGCCATTGGTCCAGGCAGGAGCGGCGCCACTACCGCATCCGCGATCTGATCATGCCGCTGGAACTGGTGCTGGTGCCGTTCTTCTTCGTGCTGATGGGCATCCAGGTCAAGCTCGAAGGCTTTCTCGACTGGCGGGTTGTCGGCCTGTCTCTGGCGCTGCTGGTCGCCGCGGCGGTGGGAAAACTGCTCGTGGGACTGCTAGCCAAACCCGGCAGCAAGCGCTGGGTGGTCGGCATCGGCATGATGCCCCGGGGCGAGGTCGGACTGGTGTTCGCCGCGATCGGCAAGGGCCTGGGCGTGATCGGTGACGCGCTGTTCTCGGCCATCGTGCTGATGGTGCTGATTACGACCCTGGCCGCGCCTCTTTTGCTGAAGTGGGCCTTTGCGCGGCATCCGGGGTAGGAATAAGTCTCGAGCCGCAACCAGCAGGCCCGCCTCCAAGCGTTATCGGGTCACAGGCTGGCCTAAGGCTTTGGGCGGGTTCGGATACACTGGCGTGATGATCAGAAGCGCTCTTTCTCTTCTCCTGGCTTCCGGCCTGGTCGCGGGTCTGGCAGCCTGCACCGGCAATTCGTCTTTGGGCCCCGTCGTGAGCAGTTGTTCACCGGATCAGGGGGCAGTTGAGCTGAGCGGCGAGCTCAGCGCCGCGGCCGCAAAAACCTACCTGCTGTTGCCGTTCGAAGTGATGGCGGGGACGGGCCGGGTGGAAGTCGGTTACAGCTGGGCCGATAGTGGCAGCGGCGGCACGCCCTTGACCCAGACCGTGTTTGATCTGGGCCTGTGGGATGAAGCTGGCTATCGTAGCCCAGCGGGTTTTCGCGGCTGGTCCGGGTCCCGACAGGGGCGCATTGATGCCGGCCAGGAGCCGGTATTCGTCCAGGCCGATACGGCCGAACGAGGTTATGTGCCCGGGGCCATCAAACCGGGTCTTTGGCATGTGGAGCTCGGGGTGGCGGCGGTGGCGCCAGACGGCGCCAACTGGCGGGTGCGGATACAATGCAAGAGAGCGTCGCCTGGGGCGGTGCCGATCGATGATCCGGTTGATCGTGCGCATGTGGCCGATGCCGCGGCTGGCTGGTATCACGCCGATTTCCATATGCACGGTTACCATTCCAACCCCGATGCGCCGTCCTGGGCCGACTTCGTCGCGCAGGCCCGGGAAGCGGAACTGGATGTGCTGGTGGTGACCGAATACGTGACCGGCCAGCACTGGCGTCGCCTGGGCGCCGTGCAGCGGTCGAATCCGGATCTGCTGATCTGGCCGGGTCGGGAGATCATCACCTACTTCGGGCATGCCAACACCTTTGGTGAAACCTACGACGTGCTTGAGTATCGCCACGGTTTGGAGGATGTCCGGCTGGCTGACATCCAGGCCGCGGCAAAGGCCTCCGGCGCGCTGTTTCAGGTCAATCACCCCCAGACCTTTCGCGGCGCCTTGTTCGAGAACTTTTGCCGGGGCTGCGGCTTCGAACTCGACGATGAGCTGGACTGGGATCGGGTCGACACCATCGAAGTACACAATGGCCCGGTGCTGGTCACCGGCTCCGAGCTGGGCGTCGGCGCGGTTCCGGGTCAGACCGAAAACCCCTTCACGCAACCGGCCATCGATCTGTGGGAAGCGAAGCTGAATGCGGGGTTCCGCATCACCGCAACCAGTGGCTCCGATTCCAAGGGTGTGGATGCCCCGGCTGATCGACAACGCAAGGGCTATGGTTCCTCGGCCACGGCCATTTTTGCCGATAATCTGTCGCGGGACGCCGTCAGCGCGGCGTTACGGGCGGGGCGCGCCTACATCAAGACCCGGGGTGCGCGATTCAGCCCACATGTGGAGATGACGGCCAGCGACGGGGCCGCAACGGTCATGTTCGGCGGTTCGCTGGCCGCCGAGAGCGCCAAGCTGCATGTCGAAGTCCGCGGCGGAGCGAATCAAACGCTTCGCCTGATCGCCAACGGTGACGTGGTGCTGCTGGTGCCGATTCCGGCCGATGAGTTCAGCCAGGACTTTCCGATTCAGCGCGTCGCCTTGACCGAAGGCCCGCTGGGCACTTTCTGGCGCGTGGACATCGCCGACGAGCAAGCCCTGACCATCATCGGCAACCCCATTTTTCTGACGGGTGCACCATGAGTGAGGGCCGTCAGCCTCAAACCCTTGAAATGGGGTTGATCTGCGAATGACCGGGTGGCAAGGGGAGAGCACAAGGTGCTGAATGTAGAACAGGTGATGGGGCTGCGATCCCGCCTGGAGACGGGCGGGCGCGTCGATCATGTGGATGGGCTGCCGCTGCAAGAGCTGAGGGATTGTCCGCCGGACTGGGGTGAGACGATAGCGGTGGAAGCCGCCTCACAACTGGATTTTCGACCCCCTGATTTTGTGCTGGGTGAACCGGAAGATTCGGCCTGTCTGGATGGGGTGCAACAGCCTGCGAAACTCGATGTGCCGGCCAAGACCGTGCGGCGGTTCGGAAAGGCTCGCATCATCGGCTGGCGCTCCCTGGTGAGCGAGTCCGGTCTGTATTGCAGCTCGAAAGTGTTTCTGGATGCGGCCGGCTCGATGCGGGCGCTGGCCAAGGTCAAGTACGATGGTTTCATCGTTCACGACGAAGGCTTGCGCTATTTGGACGCAGGCGTGCAGCGGATGAGGCTGAGAGGCAATACCCTGTTTCTGACCGCCTTGGAGCCGGAGAATTACGGTTCCTTCGTATTCCGCGCCCTACCCAAACTCCTGTACTTCCTGGAGCAGGGGATGGTTATTGATCAGATCGTGGTGCCGGATAAAACCCTGGCCATCATGGCGGTTCTGGCTCTGCTGGGGCTCGGTCAGGTGCCGGTGTACTCGGTACGGGAATCGGTGGTGCTGGAATTCGACCACGTGTTTACCGTGGATGATTTCGAGCTCAACGGCGGGATGTGCGCCGCGTCGATGACCCGGCTGCGTTCCCTGGCCGGCACGCCAGGCCGGCATCAGAAAATTTATGTCTCCAGGCGCCTGAACGCGCACCGCGCCATGCGGCGGCCCTTGCTGAGCGAAGTCGAAATCGAAACGGCCTGGCCAAACGCGGTTTCACCCTGGTGTACCCCGAGTCCTTGCACTTCGCGCAGCAGTTGAGCCTGTTCGCCGGGGCGCGCTATATCGTCGGCCCCTCCGGTTCGGGGATGTTGAACAGTCTGTTCAGTGCGCCCGACTGCCGGGTCCTGGATGTTGAAAGTTTTACCAGCACGGTCAGGCAGCATGCGCGAATCTACAGCAGCGCAGGGCACCGCTATGCCTTTGCCTTCGGCCGATTCGACCCGACCGACCAGCGCGAGCAACGGCATCTCAGGCGCTGGAGCGTCTCGCCCGCCCTGGTCCTGGAGGGGCTCGACAGGCTGATCGAAAGTCGCTGAGGGACGATCCGAAAAGGGGGCAGCCCGCCGACGGTGAATGGGCTCAACTCCAGTGTGGTCTCGGCACAGCTGAAGATTGGAGATGTCGCGGAGCAGGAGTCCCTGCAGGCAGTCGGCGAGTGCCGAACTGTGGGATGAGAGTCTTGTGACCACGGGTGGATCGGCGATGCACCTGGCTGGATGTCGGGTTATCGTGTAGCCATCGCGCTGCCGCACACAAGCTGCCGGCAGCGTGAGCTGATGAGCTTTGTTTCCGTTCGGACAGAGAGAGCAAGATGACTGAGGCATTGAATCGACGTGAATTTCTACGCCGCGCCGGTCTGGGTGGCTCCGCGGTGGCTGCGGTGGCAGCGGGCCTGCCGCGGCCGGCGGCGGCGCAGGATGCGGCGCTGGCGCCGTTTCTGCACGGCGTCGCATCCGGTGATCCGTTGCATGACCGGGTGATTCTGTGGACCCGGGTTACTCCGCCCGACAGTCATTCCGGTGGGCCAATCCCGGTGCGCTGGACGCTCGCACTGGACGCCGAGCTGACGCAGGTGGTAATGGCCGGCGAGAGTCTCGCTGGTGTCGAGCGGGACTGGACGGTCAAGGTCGATCCCGTGGGTCTGGCGCCTTACACCTATTATTTTTACCGTTTCGAAGCCCTGGGCCGGGCCAGTCTGATTGGTCGGACCAAGACCGCGGCGGCTCCAGGCCAGGCGGTGGATCATTTGCGTCTGGCGGTGGTGTCCTGTGCCAATTATCAGGAGGGCTGGTTCAATGCTTATGCCCGCGTGAGTGAGCGGGATGATCTGGACGCGGTGATTCACACCGGGGACTATATTTACGAGTATGAGGATGGCGGTTACGGACCCGGTTCACAGATTGGCCGCGGCCACGAACCGGCGGTGGAGATGACCGAGCTGCCGCATTACCGCCAGCGTCATGCCCAGTACAAGCAGGATCCGGATCTGCGCCGCCTGCATCAGCTGCATCCTTTCGTGGTCACCTGGGATGACCATGAATCCAGCAATAATTCCTGGAAGGACGGTGCCGGCAATCACGACGAAGGCGAGGGCGACTGGGCGCAGCGCAAGGCCTGGTGCCAGCAGGCCTATGACGAGTGGATGCCGATCCGTGGCAGCGGCGATCCGGCGATCATCTATCGCCATCTGGCCTGGGGCGATCTGGTCGACGTCGTGGTCATGGATACGCGCCTTGAGGGGAGGGATAAACAGGTGACTTTCCCTGGCACCGATACCGAAGCGATTGGTGGTCTGATTATTACCCCGGAGACTTCCGCTCCCGATCGCCACATTGTCTCCGAAACCCAGATGAGTTTCGTCCAGCAGCGGTTGGCCGCTTCTACGGCAAAATGGAAGCTGCTGGCACAGCAAGTGATCGTGTCGCAATGGAATCTGGGGGCCGTGCCGTTGCTGCCGGAGCAGCTTCGACAGACGGATATGCCGCTGCTCATCCGCGATGGCGGCAATGCCCTGAATGCGGACGCCTGGGATGGCTATCAGGCTGATCGCAGCCGGTTGCTGAATCATCTGGCGGACAAGCAGATCGACAATGTGGTGATCCTGACCGGTGACGTGCACTCCTCCTGGGCTTTTGACGTGACCAACGATCCCGCCAATCCGCTGGTGTACAACCCGGTGACCGGGGAAGGCTCGCTGGCGGTGGAGTTCGTCTGCCCGGCGGTGGCCTCCGAATCGCTGGGCAAAACCTTTAACGCCATGACCTCGGTGCCGATTGCGGCGGAGGTGTTCGAGGCCGGCATGCGGGCGGGAAATCCGCAGATGAAGTATCTGGATTCCCTGCGCAATGGCTATGTGATCCTGGATGTGACCAGCGAACAGGTCCAGGCGGACTGGTTTTTTGTGCCCGTGGATACGCCCAGCGACGAGCAGGAGGCCGGAGAATCCTGGCGCACCCTGGATGGCAGCAACCGCTTGATCGCGGCCGATGGGCCGGCAGGTCCGAAGGAAAATGGGCCGCCCCTGGCTGCGGAGGCCGGGCTCGGCGCGCGTGCCGGGTCCTCAGCCGCAGGCGGCAGTCTGGGTGCGGGCGTTCTGGCCCTGGGCGGCCTGGGCGCAGCCCTGGCGGCGGTGTCCCGGCGCCGGGCCAGGCTTGGGGAGCCGGATCAAGGCTGAATCCGCGCCAGCTTTGCCTGCCGCGGGTCGTTGCCGGGCCGGTTCAGCGACAGCGCCAGGTTTGAGCACACTCAGCAGCGTGGCGCGTCAAAGGCAGAGCGGACCTCCTCAGCGGGAAGATAAAACCCAGCCTGGCCGTCGGTGAGCTCGAAGCGCGCCGCGCCATTCTCAAACATGATTCGCACCCGTTCTTCCGGGTAATCCAGGGTAATAATGCCCTTCAACGGGTATCGGTTCTCATCGACTGCGAGCGTTTCTTCGGTCGCAATCGAGCCGATGCGCGTTTCGCATGCGCTTGCGTCAAACACAAAGGGTCCCTTCACATCGAAATTCCCTGGCCCCTTGCGAATGTTCACAACAAAGGGATTCGAGGCGCCGCCCTGAGTCCAGGAAAAACTCGACGGCCCCTCGTCATCGATTTGCTTTCTGGAAATGCTTGAAGACACCGACTCAATCCGACCCGTCTCACAGCAGGCCTCGGTCCATTCGACTAATCCGTCCAGGAACTCGTCCACTCTGCCGTGCTCACCTGCCACCGGCTCGGCCTTGCCGTATGCCGCAGCCTTGTGCCTGTCGGTAGCGTGATATTGCTCGAATCGAACCGCGTCGCCGCCGGCGCCATAACGGGCGTAGTTGATTTCATTCCGCAGATTCGAGCCCAATTCGACGATCCCGTCTTCTAGGGTGGTGAATTGATGCTCGTCGCCGGGCGTGCCCGATGGAGAGCAATGATCGAGGTCCTGAGTGACCGAACGCACCGTTGCTCGCTGGTTGTAGAATTCAAATGCTCGGACATCGTCGTCGCGGGTCAGGCTTGCTTGGCCTGAGCGTTCGCAGTCGTGGTAGGGGATGGTTCCCAACCGGGGTGTTTGATACAGGCCGGCTGGGGCTGCAAACAGGGTGTGGCCTTTGCTCAGCATTTCGCCCAATATCGCCAGTTCTGTCAGCGCCTTGTCCCGATGCTCAGAGTACCCATCGGCGTGGTTTGGCGGCGTATTCGAGAGGCCGGGTCCATCCGCCAATTCATCGGCTTGTGGGACGTCATACAAGCCACACCCCGCTGCCGAAACGGAGACGATGCTTACAACCAACAGGTTTATTCTGAACACTGCGGCCTGCCTTGTTGCCGCTTAAATGACGAAGGATGCGGACGCTCGCATTCTCAATTGGCAGGCGGCTTTCATCGGTCTCCGCAGAATCTGTCTTGATTGGCCGATCTGCATCGGCGCCTACGACCGGATAGCAACCCGATGAGGGGGATCGCTTGCGGCAGATCCGCGAGGAATGACCTTGCGAAGGTTTGCCCGTGCCTGGGCCTTGATGCCGAGCTTCGCGCGCATGCCGGCCGCTCGTCCGGAGGCCGCAAGCCCGTCATTCACTCAGAACAGATCGCCGATCATGCCCAGGACGTCGAATACCTGAATGACGGCAGGGAACAGCACCAGGACAATAAACATCGGAAAACAGACCAGCATCATCGGCAGCATGGCCTCCATTGATTTGCGGTTGACCAGTTCCGTGGCCATCTGAGCTTGCCGGGCCTTGAGGAGGTCTGCCTGGGCGCGAAGGGTCTCGCGCAGCGGCGAACCCACGCGGAAACCGACACTGATTACGGCGGCAAGGCGTTTCAATTCATCGACGCCGGTGCGGTCGGCAAGCAGCGCGAAAGCGGATTCGCGGTCGCGCCCGGCTTCGATTTCCAGGGTGAGCAGACGAATTTCTTCCGCCAGAGGGTTCCTCGGTTGAAGGCCATAATCCGCCGCTTGTCGAAAGGCCTGGGAGAGGTTCATCCCGGACTGCAGATAGACGACCATGAGATTGATAAAGAAACTCAGTGAGGTGGTGATCTCGCGTTGCCGGCTGCGACGTCGCGACATGAACCAGAGGTCAGGGGCGAAGAAACCGCCCACGCTGACCGACAGCGCCATCCACCAGGAAGGGATTTTGCCGCCGAGTTCGAACAGCAGTAGTGGCAGCAGAATGGCAATGAGGGTTTTGCCGCTCCAGTACAACGCCTGAATCTGTTGGGGACGAAAGCCGGCTTGGCGAATCAGTTCATAAGGAAACCAGCGGGCTTGCTTGGGAGTCCGGTCGAGAAGAGCATCGGCATCCGGTGCGTTCTTCTGATTGCCGATGCTACTGGTTTCCACCCGGTAGAACAGATACGCAAAGGCCAGCAGCAAAGCCAGCGTGGTGATGTCCAGCCACAGATCCTGATTCACAATTTCACCCTGAGAATCTGGCGCAGCCAGAAAAACCCGAAGACCTGCATCAGCGCGGCTCCGGTCAGGAAAGTCAGGCCTTGCGGATGGGCCAGCAGGGTTTCAAACCACTGCGGTTGACGCCATAGGAACAGGGGGACCAGCAGGTAGGGCAGCACGCCGGAAAAGATCGCCGCATATCGAGCGCTGGAAAGCTGGCCAGAAACCAGCAGTCGCAGTTTGATTCGATCCCGAATGAGTTCACTGACAGCCTGGAGCAAGGCACAGAAGTCGCTGCCCGAATGCCACTTGGCGATGAGCGCCTGGGTGAACAGCCTCACTCCTTCGCCGTCATAGCGGTGATTCATGCGTCGCACCGAAGCTTCGACGCTGAGCCCAAGATCAAGTCGATTCACTATTTCCAGGAGTTCTGCCTTTACCTTGCCTTTGGAGGTGTCAGCGGCGACCAGCAGGGCCTGGCGGGGAGGCAAGCCGCCCAGCAGGGCAGCATTCATCAAATCGAGAGATTCAATCAGCTTGGCTTCGAAATTCCGGGAGCGCATCGCGTTGAGGTCAGCCAGAGCCAGAAAAAGGATTCCTCCGGCCCCGGCAGTGGCTGTGGCGGCCAGGGCGAAATTGTCCGGGAACAGCTCAACAAACAGCAGCAGGATGGCCAGTCCAGTAACCGTTACACAGCCAAGAAACAGCCTGGGGTCGATTCGCAGTCCCATGCGCAGCATAAATTGCGTGACCAGGCCCGTTTGGCCCGAGCCCGTATCCGTCGGCTCAAACAGCGGTGCTGGTGTGGTTGAGCGGCGGTGGCCTAGATAGCGAAAGCCGGCATAGACGCTCAGTCCAAGGCAAGCGATGAAAATGAACCACTCGATCACGTCTGCGGTTCATCCGGCAGGTCCAGGGCGAAATCGGCGAGTTCAAAACCCAATTCCTTCGCTCGCTCCGCAAAGCGGATTGGGGCACCCGTGGCAACATGCCTGCCTTGAATTTCACCGGCTTCGTTCATGCCGGCGGCCTGGAAGCGGTACAGCTCCACGGCGTCGAGTTGTTCGGTCTCCGCGCTGACCTCACAGATACTGACCACCCTTCGGCTACCATCGCGAAAGCGCATGACCTGCACAATCAGCTGGATCGCGGAACCGATCATGTCGCGGATGGACTCGCGAGGCAGGCCAGCATCGCCCATGTGGGCCAGGGCCTCAAGACGACGCAAAACGTCTTTCGGACTGTTGGCGTGCAGGGTTGTCAGGCTGCCGTCATGCCCGACATTCATGGCCTGCAGCATATCCATGACTTCGTCGCCGCGGACCTCGCCGACGATGATCCGGTCGGCGCGCATGCGCAAGGCCGTCCTGACCAGGTCGCGCAGCGAGATGCCGCCACGGCCCTCCACATTGCTCGGGCGTGACTCCAGGGGGATGACGTGGGGATGATCGAGTTTTAGTTCCGCCGTTTCCTCGACGGTGATGATCCGCTCATTGTCCGGGATATACCGCGAGATCACGTTGAGCAGGGTGGTCTTGCCGGCGGCGGCGCTGCCGGCGATGATGATGTTCTGTCCGGCACTGACGGCGAGGCGCAGCAGTTCCAGCATCGGCGCACTCAGGACCCCCCGGCTCACCAGTTCTGCTGACGTTACCGGCTCAGCGCGGAATCTTCGGATCGACACGATCGCGCCCAGCGCGCAGAGCGGAGGGATTACCGCATGCAATCGACTGCCGTCCGCAAGCTTGGCATCCACCATCGGTGAGCCTGCATCCAGGTGCCTTCCCTGCGCGGAGATCAGGCGGTCCAGAAAACGACGTAAATGGGCTTCATCGTCAAATCGCAAGTCAGTGCGCTGCAGCTGGCCGAAACGGTCAACCCAGATCTCATCCGGGCCGTTGACCAGGATGTCGGAAATGTCGGGGTCTAACATCAGCGGGGCCAGCGGTCCCATGCCTCCGAGCTCTTCAAGGATTTCACCTTCGAGCAACCGGGTATCAGCCGTGGAGATGACCGCGCCTTTTTCGCTGATCAGATCCTGGATGATCTGGTTGACACGTTGCTTGACTTCGCTCGGATCGCCCAGGCTGCTGGCGTCACTATCCTCGATGGAGTCGATCAAGCGGCGATGCACCAGCTGACGCAGGCGTCGCAGATAATCATCGGACGGGCTGCGTTCAGCGTGGGGCTGCGATAGATCCGGTCTCAGGCTGCTGATGAGGGGCGTCCTTATATGCACGTGCAGTGAAACATGAAGGCCTAGCGATTGACATACACGGTCGATCGCGACAAGCCTGCCAGGACTTCGACAGGTCGATGGGTTTTCTCAGGGGTGATTGTAATGCGATTGCCCTGCGCGAGGTCGTGGGCGCTGTGCAAAACCAGCGAAATGGCATCCTTGTTGCCGATGTTGGCAAGAGGATAAACATGCTCCGGGTAAACGGCCAGCACCAAAGTCGTGGCCCCAGTGGCTGATTTTGCCTCCGGTTTCTTTTGCGCCAAGCCCTTCAGTCCAGGAGTGGTTGCGTTGTTGCCTGCGGGGCTACGAGGACGGATCACCCCCACCAGCCTGACATCCGTGGCAGCAGTGCGGACACCGGTGCGGCCGCGAACCAGGATATCAAGCCGGTCTCCACCTTGTAATTGAGACAGCGGAATGGAGCCTTGTGTCCCCATTTGGAGGCTGTACAGCACCCGTCCTTCAGGAATGTGCTGCGCCAGAGTCTGAGGCGGCTTTTTTTCAATCGTCTGGAAATCGGCCGCAGAGAAGGTTTCGCCAGGTTTCTTGCTGGTCTTCATCCGCTGGCCGATTAACTGCTGAGGGTTCTGGATGCCGATGGCATCGTGTTTCACTGGGGCCTGCTTGAGCATGGAAGGGGTGAGGACCTGACCGACTTCGATCGGGTTGCTCGCAACCCAGGCAGGTTCGGTGGTCACTCGGTCGTACTGGCGAATGCCCAGGATAGAGGCCAGCATGCCGGAGGCTACGAAAAGCACGGCGCTTGCAGTGGCACTTCCGGTTGATTTGCGGGTCATGATCGATCTCTTCAGGTGAATCTGGGTGTGTACGAGGCTAAGGCAGCAGGAGGACATCGGCGGCCCCGAAGGGCCGCTTCAGTCGTCTGGCGGTTATTGCGGGCCGGCGGCGGCTGCGCTCGATGAGGCGAGGGAGGCGGCGATGGTGGCGCTGCCTTCGGCGTTGTCATTGGCGACGAAGGTAAACTCCGCGTTGTCACCGGCAAAGGCGTCAACGGCGTCGCCGTAGCTGGAGCCCTCGACGATGGCGGTATTTTCGGCGTTCTTCAAGCCGTTGAAGGCGTAGCTTTGAT
>JBFJVB010000062.1:0-17452 GCA_041624435.1 Oceanococcus sp. | reverse complement strand
GTAGGAGCGATGTCAGTCGCGAACGGCGGCCGGGCTATGGCACTGCGGTGAATCGTAACGGACCATGCACCGGCGAGGGCCCAGCAGATCCGCCCCGTAGGAGCGATGTCAGTCGCGAATGGCGGCCGAGCTATGGCACTGCGGTGAATCGTGACGGACCATGCGCCGGCGAGGGCCCAGCAGATCCGCCCCCGTAGGAGCGATGTCAGTCGCGAACGGCGGCTGGAGTTTGCTTCGGCCTTGAATCCCGATCGACCTTGCCGCTACGGGGTCACGCGGTCGCTTGCATCCAGTTGCGCGGGTCGGCGCTGCGACCTTCCTGAAGGTCGAGCAGGGCCGCTTTGAGCTGCGCGGCAAAGACATTGCTGGCCTGCAATTCAACGACGCGATCGCCGTCAGCGACGCTGGCGATCGGGTTGACGATGGCGGCGGTGCCGCAGGCGAAGAGTTCACTGCAGCGACCGCTGGCGATGTCGTCCATGAGTTCATCGATCGCCATCGGCCGCTCGACCGCCTTGCGGCCCAGGTCACGGGCCAGGGTCAGCAGGCTGGCGCGGGTGATGCCGGGCAGGATCGAGCCGTTCAGGGCGGGCGTATGCAGTTCGTCATCCACCACGGCGCAGATGTTCATCGCCGACAGTTCCTCCAGGTAGCGTCTTTCCTGGGGGTCCAGCCACAGCGGCTGATCGTAACCTTTGGCGATGCATTGCCGGGTGGCCAGCAGGGAGGCGGCGTAATTGCCGCCGGCCTTCACATCGCCGGTGCCGCCCACGGCCGCACGGCAGGCGGTGCGTTCCACCAGCACGCTGATCGGCTTGGCGAAATAGGCGGCCGACGGGCTGCAGACGATGGCGAAGCGAAAATTGTCCGAACCCGCCAGCGGATACTGGGTGTCGCAGCCGTAGAGCATGGGACGCAGGTACAGGGAATGGCCGCTGTCGCGCGGAATCAGCGGGCGCATGGCGGTGGTGACCCCGTTCACCCCAGCGAAGAACAATTCCGCTGGCACCACCGGCATGCACAACCGCTCGGCAGAGCGCTGCATCCGCGCCTGATTCTGATCCGGACGGAACAGCGCAGGTTCGCTCTGTTCCACCCAGAAGGCTTTGAGACCCTCGAAACATTGCTGGGCGAACTGCAGCGAGGTCGCGGCCGGGTTCAGGGTGATCGGTGCGTAGGGCAGCAGTTCGCCCTCGCGCCATTGACCGTCGATGTAGTCGGCAACAAACATCACCGGGCCGGTGACCCGGCCGAAACCCAGAGGCTGCGGGGCGACGAATCGCGAAATGGCGTCTTGCAGTTCGGCGGAGATGTTCATGCTTGAATGGTCTTGGCGGGGGGGCCGAGTTTAACCAGCAACAAAGGCAACAGGGTCAGGTTGGCGATCAGGGCCAGCAGCATGGCCAGACCGGTAAACAGACCGAACAGCACGATCGGGACGAAATTGGACAGCGCCAGGATGGAAAAACCCAGGGTGACGATGACCGATGTCAGATAGATCGCCCGGCCCACGCTGCCATGGGTGTTCAGCATCGCCTGCCAGCGGTCGCTCTGGCGCCGGATTTCTTCCTGGAAGCGATGGGTATAGTGAATCGTGTTGTCCACGCCGATCCCGATCGTGATCGCGGCGATGGTGATGGTCATGATATCCAGCGGGATGTCCAGCCAGCCCATCAGGCCCAGAATCGAGGTGGCCGCAAACACCGTGGGCAGCACGCCGATCATGGCCAGGCGCAGGGAGCCGAACAGGGCCCAGAGCATCAGCATGATGGCGACGAATACCGCCGACAGCGTCAGGATCTGCGATTTGAACAGGCTTTGCAGCACGTTGTTGTAGAGCACCAGCGCGCCGGCCAGATGCAGTTGCTCGGGTTCCAGCTCGAACTGCTCGGTCAGGTCATGGCGGATTTTCTTGAGCAAGGCATCGCGGCGCAGATTCTTGTCGGAATCGATCACCCGAATGGCGAAACGGACCTGATTGCCGTCCTCCGACAGGTAGGGGTCAAACAACTGCTGTTTGATCGCCGGGGGCAGGCGCCCATGCATCACCGCCAGGGTGAAATTGTCCGGCGGATCGTCGTTGTTGAGCATGGTAATGAGCTCCATGGTCGTGGCCATGGACAGCACTTTGCCGGTTTCAGGCAGCCCGTCCAGATAGGCGTGCATGGCCTTCAGGCGTTCCAGGGCAAACACGTTGTACCAGTAACTCGAACCCGAGATGCCGGTGCCGGTGGCAGCTTCATCGGCAAAATCATCCAGAAAATCGTCGGCGAAATCATCCTTGGGTTTGGCCTGTCCAAACGAGGCGGGCGGATCGATGACGATATCCAGCGGGGTGGTGCCGCCGAGTTTCTTGTCGATCAGCACCATGCCCTGGTAGATCTCGGTGCTGTCCTTGAAATAATCGATGAAGCGATTCTCCACGCCGAGGCGGCTGATGCCGATGCCCGCCAGCACGCTCAGGCCCAGGTAGCCCAGCAACACCAGGCGACCATGCCGGTGCACGCTGTCGGCGAAACCGCGGGTGATGCGGGCGCTGGCATCCTGTTCGCTGGAGCCACCGCTGGGGCGCAGGCGGCCCAGCAACCAGGGGAACATCAGGAAACTCAGCAGGAAGGCGAAAACCACGCTCCAGACCATCATCTGGCCGAAATCGATGACCGGGCGGATATCGGCGATCACCAGGGAGCCGAAGGACACCACGGTTGTCGCGGTGGTGAACACCGAGGGCGCGAACTTGCTGCGCAAGGTCTCGCGCAGAAGCTCGGACTGGCTGGCCCCGGTCTGGACACTCTGCAGCTCCCGGTAACGCACGATCAGATGCACGACCAGGGACAGGGTGATGATCAAGGTCAGGGAGGTGAAGTTCGATGACACGACCGTGACCGGCCAGTTCATCATGCCGAGCAGGCCGACCATGGCCAGACTGACAACCACACAGATGCTCAGCGGCACCAGTACCCAGCGCAGCTGGCGGAAGGCGATCGCCAGCAACAGGATCAGGAAGCCGCCCACCAGGATGCTGAACAGGCGGATATCGGAACGGACGAAATCGATCATGTCGGAGGCGATCATCGGCAGGCCGCCCAGATTGATCCGGGCCTGTTCGGAGTGCCGGTCCAGCACCGCGCGAATCTGTTTGATCGTGTCCTGTTGCTGGGCCTGACGCTGGGCGCTGATCTGGGCGTAAGCCTTGGTGACCTGCTCCAGTTCACCGCGCAAGGCCGGGTCGAGCGTGCCGCTACGTTGCGCGCTGCGCAATTCTTCCCGGCGGCGCAACAGGTGGCTGGCCTGGGCATCACCGGCCAGGCTGACGAGCATCGCAGTCGTTTCCCCGGCGGGGTCGGTCAGCAGGCTCTTGTACAGCGGGCTGTGGGTGAATTCCCGACGGGCGAGTTCACGGTCGGTGTCAGGATCGGCCAGGGTACGGACCTGCTCCTGTACCTCCGACAGGTTGGTGCGCGGACTGTCCAGCAGGGGCACATCCAGCAGGCTGGTGACCGAACTGACCGGCTCCAGGCTGGCCAGTTCATCGCGCAGGGCCGCGATGCGCGCCAGCACCGCATCGCTGAACAGGTCCCCGTCCGGCGTGTAGGCCACCACCACCGATTCTTCCTCTCCGTAACGCTTGGACAGTTCGCGGTAATAGCTCAGGTCCTCGTCGTCTTCGAGAATCAGCGAATCGGCCGAGGCATCGAGGCGAAAATCCTGGGCAAAAAAGCCGGACACCAGGGCCAGCATCAGCAGCACCAGGCCGCCGATCCAGCGTTTTTCCAGGGTGAGGCTGAAATACAGCGCACTAAGGGTGTTTCGCATCAGGTTTTCACTTCGAGCGGGGTAGGGGGAATCACGGCCGGTTGAGCGGCATAATCGCGGCCGATATACAGGTACGTGGCGGGTACCACGTACAGGGTGAACAGGGTGCCGATGGTCATGCCGGCGGCGATGATCAGGCCCAAGGAAAAGCGCGCGCCGGCGCCTGGGCCAGTGGAGAGCAGCAGCGGCACCATGGCGATGACCAGGGCCGCGGTGGTCATCAGCACCGGCCGGAAACGAATGCTGGCCGCCTCTTCGATCGCGGCGCGTTTTGCCAGGCCTTGCTGCTGCAGTTTATTGGCAAATTCCACGATCAGGATGCCGTGCTTGGAGATGACCCCGATCAGGGTGATCAGACCGACCTGGGTATAGATATTCAGCGACATGCCGGGGAAGTTGGTGAGCCCCATGCCATTGGTCATGGTGAAGATGTTCAGCACCAGCAGAGCGCCGCAGATGGACATGGGTACGGTCACGAGCATGATCAGCGGGTCGCGAAACGATTCGAACTGGGCGGCCAGTACCAGGTAGATGATGATCAGCGCAAAGGCGAAGGTGGCGATCATGCTGCTGCCCTCCTGGCGAAACTGGCGCGAGGCCCCGCCGTAATCGAGGCTGAAGCCCGGGGGCATGATTTCCGCGGCAATCCCTTCCAGGGTTGCCAGGGCCTCTTCCTGGGAAATCCCCGGACGGGGCACGCCGATGATGGTGTTGGAGTTCAGCTGCTGGGTGTGGAAGATCTCGCGGGGCACGGTGCGCTGGCTGATGGTCACCAGGGTGGATAGCGGCACGAGCTGGCCATCGCGGGCGCGCGTGAACACGGCTTCGAGCTGCTCGGGGTTGATTCGCGCGGCGCGCTGAACCTGCTGGATCACCTTGTAGGAACGCCCGGCGTAGGAGAAGCGGCTGACTTCGGCGCCCGCCATGTAGGCGGCCAGATCGGCGCCCAGCTGGCTCATGTCGATACCCATCAGCGCGGCCTTGTCGCGGTCGATTTCCAGTGTCGCTTCGGGCCGGTCGAAGCGCAGTCGCGGCGCCAGGAAGATGTACTTGTTGCTGGCCATGGCGCGGCCGATCAGTTCGTTGCCGACCTCGTACAGGCTCTGGGGGGCGCTGGTGGATTTGAGGATGATCTCGATCGGATAGCCCTGGCCCGGCGAGGGCAAGGGTGGCGGTTGAAATATCGCGGTGCGCAGGCCGGCCACCGACTTCAGCTGCGGGGTCAGTTCGTTGATGATCGCCTGGGTGTTGTTTTCGCGCTCACTCCAGGGGCGCAGAATGATCCCGGTGAAGCCGGCATTGGTGCCTCCGCCGAAGTTGGAGTTCAGGGTGAAGGCATGGGGAATGTCGGGGTGGGCCAGGGCGATGCTTTCGGCGGCCCTGGAGTACTGATCGAAATATTCCAGGGTGGAATAGGCATCGGATTCGTTGATCAGAATGGAAAACCCGGCATCTTCCGCTGGCGCCAGTTCCGCCGGCGCGGCCCGGACCAGAAAATAGCAGGAAATGAAGACGATCAGACCGAAAACCCCGATCACGTGACGGGTGTCGAGCGCACCGTGGAGGCGACTCTTGTAGGCCAGGCGCCAGGCTTCGAAGCGCTCCTCAAGGAACAGTTCCAGGCGGCTGGCCTGGGCGCCGTCCTGGTGCAGCGGGCGCAGCATCTTGCTGCACATCATCGGGGTCAGGGTCAGCGCGATGACCCCGGAAATCAGCACCGCGCCGGCCAGGGTGAAGGCAAACTCGCTGAACAATTTGCCGGTGATGCCGCTCTGAAAGCCGATCGGGGCATAGACGGCGACCAGGGTGATGGTCATCGCGATCACCGGACCGAGCAATTCCCGCGCGCCTTTGATGGCCGCGTCCTGCGGGCTCAGGCCGGCTTCGATATGACGATGAATGTTTTCCAGCACGATGATGGCATCGTCCACCACCATGCCGATGGCCAGGACCATCGCCAGCAGGGTGAGCAGATTGATGGAAAAGCCCAGCACCAGCATCAGGGTCAGGGCGCCGATCAGGGACAGGGGCACGGTGACGGCGGGGATGAACGAGCTGCGCAGCGAGCCCAGGAACAGAAAGATCACCACCACGACGATGATGATGGCCTCGATCAGGGTGGTGCGGACCTCGGCGATCGCGTCGCGGATATACACCGTGCTGTCATAGCCGACCTCGGCCTCCAGGCCTTCGGGCAGTCCCTGCAGGATATCCGGCCAGACCCGCATCACCGCATCGGTGACCTCGAGCACGTTGGCGTCCGGGCGCACATTGACCCCGATGAAGATGGCTTTGTTGCCGTCCCAGCGGGCAGACAGGTCGTAGCTTTCCGAGCCCAGCACCACGTTGGCCACGTCGCTCAGGCGCACGATCGAACCGCCATCGGCATACACGACCAGATTGCGGAAGGCTTCGACACTGCGCAGATCGGTGTCCGCGCGCAAGGCGATCTTGACGTAGTTGCCGCGGGTTTCGCCCACGGCAGAGAGGAAATTATTGCGTCGCAAAGCGGTGGCGACGTCGGACGCGGTGAGATTATGCGCCACCAGCCGGTCGGGCTTGAGCCAGATGCGCATCGCAAAAGCGCTGGCGCCGATGATGTTCGCGCCCTCGACGCCGGGCAGGGCGGCGAGCTGCGGCTCGACCACCCGGCTCAGATAGTCGCCGATCTGACTGTTATTCAGAATCTCGGAGTAAAACGACAGATACATGGCCGAGGTGCCCCCCGAGGTCTTGATGGACACCACCGCGTCCTCGGAGCCCGCCGGCATCTGATTGCGCAGCGCGGCGACCTTGGCGGAGATTTCGGTCAGGGCCTCGTTCGGATCCTTGTCCAGGCGCAGCTGGGCGGAGATGGTGGCCACGCCCTGGCCGGTGCTGGAGCCGAGAAAATCGATGCCATCGGCCGCGCCGACCGCACGCTCCAGCGGTGTGGTGACAAAGCCCTGCATCAGTTGCGCGTCGGCACCCGGATAGGCCACGGTAACCGTGATCTGGGCGTTCTGCAGGTGCGGAAACTGGCGTACGTTCAGATCCAGGCCTGCGCGCAGCCCGACCAGCAAGATCACCAGGCTCACCACACTGGCGAGCACCGGCCGTTTGATGAAGATGTCGGTGATGTGCATCGCGGCCTCAGGAATCAGATTGCGGAGGGCCCAGCTGGGCCGCCGGCGTGACTGCGTTGTTGATGATCAGTGGCTGACCATTGCGCAATTTCAGCAAGCCGCTGGTGACAATTTCCTCGCCGGGCTCCAGGCCTTCGATAATTTGCAGAAAATCGCCCCGCGCAATGCCGCTGCGCACGAAGCGGTGACGCGCGACCAGCCGGGGCTGGGCGTCCGGGGGAGTGTCTTTGGCGTCAGCCGTCTTGACCACGAAAACCGACTCGCCGTAGGGATCGTATTTGATTGCGGTACGCGGCACCGCAATCACTTCCTGTGCCTGTGGCAATTCGATGGTGATTCGCGCGAACATGCCGCTGCGCAGTTTTTCCGCCGGATTCGGCACGCTGGCGCGCAGGTGGAACAGCCGCGTGCTGGCCTCGACCGAGGCTTCGATGGCGCTGACGGTGCCGTGGAAGACTTCGTCGGGATAGGCGTCCACGCTCAGGCTGACCGGCAGGCCGGGCCGCACCGTGGCCAGGCGTTTCTCGGCCAGGGCAAACTCGATCTCGATCGGATCCAGTGACTGCAGGCTCACAATCGCGGTGCCCTTGCTCAGATACTGGCCCTGATTGACCTGGCGGATGCCCAGCACGCCAGCAAACGGGGCCAGAATTTCGCGTTTGGCCAGATCGATGCGCTGGGCCTGGGCGGCGGCCTGAGCCACCGCCGATTCAGCCGCGGCGGTGTCGATGGCTGACTTGGATACCACGTTCTGCCGGTACAGATCCCGCAGCCGGCCCAGGTTCAAGCGCGCCAGCTGGGCCTGGGCTTCGAGCCGCTGCAGATCGGCGCGCTGGGCGCTGGATTCCAGGCTTAGCAGCTTGTCGCCCTGGCTGACCTGGGCGCCAGAATGGAAGTGAATGGCGCCAACAACACCCTCCACTTCGGCCGACAGCATCGTGCCGTTGCGCGCGGTGAAGCTGCCAATGGTGTGGATTTCATTGGGCCAGATCATCAACTCGGCCTTGGTGGTCGAGATGGTCTGCGGCGGAATCGGCATATTGTCGAAATGGGCCTGCATGCCTTTGCGCCCCGCCGCCTGCATGCCAAACACCCCACCGAACACGATGGCGCAGCCAAGCAGCATGATGAGCATTCGTTTCCTGGTCATTTCAGCTTTCCCGTTCTTATCGTTGCGCAGTCATCGATCGATTAACCCCCGCCGAGCATTATCAGTGCTGCGCCGACAAGACACCACCGAGCGTGCTTGCCCCTGGGGCGAGCGCTCGATGGCATGGACCTGTCGGCCACCCCTGCGTCGCCGTGCAGACCGGCGCTAAGCTTCCGTGCTGCCCCGGGTGCGGTTCAGGCGAGCGAAATGACGCTGTTGAGCAGCATCCGCACCAGCATGGTCTGACGGGTGACCCCGGTCTTGCCGAAAATCGAACGTAGATGGGTGCGGGCGGTGTTGCGCCGGACATTCAGCTTTTCCGCCGCCTCATCCAGGGTATTGCCTTCGGCGAGCAGGATGGCCAGAGCCGCTTCCATCCGGGTCAGACCGAAAACCCGGCGCACCACTTCCTGGGAGGGTTGGACGGTCGAGCCGTCGGGGTCACGCAGGAAAACCGCGGCAGCGGGACGCTGCTTGCTTTCCGAGTAGGTGTCAAAGGGGATGGATCGCACCACGATACCGACCTGACTGCGGCCCGAAGGGCGGGTGATCGACATGGCTTCGGCCAGCGTGGGTCCGGTTCTGTCGGCGCCACCGCTGACCGCTTCATTGATCAGCCGCTGCAATTCCTGATTCTCGCTGCGGCTGGCTGCGGCCAGCCCGCGTCCGCTGCGCCACAGACCATCCTTTTCCGCGAGGATGCGCTCAGCTTCTTCATTGAGATGAATGATGCCGCCCTCGTGGCTGAAATGGACGATGCCCAGCAACAGGCGGTTGACCGCGCCCGAGTACAGCTGGCGTTCACACTCCAGGGTGTCCATGCGCGAATGCAAGCGGATCGCCCGCTCCAGATGCGGCAACAGGATGCGACAGACCATTTTGTCGGCCGCACTGAAAGGCTCCTCCGCCTGGGCCCGGGTGGCGCGAATGCGGCACTCGATGCCGTCCTTGGTGGTGATGTCGGCGCCAAGCAGATGGCCGATGTCCAGCGGCTTGAGGTACTCGCGGTACATCGCGCTCTTCTGCCACTGATCCTTGCCCATCAGTTCTTCGGCACTGATGACTTCCCCCGGAGGGAGTCCGATGAAAGGGTCCAGTGCAAAAAAGCGCTGCTCATAGGAGTCCCTGGCGCTGTCATCCACCTCGCCGGTGTTGATCATCACGCCGGTTGATTCCGCCGAAGGAGGGCGCAGCATCAGCGTGACGTGAGCGGCCTGCAGGGTCTCGCGCATGAGTTCGAGCCCCGAAGACCAGGGCGGCGACTCATTGACCCCTTCATAGATGGCCGCCAGCAGCTTGTCCAGCTGGGATTGCCCGATCGGGTAATCCTCGTCCGGCAGATCAACCGCCTCGAAGCTGGAGCGCCGAGATTGGAATGCTTGCGCGGAAGCCAATGTTTGCATGCCTTTAAGCGCGCGGACCGCGCGGCAGGAATGGATGCTGTCGACTCATGTCACCGTCCTCTCGGCCAGGGCGTGGGCCGAGTCCGAGTATTGTGTTCGTCCAGTTGGATGATTTTACGCACACCCAGTCGCGACACACTAGCCGCCATGAATGATGAAAACCAGATGCGTGCGGCCATGCAGGAATATATCGACGCGTTCAATCGCGTTGATGTGGAGGGCATCATAGCCTTGTACGCGGACGATGCAAGCGTCGAGGATCCGGTCGGCACGGAGCCCAAAGTCGGGATTGAGGCCATTTCCGAATTCTACCGGATGGCGATCAAAACCGGAGCCAAGCTCAAGCTCAGCGCGCCGATTCGCGCCTCGCACGGCAATGCGGCCGCGATGGCGTTTGAAGTGCATCTCGACCTAGGGGAAGGCCCGGTCGTGATTTCGGTGATTGACGTGATGAGTTTCAATGCCCGGGGCCAGTTCAGTTCGATGAAGGCCTACTGGGGGCCGCAAGACATCCGCCCCGCAAGTTGAGCGCCTGAGCGTCTGTTGGCGGGAGATTTCACGCCGAGTTCACACGCTTTGCATAACATCCAGACTGTCGCTTCGCAGCGTTTGCGAATGAGTCAGGACGGGAGCGCTTATGGGCTTGTGGATTTTAGTTATCGGGTTAATCGTCGTCGGCGCCTTCTGGTACCTGCGCCGCCGAGCAAAGCCGTCACCGCATTCCGATCCCACCAGCCACCGGGTCAGTTCGCAGTACCGCGGCGTCTCCATCAAGCCCTGCCCGGGGGCCTGTCTGGAAGCCTGGGAGCTGGCCGATCAGCATCTGTTGTCGAGCGAGGCGCCAAGCCTGCCGCTCGAGGGTTGTGATCATCTCCGCTGCACCTGCCGGTATCAGTATCTGGAGGATCGTCGTGATCCCCAGGATCGGCGCGGACCGATGACCTCCGTGCAGCGCGATTTCATCCAGTCCACGCACCTGCCAGAGCGCAAGGGCAGAGACCGCCGGCGCAATTTCCTCGCCCCGCAGTAAGCCTCTGATCATCCCATCGGACGAAGCTGGAGGCGGCGCTGCGGCTTAATTTGGCAGGGCATTCAATGAGATCTGCCGATGAATCAGTCAGCCGCCGGCCCCGGGTCGCTGTCGATAGAACCACCGCTGCGTTTGAGCCATGTTGACGAGGTCAACTGGGATCAGACCACCGAAGTCCTGGTAATAGGTTTCGGCGCGGCGGGCGCCGCCACCGCTTTGAGCGCGGCCGAACAGGGTCGCCAGGTTCTGCTGGTGGATCGTTTCGATCCGGGCGGCGCCACGGCCCGCAGTGGGGGTGTGGTCTATGCCGGAGGCGGCACCCCGCAGCAACTGCAGGCGGGTTTTGCGGACACGCCGCAAGCGATGTTTGATTACCTGAGCCGGGAAGTCGGGACGGCGGTTGGCCCGGACACCCTGCGGCGGTTCTGCGAGGACAGTCGCGGCCTGCTGGCCTGGCTGGAGGGTCTGGGGGCCGAGTTTCGCTCCCACTCCGCGCCGCCCAAGACCTCCTATCCGAAAAACGGGGTTTACCTGTACTACTCGGGAAACGAGTCCGTGAGCGGTTTCAAGGAATATGCCGAACCTGCACCGCGGGGACACCGTACCGTCGACAAGGGACTGTCCGGCCATCGCCTGTTCAGCGTATTGCGCGCCGCGGTGGAACGGGCCGGGATTCCGGTGCTGGCGCAGGCCTCGGCTCGGCGGCTGATTGCCGCCCCGGACGGCAGCGTGCTCGGGGTCGAGATCTGGCGCCTGCCGCCGGCGACAGCGGTGGCCCGCCGGCATGCGCGCCTGATGAGCCGCGCCGAGCAGGTGCATAACTTCGCTCCGGCCTGGGCGGACCGGTTGCGTCGCCAGGCGCAGGCCATCGAAACGGCCCACGCAGCACCGCTGCGTATTCGGGCCACGGCGGGCGTGGCCCTGACCACCGGCGGGTTCATTTTCAACCGGGAAATGCTCGGCCAGCACGCGCCGAAGTATCTGGCCAATATGCGCCTGGGCACGACCGGCTGCGATGGCAGCGGCATTCGACTCGGGCAGTCGGTGGGCGGCGCCGTGGGGCAGATGCACAAGGTGTCAGCCTGGCGCTTCATCAATCCGCCCACGCCCTGGGTGGAAGGCGTGGCGGTGAACCAGCAAGGGGAACGTTTCTGCAACGAGGCCTCCTACGGTGCCCGCCTGGGCGTGGAGATGTGCGAACAGGCTCAGGGGCGGGCCTGGCTGATCATGGACAAGGCTCAACGGCGGCGCGCCTACCGGGAGGCCCTGTTTGGGGGCTTGTGGATTTTTCAGCGGCTGCCGGCCTTGCTGCTGATGCTGCTGGCGCCCAAGGCCAGCAAACTGTCCGCCCTGGCCAACAAGATCGGCATGCCCGAAGACGCCTTGCAGGCCACGGTGGATGCCTGCAATCAGGCGGCCGCCGGAGCCAGGGCTGATTCCTGGGGCAAGGCGGCGCCCGCTTTGCAGGCCTTGAGCACACCGCCGTATGCGGCCATCAATATTTCCGTGGACAACCCGTTGTTTCCGTGCCCGGCCATCACCCTGGGCGGCTTGCGCGTGGATGAGTCCAGCGGCGCCGTGCTCGGCGAGGACGGCCAGGTGATTCCGGGCCTGTTTGCGGCCGGGCGCGCGGCCGTCGGCATTGCTTCCAATGGTTACGTCAGCGGTTTGTCTTTGGCCGATTGTCTGTGGTCCGGTCGCCGCGCCGGTCGCGCGATCGCTGCGCTGAAGACGCCGGCCGCGCAGGCGGCCTGAGGGCGCAGTTTCTGCGGTTCGCTTGCCGAGCGCTCTGGTCTCAATGCAGTGAGTAGCGGGCCTGAACAGGGTGAACTGTTCTGCGCGGCGCCGCAGCTGGGCCCCGGCGCCATGCTCCTGTCAGGCTTTGTCTTGCCATACGCCGATGAGTTGCTGGACCAGGTGCAGGCCGTTGTGGGTGTTGCGCCGTGGCGCCAGATGCAGACCCCGGGAGGCCGGCAGATGGGCGTGGCGATGAGCAACTGTGGCGCGGTCGGCTGGATTTCCGATCGTCACGGTTATCGCTATGCGGCCACCGACCCGCGAAGCGGCCAGCCCTGGCCGGCCATGCCCGTGATTTTTTCCGATCTGGCGCGGCGGGCTGCCGCCCAGGCCGGTTTCGCCGACTTCGAGCCGGATTGCTGTTTGCTCAATCGCTATCGGCCGGGTACCCGCCTGTCCTTGCATCGGGATCAGGATGAGCGGGATTTCACCGCGCCGATCGTGTCGGTGTCGCTGGGTATTGCCGCGACTTTCCTGTTGGGCGGCCAGCAGCGTCGCGACCCGGTGCTGCGCATCCCTCTACGGCATGGTGACGTCGTGGTGTGGGGCGGACCTGCGCGCTTGCGCTACCACGGCATATTGCCGCTCAAACCGGACACGCATCCACGCCTGGGCAGTCAGCGCTTCAACCTGACTTTTCGTAAGGCGCTCTGAGCGCGGCTGTTCTCGCTTTTTTCACGCGGCGATCCGTATAAATCTGGGCTAAGCCTGTCCAGGAGTTGTATCCATGCGAAAAGTCCCCGCCGCATCACTCGGGTTCATGATGGCGGTTGGTCTGAGCATGCCAATGGTCGCTCCGGCCACGGTTGACCCGTTCAGCTTGCCCGATGACCTGACCTACCTTTCCCTGGAGGACCTGCTGAATATTCAGGTGACCTCGGTATCGCGGGTGGCCGAGAGCATCTCCGGCGCCGCCGCATCGATTCAGGTGGTCACGGCGGAGGACATCAGTCGCAGCGGCGCACGCAATCTGCCGGAGGCCCTGCAACTGATCACCGGGGTCCAGATCGCCCGCATCGATGCCCGGCAGTACGCGATCACCACCCGCGGCTTCAACGGCTCCATCGCGGACAAACTGGAAGTACGGCTGGACGGACGCAGCCTGTACACCGCTCTGTTCTCGGGGGTGCTGTGGGAAGCGCAGGACCCGCCGCTGGAGGATATCGAGCGTATCGAAGTCATCCGCGGCCCGGGGGCTTCACTGTGGGGCGCCAATGCGGTCAACGGGGTCATCAATATCGTGACCAAGTCCGCAGCGGACACCCACGGCGGCCACCTCACGCTGAGCGGCGGGGACGAACGGCGCTATCACCTGCTGGCCCGGCATGGTCTGGAACTGGGCGAGCGCGGGGATCTGCGCGTTTACGCCCAGACGCGCAAGATCGACGCCAGCGTCCAGGCCGATGGCAGTGAGTCCCGCGATGCCCGGGAGATCAGCAGCGCCGGGCTGCGCGCCGATCTGAGCCTGAATGCACGCGATCAGCTGATGCTGTCCCTCAATGGTCAGGATACCCGCTATGACAACGCCGGCGTGGCGCCTGATATGCGCGAAACGGTGCGCGGACTCGACCTGATCGCGCGCTTCACCCGGCGCTATTCCGCCGACTCCGATGTGCAACTGCAATTCAACTACGATCGACTGCTGCGCAATATCCCCGGCCAGTTCGGCGAGCAGCGTGATCAGTTTGATGTGGATCTGCGCCACCGCTGGGCGCCGGGCAAGACCCACGAATTGATCTGGGGTGCGGGTTTTCGCCGCTCCATGGACGACATCCGCAACAGTGACATCATCATTTTTGATCCGGCCAGCAGCAGCCTGGACACCTTCAATGTGTTTTTGCAGGACCGGATTCGTCTGAGCGAGACCCTGACCCTGACGCTGGGGTCCAAATTCGAACACAACGACTACACCGGCTTCGAGTATCAGCCTTCCGCACGGATCAGCTGGTTGTTGAGCGACAGTCAGACCCTATGGGCGGCGTTGTCGCGGGCCTCGCGCTCCCCCAATCGGGTCGACAGAGACCTGGCCGTGCCGTCAGTGGGTCTGATTGTCAACGACAGTTTTGAATCCGAGCGCGCCAAGGTGGCGGAGTTCGGCTGGCGTGGTCGGCTGGGCGCAAAACTCAGTCTGGATCTCAGCACCTTCTATGCCGAATACGACAAGTTGCGCGGCTTCGCATTCACTCCCCAGGGCGAGAACTTTCTGTCCAACGAAGGGGCTGGCCGGAGTTACGGTGCGGAGTTCACGGCGGTCTGGGCGCTGCAACCCAATCTGCGGCTGTGGCTGGGCTATACCTATTTGAATGTCGATTTTGCTGCGTATCCCGGTAGTCAGGATTTCAATATCGCGATAAGCAATCAGAACGATCCGCGGCATCAGGCGCAGGTACGACTGGTCTGGGATCCCACGCCGCGCTGGCGTGCCCACGCCCAGCTGCGTTATGTGGGGCCGCTGCTCGATCCCGGAACGAAGGCTTACACCGAACTGGACCTGCATCTGAGCTACGCGCTGCGGCCCAATCTGCAGCTGGAGCTGACCGGCAGGAATCTGCTTGATCGGTCTCATCCTGAATTCAATGATGGTTCCGGGGCCAATATCGAGCGAGCGATCAGTGCCGGTATTCGCTGGGATCTGCGGTGAGAGTCCAAACCGCGCTGGCAGCGCGCTGGATCTGCGCCAGCCTCCTCGGGCTGGGGCTGGCAGTGTCCTCCGGGACCGCGCGGGCCACCGAGGCCAGCGATCTGGAAACCCGGGTCAAGGCAGCCTTCCTGTTCAATTTTGCACGCTTCACCGAATGGCCGGCAGCCACCGAGGGCGCGAAGGATTTCATGATCTGCGTCGCAGGAAACGATTCGACGCTGACGGTGATCCGGGACACGTTGCAAAACAAGGAGGTTCGCGGCAAGCGACCGACGGTGCGCGCCCTGCGCACGGGTCAGGATGGCTCGGGCTGCCAGATGGTGTATTTCGCCGCGGATGAGCCGTACAGCGGATTCGGCGAATTGCCGGTCTTGTCCGTCGGTGAAGGCCTGGAGTTTCCGCGGCAGGGTGGGATCGTGGGGTTCCATCTGGTCGATGGCCGTCTACGTTTCGCGATCAATCCGGGCCAGGCGAAAACCGCCGGCCTGAAGATCAGCTCCAGACTGCTCGAGTTGGCTGATATCGTCGGTCAGGGGGGGTGATGGCCCGGTTTTCCCTGATCCGATGGTTTGGCGATCTGACCATTCGCTACAAGCTGCGCCTGGCCATCTTCGGGACCAGCGCCTTGGCCTTGCTGATTGCGGCCTCGGCGATCGTGCCGTTCCAGTGGGTGACGGCGCGCGATTCCCTGCAGCACGACCTGAAAACCCTGGCCGAGGTGATGGCCGCCAATTCCACGGCCGCGATCAGTTTCGGTGATCGTCGCGCCGCCGCGGAAATCCTCGCCGCGCTGCGGGTCCGGCCCAATGTGTTACAGGCGTGCCTGTACGCACGAGAAAGCGATGCCCTGGAGCTGATGGCGAGCTATCCGCCCGTCGCCACGGCCTCGCTGTGCTCGGCCCAGCTGAGCGCCTCGAACGCGCTGACTGCGAAGCATGTGCGTGGCAGCGCCCCGGTGTTGTTTGATCGGGAAAATCTGGGAGAGTTGATCATTGTCGAAAGCAACGCCGCCCTGGTCAAAGCCCTGCAGGCTGATCTGCTGACGATGGGCGGAGTGCTGGTCGTCTGTCTGCTGGTGGCGTTTTTTCTGTCGACGCTGTTGCAACGCCTGATCGCCATGCCGCTGATCGAACTGGCGGACACGGCGGCGCGCATTTCCAATTCCAATGATTACAGTCTGCGGGCACCCAAGTACTGGCACGATGAAGTGGGCGCCCTGATCGATACGTTCAACACGATGCTGGGGCAGGTGGAGTCCGCCGAGCGTGATTTGCGCGAGGTCAACAGCAATCTGGAGGTGCAGATACAGGAGCGCAGCCGGACCAATGCCACCCTGCAGCAAACCCTGGGACAGTTGCAGGAAACGCAGGCGCAGCTGGTTCAGACCGAGAAGATGGCCTCCCTGGGCGGGCTGGTCGCGGGCATCGCGCACGAGATCAATACTCCGGTGGGGGTCTGCGTGACTGCCGCGTCAACCTTGAGCTCGCGTTCCGATGAGCTGAAGCAGGCGTTCGAGAACAACGCGCTGACCGCCAGTGGCCTGAAACGCTTCATCGAGGTTGCCGGTCAGTCCACCGACATCATCATGAGCAATCTGCACCGGGCGGCCAGCCTGATCCAGAGCTTCAAGCAGGTGGCCGTGGATCAGTCGAATGCCGATCACCGACGGTTCAACGTGGCGGATTACATCAATGAAATCCTGCTCAGCCTGCGCCCCAAGCTGAAAAACACCCACATCGACGTGCAGGTGGATTGCGATCCGGAGCTGAGTATCGACAGCTTCCCGGGCGTGTTTGCCCAGATTCTGACCAATCTGGTGATGAACTCGGTGGTTCACGCGTTTGAGCCGGACTCAACCGGGCGCATCCAGATCACGGTGAGGCCCACCGCAACGGGTCTGAGTCTGGTGTATGCCGACGACGGCAGTGGAATCCGTCCCGAAGTACTGCCCAAAGTGTTCGACCCGTTTTTCACCACCCGGCGCGGCATGGGCGGCAGCGGTCTGGGTCTGCATATCGTCTACAACCTGATCACCCAGCAGCTGGGCGGCAGTATTCATGCCGTAAGCACGCCAGGTGAGGGAACCGAGTTTCAAATCGAAATCAAGAGCATTGAACATGCACAGCCAGAATCCTACTCCCGAGTCAGCTGAGGCTGATGATCGGCTGAAGCTGGTGGACGAACCGGCAGCGCCGGTTGAGCCCATTGGCGGCCGCACCTGGAAACTCCTCATCGTGGATGACGAGGAGGAGGTCCATAGCGTGACCCACCTTGCCCTGGACGGCTTCGAATGCCGCGGTCGCAAGCTGGAACTGCTCAGCGCGCATTCCGGCGCGGAAGCCTGCCGGATAGCCCGTGAGGTGCCGGACATCGCGGTCATCCTGCTGGATGTGGTAATGGAGACGGAGCGCGCGGGCCTGGATGTGGTGAAGTACATTCGTGAAGAGCTGAACAACCACTTCGTGCGGATTATCCTGCGCACCGGGCAGC
>JBFJVB010000061.1:0-17469 GCA_041624435.1 Oceanococcus sp. | reverse complement strand
GCCCGTTCGTGTAGGAGCGGTGTCAGCCGCGAATGGACATTGGGTTAATCGCTGGCGCTTGATACGCGGCACGACATCTGCATGCTGACATTTTATTGACGCCGCTGCGTTTCTAATGGCTGCAACACGACGCGCCGGCCCGCTAGAGGTCACGAAAAAAGCGTCCAAATTGCACGGAAGAGACGCGATCATGAGCAAGACCAAGCTGAACAAACTCACCCAGCAGGCCCTGATGGTTCTGACCCTGGCGATGCCGCTGGCCGGCCATGCCGCTTCTGACAACCAGGACGTGGAATCGGCGGCGATTGTATTGTCCGGCTGGTCGGAAAACATCACCGCGAATCAGCTCATTCGTCAGTGGGTGGCGCGCTCGGCTCAGAACAACATCGGCGGTGCTGCGACCAGTTCCCTGCCCAGTGCCAGTCTGATCGGTACGGTCGCGGTCAGTGAAGAAGCCTGGCGCCAGATCAAGAACGGTCTGGGTGTGGATTATCGGGTGGCGCAAAATGGTGGCGTGCATCTGAACGTCTACAGCCGCGCCACGCCCCGAGGCGAGGGTGTGCGGCTGACGCTGAACGGCAAGCAGGAGCTGGCCCAGGCCCCGACCCAGAGCTGGACGCTTGGTGCTTCCTTGCAACAGGTTCGTACCGAAGACGGTGAGCGCTTCCTGAGTGTCGTGCCGCAGCTGGTGGTGAATCCCGATGGTGCCCACGGCGCAACCCAGCGGTGGCGGTTCAGCATGGAATACGGTTACTGGTTCGGTGCCAGCGAGCGCGCAGCCGTCGCCGAACGCGTCGTACAGGCCAGGATCAGCGCCTATTTCTGAGGCCAGGCAATACCCATTGAGAATTTTTCGACCCGGGGCTTTCGAGAGCGGCTGCGCGGGGCTTCCTCGCGCGGTTCAAACCGCAGCGCTGGCGCGGCTTGAGCCGCGCACATTTGGAATCATCCCGGCTCTGCGCCAGATTCAATCCTCCTGTGCGGCAAACTCGCTTATGATCCTTAGCGGTTTTGCCAGATTGAGCAGCACGTCATGACTCCCTGTGAGGAAATCCAACAGGTGCTTCAAGCCACTCGTTTCGCCGTGCTGGCCACCCAGGAGCAGGGTCAGCCACACGCCAGCCTGATGGCGTTTACCCCGGTGGGCGGGATTCGCCACCTGGTTCTGGCCACTTATCGCGAGACCCTGAAATACCGCAGTCTGTGCGCGGATGGCCGGGCCGCGATTCTGATCGACAGCCGGGGCGCAGGCATGGCGAATGGCAGCCAGGTCCTGACCGCTCACGGGCTGGTCGCGGAAGTGCCGGAAGTCGAGCACGCCGCGGCCTTTCAGGCGCATCTGGCTCGACATCCGGATTTTGCAGCGTTTCTGTCGTCGCCGTCCTGTGCGCTGCTGCGCCTGGAGGTGACGGCCTATGAACTGGTCGGTGGCACCGAAGATGTGCGCTGGTGCCTGGTCGCGGATTTGCTGGCCAGCTCGCAGAGCCTTTAAATCCAGTCTGTCCCACCAGGAATGAACGCGCTATCGCTGCGCAGCGTCTCGGAGCGCGATATGGTGGATGATCTTGCGGACCTGCTCTGCCAGCGCCTGATCCGATACGGCGGCGAGAAATCCTCGACTCAGGACGGTTTCCAGGTCGATTTCGTCCTGATTCCTGGCGAAATCCGCGAGGCGGATGCGCCGCATGCTCCAGTTCGGGAATTGACGCTGCTCCAGATCGCCCAGATTCAGCACCTTGTTGACCTTATGGCGTCGGTCGGCCTTGATCAGCATCATCAGGCTCTGCACCGCAATGGACAAGCCTTCCAGGTATTGGCAATACACCCCCTGGTTGCTGCACAGAAAACCCGTAATGCCGAGTTGTTTATTGTTCTGCTCGGCATGCCGCAGCAGCGTGTCCAGGGCGGTGTCCGACAGTGGCGGATCGGCGCTGCTGATGTAGATCAAGCTATGAAGCATGTGATGCAGCCAGGGCAAGCCAGATGAGAACCTTAGCAAACCGGTGATGGCTTGGGGCGGTAGCCGCGGGGTGGCTCTGCAGGAGCGGCTGCAGCCGCGAAGCTGTCAGGTTCGCACCGAAGCCTGGCGGTTTCGCGCGCGGTTTTCTTCTAGGGCGCGGTGCTTCTTAGCGGGCTCAGAATGCACTCAAGCTGCCGTTGTTCATGCGCCTTTGCGTGCTGGCTGGCGATGGCGGCCATGGGCGGATCCCAGGCGACGGCGGCTTCCAGTTCGGCTGGATTGTTCAGAGCGCGGGCGAGCCCTGGCTGGGCGTTGACCCGGGAAACGGGTTGGTAAGTCAGATTGGGCTTCATGCCGTCATGGTTCGATGCGTGGCGCGGGTGATCCTCCGGGCTTGCAGGCAACCGGCGAAGGATTGAGCAATGCCTCGCGCCCGTGCAGAATGCCGGGCGTGGGTGTGGGGCCTTCCCTGGCCGTCGTGCTGAAGGCTTGTTCCCGAAGATCGGGGCGAGCTGAGCTACGGATGATCCAAGGCCCGATTGGAAAGGCGTGCAATGATTCCCTGGCGAAGCGTGTTGGCCCCTCTGGATGGCGTGTCACTGGCGTTGCAAATCGTCCTGATTCTGTTGCTGGCCGGAACCTTGCTGCGCCGCGCCAGCTCGGCACGCGGGGCGGTGAGTTCCACCTTGATGCTGTATGGGCTGGGGGTGGTGCTGTTGATCGGCGCCAATCTGCTGGCGTATTTCGGCTGGGCTCAGGCCGGAGTGGCCGGACTGCGCAGCGCGATTCTGGTGATGGGCATCGGCCTGATTCGCATGACGGGGCTGTTCCTGTTCCGGGTGATCCTGCCATGGCTGCACTTCGCTCCGCCAAGCATTCTCGAAGATCTGCTGATTTTCGTGGCCTATCTGGTCTGGGGGATGTACCGCCTTTCCGAGATCGGCGTCGATCTGGGCAGTATTCTGACCACCTCCGCCGTGATCACCGCGATTGTGGCGTTCTCCTTGCAGGACACGCTGGGCAATATTCTGGGCGGGGTGGCGCTGCAGCTGGAGAATTCGATCAGCGTCGGTGACTGGATCGCGGTGGATGACGTGGTGGGCCGCATCGTCGATATTCGCTGGCGCTCGACCCAGGTCGAAACCCGCGACTGGGAGACCGTGGTGATCCCCAATTCGATTCTGATGAAAGGCAAATTCTCGATTCTCGGGCGCCGCGTCGGCGAGCCGGTGCAATGGCGGCGCTGGGTGAACTTCAACGTGGCATTCAGTGTCTCGCCACAGCAGGTGATTGCTCTGGTTCAAGAGGCGCTGTCGCGGGCCAGGATTCCCAATGTGGCGCGCCGGCCGGCGCCGGACTGCATCACCAAGGGCATCGACGGCAGCGTGGCCCACTACGCGGTGCGCTACTGGCTGACCGATCTGGCGGTGGACGATCCGACCGATTCTGCGGTGCGCTCCCGGATTCATGCGGCTTTTCGGCGCGCAAATATCCGCTTCGCCTATCCCGAATCCACCTTGCATCTGGTCAGCGAAGACGAAAAACGCGCGGCGCGTTCGGCCAAACGGGAACTGGAACAGCGGGTCAGGATTCTGCGCAGCGTGCCGATTTTTTCGGCGCTCAGCGATGAAGAGAGGTCCGCTCTGGCGCCGAGTCTGGTATACGCACCGTTCGTCGCCGGCGACACGATTACCGAACAGGATACCGAGGCTCACTGGTTGTATGTGCTGATTCGTGGCCAGGTGGAAGTCGTGCTGGAAGCGGAGCAGGGCGGGCGGCACCGCATCGGCGTGATCAGCGCCGATGGTGGTGGCAATTTCTTTGGGGAGATGGGATTGCTGACCGGTGCCAAACGGGCCGCCACCGTGGTCGCACTGAGCGATACCGAGTGCTATCGTCTGGACAAGCCGGCGCTACAGGCCCTGATCAAGGCACGTCCGAGCATTGCCGATGAAATCTCCAGGGTCATGGCCGAGCGCCATGCGGATCTGGCCTCTGCTCATGATCAGCTGGCCGATGCGCAGCGCCGCCAGATGGTCAAGCAGCAGCAGCGGGAAATGTTGCGCGGAATCCGGCGTTTTTTTCATCTGGATGGCAGTTGATGGTGATGGCGGCTGGTTTCCCCGCGCCGGCCCTGCTGCCGCAAGCTTGAATCGAGAGCCTGGAAATGAGAGTTGTGCTGTTGTCGCATGAACCGATCGAGCTGTTCAAGATCCTGAAATTCGAGGGTCTGGTGGCCAGCGGTGGAGAAGCGAAACAGGCTATCGCCGATGCTCTGGTGCGGGTGAATGGCGAGGTCGAAACGCGTAAACGCAGGAAAATGGTTGCCGGCGATGTGATCGAGTTCGCCGAGGAAAAGATTCAGCTCCGCCTCAAATAGCCAGTGCCGGGGCGCTTGAGTTGCGCTCAGTCCTCATAGTGCAGGTTTTTGATGATGCGGTTCAAACGGCCTTGTTCACCCTCGTCGTTCAGCGTGGCGCCGGCTTTCAGGGCCGCAGCGGCTTCCGCGTGAAAACGGGCGATGAACTGATCGTTGCAGGCATGAATGGCTCGCTTGAGTGCGCTCAGCGCGGCTTCGATCTGATTCATGTTCTGGACCCAGGTTTCGATAATCAGACCGGCACTGGGATCAATCCGGGCTTTGATCTTGCTCTTGAGCATCAACTGATTGAAATCCTCGCACCAGCGCACCGGGGCCTGATGAGTCAACTGGAAATACAAATCGATGTAGGGTTCCTTGCGCACCCGTGGCGGGCGCATGGGATCGATGCCGCAGATGCGGATATCGGAGATTCCTTCCATTTCGGGCATGGCTGGCATTCTTCAAAGTTTTGAAGGACAAGCATACGCTTGCGATCGGGAGTCCAACGCTGCCGCTTGCAATTAATCGGCGCGATGCCAGACTGAGCTGTCAGTATGGCCAGTGGTTCTGGGCCTGAGCTTGCGCCCGGCGGTGCTTGTCGACGGTCAAAATCAGTCTGCCATAACCGGCTGGCCAAGCCCTGAACCGTTGGTAACAAGGGAAGAAACATGCCCAGCTCTGCAACACGCAGTCCTTTTTCCTCGATTGCCGGCCTGGTCTGCGCAGTGCTGCTGCTGAGTGCCTGCGGGCAGGGCGGGCGTGAAGCGTTGAGCAGTCGGGATGCGCGACCGGTGGCGGCCACCGCGATCGCCTGTGCGGATTTCGCGCCGCAGCGCCGTCCTTTTTTCGGTGATACCCATGTGCATACCAGCCGCTCACTGGATGCGCGGCAATTCCAGACCCGTTCCACCCCGGATGATGCCTACCGCTACGCCCAGGGCGAGGCGATTGGCATGGCGCCTTACGATGACCAGGGCCGGCCGACGCGGTCGATTCAGCTGGATCGCCCGCTGGACTTTGCCGCGGTGACGGATCATAGCGAATGGCTGGCGGAAACCCAGGTGTGTTTCGACCCCTCGAGCTTGCAGTACAACGATCCGTATTGTCAGACCATCCGCGGCAGCGAGGAAGACAGTCTGCTGGTGACGATTTTCACCGGCATTCCGCTGGTTTCGGATTTTCTCAACAGCATCGGCCTCAATGCGTCGCTGATCGACAGTGCCGCTTATGTGGCGGCCACCTTCGGAGTGGCGTTTCCGGTCGGCAATCGCAGTTCCTCGTGTCTGTACAGTCCTGCCCAGTGCGAAGAGATCGATCGGGCGCTGTGGCGCGAGGCGGTGGACACGGCTGCACGGCATAACCAGCCCTGTCGGTTCAGCACCTTCGCCGGTTATGAATACACCGGTATTCCGCAACTCAATAACAAGCATCGCAATGTGCTGTTTCGCAATGATCAGGTGATTCCCAGCCCGATCAGTTACTACGATGCGGATCAGGAAACCGAACTGTGGAATGCGCTGGATGCGGGCTGCCAGGCCCGGGACGGTTGCGAGGTGCTGACCATTCCGCACAACTCCAATCTGGGCGGCGGCGATATGTTCGAGCCCGGGCAAAGCGTCTACGGAAACACCTATATCGCCCCCTATGATGCGGCGACCTCCGCGCAGCGTCGGCGCATGGAGCCGCTGGTGGAAATCTATCAGCACAAGGGCAGTTCGGAATGTCTCAACGGTAACGGCACGCCGTTTGGTTCCGCCGATGAGCTGTGCGAGTTCGAGATGATTGCCACGGAAGTGTGCAGCGGTGGCCCGGACGACAGTCCAGATTGCGCACCGGCCTGCTCGCGTTCCCCAGTGCCTTACGGTGGCTTTTCGGCGTTCTGTGTCGAGCCGGCCGATTACGTCCGAGGTGCCTTGCGGCGGGGCCTGGTGGAGGAGGCCAATACCGGGGAAAACCCGTTCAAGTTTGGTCTGATCGCCAGCACCGACACGCACAACTCCACCCCGGGGGAAGTGCGGGAATACGGCTGGCGGGGACATGTCGCGGCCAATGATGATGCCCTGAGCGAGCGGATCGGTCGCGCCAGTGCCGCCAACAACGCCGCGGTGGAAGCCCTGGGCTCGCTGGCGGATTTCAGCAATCTGTCGCGCTACAGCGCCGGTGGCCTGGCGGTGCTGTGGGCCGAGCAGAATACCCGCGACAGCCTGTTCGATGCGATGCAGCGCCGCGAAGCCTATGGTACGTCCGGGCCGCGTATCGTCGCCCGCCTGTTCGGAGGCTGGGACTATCCTGCCGACCTGTGTGAGCGCGCGGATTTCGCCCGGCAGGGCTATGCCGGCGGCAGCCCGATGGGTGGCGAACTGCCGCTAGCCCCGCCCGGGGCACAAGCCCCACGGTTTGCGGTGTCCGCCCTGATGGACCCCGGCAGCGACAACGAACTGGGCGTGCCGTTGCAGCGGATTCAGATCATCAAGGGCTGGAAGGACGGCGAGCAGACTTTCGAAACCGTTTACGAGGTGGCCGGAGATCCGGACAACGGCGCCAGCGTGGATCTGCAGAGTTGTCAGCCGCAGGGCGCGGGTTTCGCCCAGCTGTGCTCGGTCTGGCAGGACCCGCAGTTCGACCCCGAACAGGCGGCCTTTTATTACGCCCGGGTGGTGGAGAACCCGCGCTGTCGCTGGCATCGCGCGCAATGCAATCAAGCCCTGGCGGAGCAGGGTCTGAGCTGCGCCGATGTGGACGCGGAGCATCCGCTGTCGGGCTGCTGTCAGAGCAACTTGCCCGACACCATCCAGGAGCGGGCCTGGACCTCGCCCATCTGGTACAGCCCCACAGGCTGATTCGCCAAGCAATCGCCGCTGACTGAGTGTTGCGTCGGGTACGCGCAATCATGGCTTGTTCATGTGGTATAGTTCGTTCAGTCATAACTAAACACAAGTGCGGGCCCGTCATGGATGCCGAAAATTCACCGAGGTCAGAAGCCGCTGAGGCCGCTGCGCAGGCGTTTATCGAGCAGATGGGCCTGTCAGCCGAAGCCGATGGCTTGCCGCGTATCGCCGGGCGGATGTGGGGTTTTTTCATCATTTACGATGGCTCTTGCAGTTTCGCCCAACTGGCCGAGCGTTTGCAGGTTTCGCGCGGCAGCATCAGCACGAATGCCCGCATGCTGCGTGACCTGGGCATTCTTGAGCGCGTCACCCGTCCGGGTGATCGCCAGGATTACTATCAGCTGGCGGAAAATCCCTTCGCCCGCCTGCTGCTCGGTTACGTGGAGCGCATGCGGGTGAGTCAGCGCCGTGCCGAACAGGCCCAGGCCCAGTTGCCGTCCGACTGGCAGGGGGCGCAGCGACGTCTGGCGGAAATGCAGCGTTTTTATCACACGGCGGCGGCATCGACCACGGCGCTTATCGAAGCCCTGGACGCCGACACGCACTAAGGATCGACAATGGAAGCAATGCGCAGGATTCACCCCGGTTGGATTGCCGGCACCATCCTGGTTCTGGTTGCACTCTGGCTGGCCAGCGGGGTGCTGGGGCGCTCAGCCGATCCGCAGGCAAGTGCTGCGGAGCCTGGCGCGCCGGCAAGGATCAAGGTACGCACCCTGGATTCGCAGGCCCAGTGGTTAACCCGGGAAGCGCGTTTGAGCGCGCGGACCGCTCCGCTGCGCAGCGTGCTGATTCGTGCCGAGACCAGCGGACGGGTAGAGCAGGTCACGGTCGAGGCCGGGCAGTCGGTTGCGGCCGGCACCGTCATCCTGCGGCTCGCCGCCAAGGATGCGCCGCTGCAACTGGCTCGGGCGAAAGCTCTGCTCAAACAGCGTCAGCTGCAGTATGAAGCGGCGCAGCGAATGCAGGGTCAGGGCTTGCAGAGTCCGGTCGAACTGGCGACGGCCAGGGCCAATCAGGTCGCGGCAGAGGCCGATGTTCTGCGCTGGGCCGATGCCGTTGAGCATACCGTGATCAAGGCGCCGTTTCCCGGTGTGCTGGAACAGCGCATGGTGGAGGTGGGCGACTTCGTCAGCGTGGGCGATGCGCTGGGGCGCATCATTCAGACCGAGCCGTTCCTGGTGCGCGGCTACGTTTCCGAAGATGTCGTCGGCTATCTCGAGAGGGGTCAAACGGCGCAGGCTACGCTGGCGGGTGGTCAGAGTGTGGCGGGCACACTGCGGTTTGTGGCCAGTCAGGCGGATGCAGCCACTCGCACTTTTCTGGTGGAGCTGGAAGTGCCCAGGCAGACGGGGCGGCTGTTGCTGGGGGCTTCGGCGGTGCTGATCCTGCCCCTGGAGAAAGTCCGCGCACACCAACTGGAGCCCGCCAGTCTGGCCCTGGATGAGGACGGCGATTTCGGCATCAAGAGTGTGGATGCTCAGGGTCTGGTGCAGTTTCATGCGGCCAGGATCGTGCAGAGCCGCGATGCCACGATCTGGCTCGGCGGCCTGCCCGAGTCCCTGCGCGTCATCACCGCAGGCCAGGGCTTTATCAGTGCCGGCGATCGGGTGGACGCGATCGGCGCCACGCAACCATGAACGGTGTTCTGGATGCGGCGTTCAGCCGTCCCCGGACGATGCTGGTCGGCCTGCTGGCCATTCTCGTTGCCGGCACGATCAGCTACATCAATATTTCCAAGGAAGCCGAACCGGATGTGAGCTTTCCGACCATCTATGTGTCGATGGTGCATCAGGGCATCACCCCGGAGGATGCGGTCAGGTTGCTGATCAAGCCGATGGAACAGGAACTGCGTTCGCTGGAGGGCTTGAAGGAAATGCGTTCCACCGCGGCCGAGGGGTATGCCACGGTGAAGCTGGAACTGGAAGCGGGCGCAGACCTGGATCGCGCGATGGACGATGTGCGGGTCAAGGTGGATCTGGCCCGGCCGGAATTGCCGGAAGAAACCGAGGAACCGACCATTCAGGAGGTGAACATCGCCTTGCTGCCGATGATGGTGGTCAATCTCTACGGGGCGATTTCCGAGCGCACCCTGATCGCGATCGCGCGGGATTTGCAGGACCGCCTGGAATCGCTGACCGAGGTGCTCGAAGTCGACATCGCTGGCGATCGCAAGGAAATGATCGAGGTGATTATCGACCCGGTTCGGCTCGACACCTATGAGCTGATGATGGATGAGGTCCTGAGCGCGGTGCAACGCAATAACCAGCTGGTGGCGGCGGGCGCGTTAAGTACCGGCAGCGGGCGATTCACCCTGAAAGTGCCAGGCATCATCGATGACGTCGACAAGTTGCTGAATCTGGCGATTCGTCAGACCGCAGGTGAAGTGATCCGGGTGAAAGATGTCGGCTCGGTGCGCCGGACCTGGCTGGATCCCGATGGCTTCGCGCGGCTCAATGGCCAGCCCACCATTGCCCTGGAAGTGTCCAAGCGGGTCGGCACCAATATCATTGAAACCAGCGCCAAGGTGCGGGCGGTGGTTGAACAGTCGCGAGTGGCCTGGCCTGAAGCGGTGCAGGTCAATTACTCACAGGACAAGTCTGTCGATACCCAGCGCAACCTGGATGATCTGCAAAACAATGTGCTGTCCGGCGTATTGCTGGTCATGGTGGTGGTGGTCGCCTTCCTGGGGTTGCGGGCCGGTTCCCTGGTCGGCATTTCGATTCCTGGCTCGTTCTTGCTGGGCATCATGGTCATCGGCAGCATGGGCGTCACCATCAATATGGTGGTGCTGTTCGGCCTGATTCTGGCGCTGGGTCTGCTGGTGGACAGCACGATCATCGTGGTGGAACTGGCCGATCGCTATCAGGCCGAAGGCCACACCCGGACTTCGGCTTATGTGCATGCGGCGCAGCGCATGGCCTGGCCGGTGATTGCCAGTACCGCGACGACTCTGGCGGCATTCATCCCGCTACTGGTCTGGCCCGGTGTGATGGGTCAGTTCATGAGCTATCTGCCCCTGACCCTGATCTGTGTATTGAGTTCATCCCTGTTCATGGCCCTGCTGTTCATTCCCAATCTGGGCGCCGTCATTGGGGGTGCGCCGCCGGGCGGTGGCCGGGTGGCGTGGAAACCGGGCGAAGCGCTGACCGGCTGGACCGGGCGGTACGTGAGCGTGGTGGGGCGTCTGTTGCCGCACTCGGGCAAGGTGCTGGGCGTGGCGGTGCTGGCGCTGGTGGGGACTTTTCTGCTCTACGGCAAGCTGGGCAAGGGCGTGGAGTTCTTCCCGGAAGTCGATATGGACAATGCGGTGATCAAGATTCACGCCCGCGGGCCGCTGTCGGTGTATGAAATCGACCGGCTGGTGCGTGAGGTGGAAACGGGGCTCGCCGGGCTTGAAGGGATCGAGTCGGTCTACGCGCGCTCGGGCCTGTCCTTCCGCCGCGGCGACAACAAGGAAGACACGATCGGGATCATTCAGCTGGGTTTCGCCGATTGGCGCTCACGGCCCCCGGGCAAGCAGATTCTGGCGGCGGTGCGGCAACAGATCGGCACGCCGCCGGGCATCGAAGTGGAAGTGCTGGAGCCGCAGGCCGGCCCCACCCAGGGTAAACCGGTGCAGATCGAGCTGTACGGACCCTCTCTGGAGGAGCTGCGCAAGGCGGTGGTCTGGCTGCGTCAGGGCATGGCCGAGGTGGGGGGATTCATCGATGTTTCCGACTCGCTGCCCCATCCGAGTCTGGAATGGCGCATCGATATTGACCGCAGCGAAGCGGCGCGTTACGGCACCGACATCGCCACCGTGGGGCAGATTCTGCAACTGGTGACCCAGGGCATCAAGGTCGGGGAATACCGCGCGGCCGACGCGGTGGAAGAGATGGACATCCGGGTGCGTTTTCCTGAAGCGGTCCGTGATCTCGATACCCTGGAAAAGCTCAGCGTCACCACCCCGGCGGGCCTGGTGCCGATCAGTAACTTCGTGCAGCGGGTGCCGGCGTACAAAGTGGCCAATATCAACCGCATCGATGGTTCCCGGGCGATCGCGGTGGAGTCCTATGTCGCCGATGATCTGGTCGTGGCCACGCAGCTGGCCAAGCTCAATGACTGGGTGGAAGCCAATTATCTGCAGGCCCATTTGCATCCGTCCCTGCGCGTGGCCTTCAAGGGCGAGGATCAGGATATCCGCGAAGCCGAGGCCTTCCTGTCCAAAGCCTTCCTGGCCGCGCTGGCGCTGATCGCGGTCATTCTGCTCACCCAGTTCAACAGTTTTTACCAGTCTTTTCTGATTCTAACCGCCGTGGTGTTCTCCACGATCGGGGTCTTGATCGGCTTGATGGTGACCGGGCAGACCTTCGGTGTGGTCATGTCCGGTATCGGCGTGATATCGCTGGCCGGGATCGTGGTCAACAACAACATCGTGTTGATCGACACCTACAATCTGCATCGTGCCCAGGGTCGCGAGGTGATTGATGCGGTGCTGCAGACCGGGGCGGAGCGTCTGCGTCCGGTCCTGCTGACCACGGTCACCACGGTGCTGGGCCTGTTGCCGATGGTGCTGAAGATGAATATCAATCTGTTCACCCGGGATGTCAGTTTTGGTGCGCCATCAACCCAGTATTGGGCGCAGTTGGCCTCGGCGGTAGTGGGCGGGCTGATTTTCGCCACCGTTCTGACCCTGGTGTTGACCCCGTGCCTGCTGGTGCTGGGGGAACGCTTGTACCGCCGGCTGGGGCGCACCCACACCGCGCACACCCACATCGGCGACAGCTCGGCGGCTTGACCGTGAGGCAGGGCAGATCGATTTAGAACCGTAGCCGGACCACCAGTTGCGCTACCTGGGTATCGAGCGCCACCTTCTTCTTGCCGCCGCGCCAATGGCCATATTCCACGGCGGCTTCGAAATGTTCGATCCGGCTGAACAGGCCGTCCAGATCCAGGAGTAACTGGGGAACGATGGCGATTTTCCGCTCGCCGTCTTCGGTCTGCACCGGATCCAGACTGGCTCCGACCGACCAGCGTTTGTGGGCGGGCTCGTTGCCGACCGAGTTGAGGGCCACCCGCAGTCCTTCGGTGCGCGCGTTGCGCCGTGAGTACAGATTGAAGTGCAGGGCGCCGCCATCGGCCACCTGGTAATCGAAGCCAAAACCATCGCGGATTTTGCGCAGCGGCTGATTCTGGTAGACCAGCTTGGCCGGATCCAGCGCGTTCAATGCGGCCAGAGCCTGTTGCCGGTAGGGTTCGTCCAGGGCGCTGCGAGTGGCCAGATCTTCCCGTAACCAGGCGTTGGCGTCGTGAGTGCCGGTGAAGCTGAAAAATACCAGGCGTGGAACGGTCTGGGATTGATGTTGGGGGGTGGTGGGCGTGTTCTTTCCAGAGAGCAGTTTGCCCAGCCAGAGTTGCGCGTAGGCGTCTTCGGCCAGGGCGGGACCGGCGGTGCCGACCAGCAGGCTGAGCGCATAGGCACAGCTGATGAGCTTGCGCAATTGCCAGTTTTGCCGTCGATCCGAGATCTGTCCCGTCATCACCGTTTCCGCCGAGTGAGTACGCTGGCAATTAAGCACGCCGCAAGTGAAATTTTCGGCAACACCGCAATCAGGGCATGCTTAGCGCGGAGCAAGGCTTACCCGGAGTACTGCATGAACCGTCCGCTGCATCTCCCACCGTGTGCCACCTTGGGCTTCCATGGCATTGAGATCCTGCACTGCCAGGACGTCAGCGGCCGCGCGGCGGTGGCGCGTTGCCGACGTCAGCTGGCGGAGCAACTGGGCTTGTCCGGCGACCAGTTCACGATTCGGAATCACAGCATCATCGCCTCGGCTCCCGGGGTGAAGTTGTCCATTTCCCATACCGGCAGGCTCGGCGTACTGGCGTTCTGTGGCGATCCGCAGGTGGGTGCGATTGGCTGTGATGTGGAATTCGCCAGCCGACCGATCCGGGCGGCGACCGCGCGCCGTTTTATCCATACGCAGGATACCTTCGCGCCGGAGCTCAACCTGTTGCAGCGGTGGGTGTGCAAGGAAGCCTGTTACAAGGCGCTGCAGCCGATCGTGCGGATCTGGTCGGCGCAGACTCTGACGCTGTCGCGGCTGTGGGTCCGAGGGGGCGCATTCGGGGTGCTGGGCAGCACCCGCCCCATCGGGACCTGGACGCTGGGCCGCTTTAGCAGTGCAGGCGCCGACGTGGACTGCGCCGTGGCCCGGATACCCAACTCAGAGCAAATTGGGCAATTGATCCGGACCGGGTGAGGCGGATACGCAATCAGGCCGGAATCAGTTCCGGATATTGTGGGGTCCACATATTCCGCCGCACCAGCGCCGGCAAGTCGTCCTGATCCAGATTCCTGGTCGCCACGCCGTCGGCGATGGCCTGGGCCAGAACCCGGGCCGCCTGGACTTCACAGACCTCGCGCAGGCGAGACACCGCGGGGTAAAGCAGGCCTTGCCCCAGCTCCTGTTCGGTGACCTGCTCGGCCAGGGCTTGGGCGGCAACGGTAATCATGTTGTCGCTTACCTCCCGAGCGCCCGCCAGCAGCGCGCCCAGGCCCAGGCCCGGAAACACGAACACATTATTGCCCTGGCCGATGTGTATTTCGCGGCCTGCATAGCTGACCGGTGCGAACGGGCTGCCGGTGGCGACCAGAGCGCGCCCTTCTGTCCATTGCAGGACATTGTGGGGGATCGCCTCGCAACAGTCGGTGGGGTTGGAAAAGGGCAGGATCATCGGGCGGGTGCAATGCGTGGCCATCGACCGGATGATGGCCTCGCTGAACGCACCGGGCTGGCCGGATGAGCCGATTAACACGCTGGGTTGATACTTTTCAATCACTTGCGCGAGGTCACGCGGCTGGTCCGCGCTCAGGCCAAAGGCCTCGGCAGTGGCCGATGACCAGGCCAGCTCTTTCTTGTAGTGGTCGCTGATCGGGGTGTCGTTCACCAGCAGGCCACGGCTGTCGATCAGCGCGACCGCGCGCTCCTGGGCGGCGGCATCCAGACCCAGGTGGGCCAGGGCAGCGCGCAACTGGGTGGCGATACCCATGCCGGCCGCGCCGGCGCCAAACACCACGATTTTCTGTTCGGCCAGGCTCTGGCCGGTGACACGGCAGCCGGACATGATGCCGGCCAGAGCGACCGCTCCGGTTCCCTGAATGTCGTCATTGAACGACAGAGCGCGGTGGCGGTAGCGGTGCAGGATCGATAAGGCGTTGTTCTTTTTGAAATCTTCCCACTGGATCAGCACGCCCGGAAACACTTCCTGGGCGGCGACGACGAACTCTTCGACCAGCGCGTCGTACTCGGTTCCGGTCAGTCGCGGTTCCTTGACGCCCAGATAGAACTCGCTGGCCAGCAGAGCTTGGTTATTGGTGCCGACATCCAGGCTGATCGGCAGGGTCTCGGACGGATGTATCCCGGCTCCCGCGCAGTACAGGGCCAGCTTGCCGACCGAAATGGCCATGCCGCCGGCACCCTGATCGCCGATGCCAAGAATCGCTTCGTTATCGGTGATGACGATCAGCTTGATGTTGGAGTAGCGGGCGTTGCGCAGCACGTCGGCCACGCGACCGCGGTGATACGGATTGATCCACAAGCCACGTCCGCGCCGGAACACCTTGCTGAATTCCTTGCAGGCCTGGCCCACTGTCGGGGTATAGACGATCGGTAGAAATTCTTCGAAATGATCGGTCAGGACCTTGTAGTACAGATGCTCGTTACGGTCTTGCAGCGCGGCCAGGCCGATGTACTTTTCCAGCGGATCAGATTTTCGGCTGATGCTTTCATACACCCGGCGCGCCTGCAGCTCCAGAGTGTTCGAAGAGCGCGGCAGCAGCCCACGCAGATTGAACTGTTCACGTTCCTCATCGTTGAATGCCGTGCCCTTGTTCAGCAAGGAGTTGACCAGCAAACCAGAGCTGCGGGCCGTGGTCTTGACCTGATAGGTATTGCTTGCGCGGTCGAACGCAAACTCGAATGGCTTCATGTCTTGTTCCCCGTATTCTGACCGAGCAGGCACTATACCCCGGATGTTTCCAGCCCACTGCCGCCCGATGATGATGCGAGAGTGTCGATGAAAACGCCCCAGATAAATTTTGTGTATGGACTGAGCGTCCGGGTCTTGCAGATTCTGTGCCTGCTGCTGCTGATCGTCTTGCTGCTCTGGTTGGGCTGGCGCCCGGGCCTGGCTGAATACGCGCAGCATCGGGTCCGGCCGGCTTCAGCCCAGTCCGGAGGCCTGAGCGCGACCTGGTTCGGCGTCAGCGCGGTATTGCTCAGGGTCGATGGCCACGCCGTGTTCATTGATCCGTTTTTCTCGCGTCCCGGCGGAGCACTCAAGCTGCTCGCCAATCGTCCGATTGAACCGGATGTGGCGTTGATCCGCCGGTGGCTCAGGCGCGCCGGGGTGGAGCGCCTGGATGCGGTCCTGGTTTCGCATTCGCATTACGATCATGCGATGGATGCTGGCGTGGTGGCGGACCTGACCGGAGCTTTGGTGCTGGGTTCATCAAGTACGCTGAATATCGCCCGCGGCGCGGGCGTGCCCGAGGCGCGTCTGCAACTGGCCGAGCCGCAAGAGAGTTGGACCTTCGGTCCGCTGCGCGTGCGCTTCATCGAAAGCCGGCATGCCGGGGCCAGCGGCGGGCGGCCAACCGGCGAAATCTCCGCGCCGCTGCGAACCCCGGCGCGGGTGCAGGACTATCGTCTGGGTGGCACCTATTCCATCGTGGTCGAACATCCGGACGGTACGCTGGTGCATCACGGCAGCGCCGGCTTTGTCCCCGGGGCCCTGCGTGCGGTGGCTGCCGATGTGGTGTTCCTGGGCGTGGCCCTGATCGATGACCTGGATGCCTATCTGGCGGAAACCGTGTACGCCAGCGGCGCCGACACGGTCTATCCGGTTCACTGGGATGATTTCACCCGGCCGCTGGACCGGCCACTCACGCCGCTGCCCTTCGCGGTGCGGCTTGACCGCTTCTTCGCCGCGCTGCGGCAGCACCCGGAATTGCGGGTTTACGGCCTGAATATGGGGGTTCCGGTGACCCTATTCGATCCGCCACGGTCGGTGGATTGAGCCTGCGCCGTTTTCGCGAGCTTGCTGCGCGGCGCTCGCTCCTACGCGCGCTCAGGTTCGGTGGTATGGATTCTTCGGGAGCGACTTCAGCCGCGAAACGCCGGCGGAATCAGCACTTCATAGGTCGCCCCAAAGCCGACTCCGGGACTGCCAGAGAAATCGTTGAATGCGCTTTGGCCACCGGGCACATTGGGTCCGCGTTGCGAACTGAAGTAGAGCCTGCTGCCATCGGGCGAAAAGGCCGGGCCGGTGATTTCAGAGCCGGTGTGCCGCACCTCCACCAGCACCTTGGCTGGCTGATTGGGAATGACGACCATGATGCGAATGCCGCGCCCGCTTGCGCTGAGGTCTTCCGCCACCAGGATGTCGCCGGCGGGACTGACGGTCAGATTATCCACGTCATTGAATTCCGGGCTGATCTGGGCATTATCGAAAATCAACTCAATGAGCTGGTTCTCGATATCCAGCGCGTAGACCCGGTTGTCGCTCTTGGTGGTGAAGAACATCAGACCCCGGGTTGGAACCGAGCCGCCTGGGGGCGTGCTGCGCAGCGGCGCGGGCAGTTCGTACAACCACAGTCCTTCGCCGCCGCGAAAGCGGGTGCCGGGAACCGCTTGGCCGGCCGCTGCCAGGGCATCGCGAACCGCACTTTGCGGCTGATCAGGGGCCACCGCGTCAACCCAGCTCACCGGGCGCAACTGGCGAACGCTGTCGGCGTCTTCCGCATAGCCGCCGTCCTCGAATCCAGCGATGTTCATGACCTGCAAGCGGCCTTGCTCCAGAGCCAGGCTCTGATTGGACTGCGAGTAATCGCTTTCCTCCGCGACCCAGCGATACAGACGTCCATTGCCGTCGTCCTCGGTCAGATAGACGGTTCGATGGTCCAGGTCAACGCCAGCCGCCTCATGGGCGAAGCGACCCAGGGCCGGTTTGGCCTGGGCGCCAAGTCGGCCGTAGGGGTCGGTTTCCCAGGTCAGGCCCGATGCGGTTTCCTCGCACGACAGCCAGGTATTCCACGGGGTTTTACCGCCAGCACAGTTGGTACTGGTGCCGGACAAGATGGAATAGGCATCGACGATACTGCCGTCGGGATCGAACACCAGCGCGCCGCAGCCCCCAATGCCGGGAACTTCGCTGTTGGACGTGTAAATCCAACCACCGTTGTCGCGTGGGTAACAGGCTCCGCCATCGGGGAACAT
>JBFJVB010000060.1:0-17609 GCA_041624435.1 Oceanococcus sp. | reverse complement strand
TTCGAAGCGGGCGTCTACCCGCTGGGTCACACCGGCCCCGGTTTCGCCTACGACAATGAAACCCCCGCTCATTCGGTCTATCTGCATGACTTCGCCGTGTCCGAGCGACTGGTGAGCAATGCGGACTACGCCGAGTTCATCCAGGCCGGCGGTTACCGCGAGCCGGCGCACTGGCTGGCCGATGGCTGGGACTGGTGTCAGGCCGAGCGCCTGAGCGCACCGCTGTACTGGCGCGGCGATTCCTCTGCCTGGCAGGAATTCACCCTTTACGGGCTGCAGCCCCTGCGGCCCGACGCCCCGGTGAGTCATCTGAGTCTGTACGAAGCCGACGCCTATGCCCGCTGGGCCGGCGCCCGTCTGCCCAGCGAGGCGGAATGGGAAACCGCCGCTCCTGAACCCGGACTCGAACACCAGGGCTGGTTCGGCCAGGTCTGGCAGTGGACCTCGAGCGCTTACCAGGCCTATCCCGGCTACCGCCCTCCGGACGGGGCGCTGGCCGAGTACAACGCCAAATTCATGTGCAATCAGCTGGTTTTGCGCGGCAGCTCGGCGCTGACGCCCGGGGGTCACGCCCGCCGGACTTACCGCAATTTCTTCTATCCGCAGAGCCGCTGGCAAATGACCGGACTGCGACTGGCGCGCGATCTATGAACAGCATCATGAAACCCGATGTCGAGATCCTCGACTGTCATCCCCCGGCCGACGATATGCAGGCCGAAGTCCTGCATGGCCTGCAGCGTCATCCCAAGCATCTGCCTTCGAAATACTTTTACGATGGCCGCGGGGCCCGCCTGTTCGAAGCCATCTGCGAGACCCCGGAGTATTACCCGACCCGCACCGAAATCGGCATCCTCAAGGACGCCCTGCCGCAACTGGCCGCCGCACTGGGCCCGGATCGCTGGGTGGTCGAACCGGGGAGCGGCAGCGGCATCAAGACCGACATGCTGCTGAATGCCCTGCCGGACGTGGCCGGCTACGTGCCGATCGATATCAGCAAGGCTCAGCTGGCCGCCTACGCGCAGAAATTGCTGGCCGCGCACCCGGTTCTGCGCGTGCGCCCGGTCTGTGCCGATTTCAGCCGTGACCTGGATCTGCCGGCCGAAATCGCCGCGCCGGTGATCTGGTTTCCGGGCTCGACCATCGGCAATTTCAGTCCGCCGCAGGCGGCCGCTTTCCTCGCCCGGCTGCGCCGGTGGGGCGGCGGCGCCGGTGAACTGCTGATCGGGGTCGATCTGCGCAAGCCGCGGCCCGTCCTGGAAGCCGCCTACAACGATGCGCAAGGGGTCACCGCGCAGTTCAACCTCAATCTGCTGCACCACATCAGGCGCGCGCTGGATGCCCAGCTCGACGTCGAGGCCTTTGTCCACCAGGCCCGCTGGAACGACGAAATCGGCGCGATCCAGATGTTTCTGGTCAGCACCCAGGCGCAGATTTTGCAGCTGGGCGGGCAGCGCATCACCGTGGCTGCCGGCGAAGCCATCTGCACCGAATACTCCTACAAATACAGCATCGAAAACTTCCAGGCCCTGGCCGGCAGCGCCGGCTGGCAGACCCGGCAGGTGTACACCGACGCACAGAAATGGTTTGCGGTTTTCCACTTCCGCTAAACTGCCGGTTTAGCGCACAAGATTGAAACACCATGACCGAAGCACAGTGGAACGCGCTCGAAAGTCAAATCGACGCCCTGTTGGACTCGCACGCCGCGCTGCGCGAGGAAAATCACCAGCTCAAGCTGGAACGGCAGCAGTTGCTCGATAGCAACGCCGAACTGCATGGGCGGATTAAAAATGTGGTTGAGCGCATCAAGCGGCTCGAAATGGAGACAGACGGATGAAAAGCCAGGACTCAGTACCTCTAACGGTCAAATTGCTCGGCCGGGACTATCAAGTGTCCTGCCCCAAAGACGAGCGCGACCATCTGCTGGCCTCTGCCCGCTACCTGGACGACCGCATGCAGGCCATTCGCAAGCGTGCGGCCGGCCTGGGGGTCGAGCGCATCGCCGTGATGACCGCGCTGAACATGGCCCGGGAAATGATGGACCGCGATGCGGCCGCACTGCGTCAGGCTGCGCCATCCGCGCCCGCCAATGACGACGAAGAACGCGCGCATCAGCTGCAATTACGCATCGAAGCCGAATTGGGCCCGGACTGAACCGCCGCTGGCGTATAATCGCAGGTGCCCGGTTCTGCTGCGGTGCTCGATGTCCGTCGGGAACCCCTTGAGCCAATTTTGTCACCCCGGGAGCGTGACCAGCGCTGGTGTGCATGTCCGCCTTGTAGCGGAAAGCCTAATGGGGCTGTTGATCGCACCCACTTGAGACCCCGTCTCAAGGTCAATGAGGGATGCCGACACCTGCGGTAGACCGGGTCTTCATGTCAATTCACCAGAACACTTTGCAAGTCCAGCGCGCCATCTTGCGCCGCACACTGCGGCGCCGACGCCAGCAAATCCCGCCGTCCCAGCGTCGGCGCGCGGCTGCGCAAATCAGCCGCCAGCTGCAAGGCTGCCCGGCCCTGCGCCGAGCGCAACACATTGCCGTGTATGCCGCCCACGGCAGCGAGCTGTCGCTGGCGGATTATCGCCACCAGGCCACCCGGCTGGGCAAGCAACTGTACCTGCCGCAAATCGTCGGCCGGCGCCTGTATTTCGTGCCTGATCAGGGCCGCATTCGGCGCAACCGCTACGGCATTGCCGAACCGCGCGCCGGGCGCAGCCGACCCGCCTGGGCCATGCAGGCGATCCTGCTGCCCCTGGTCGGATTTGATCTGCGCGGCAACCGGCTTGGCCAGGGCGGTGGCTACTACGACCGCAGCCTGGCCAGCCTGCGCTTTCGCCGACCCGCGCTGATCGGGATCGCCTATGATTGCCAGCAAACGGATTCCCTGGTCAGCGCGCCCTGGGACATTCCCCTCAGCGGTGTCGTGACCCCAAGCCGCCAACTCGAATTTGGAAACCAGACCCATGGCCTACTGGCTGATGAAATCCGAACCTGAAGAATTCAGCTTCACTGATTTGCAGCAACGCCCCGAACAGACCGAGCCCTGGGATGGGGTGCGCAATTACCAGGCGCGCAATTTCATGCGCGACCAGATGCGCCCCGGTGACGAGGTGTTTTTCTACCATTCCAATTGCGCCGAACCCGGCATCGTGGGCATTGCCAGGATTCGCGGCGAGGCGCGCCCGGATCCGACCGCGTTCGACCCCAAGGACAAGCATTTCGACCCGAAAAGTGATCCCGATCAGCCGCGCTGGTTCCTGCGCGATGTGCAGTTTGTCCGGGCTCTGAGTCGCACCATCAGCCTGCGCGAACTCAAGGAACAGGCCGATGCCCTGGCGGATTTCCCGTTGATTCGCCGCGGCAATCGGCTGTCCGTCATGCCGGTCGAAGCCGCGCACTGGCGCCATGTGCTGAGCCTGGAGTAAACCCGGTGCCGGTGCTCAAGCGAGGGCTCATGCTGGTCATCTTCTGGCTGGCCCTGGCCGGGTGTTCGAACCCGCCGGCAGCGCCTGCCACCCGCTTCATCGACGCCGGTCCGGATCACGCCGCCGCCAGCGGGCGGACGGTTCAGCTGCCCGGCAGGGCGGGTCAGCTCGACGGCGAAACGCTTGAGCTGCAATGGGTCCAGATCGAAGGCCCGACGGTCACCCTGCAGAACCCCCGATCAGCCGCCACCCGCTTTATCGCGCCCGAGGTGAGTGACAACACCCGCCTGCGGTTCCGGCTCAGTGGCCGCTATCCCGATGCCACCACGCTGAACGATGAGATCGCGATCATCGTCCATCGACCGGCCCGCAATGTGCTGATGCTGTTCACCGAGGATCAGGGCATGCAACTGGGCGCACTGGGCACTCCGGGCCTGAGCACCCCGCACATGGATGCGCTGGCGGCCCGTGGCACGCTGTTCACCCAGGCCTACATCACCCTGGCGACCTGCACCGGGGCCAAATCCTCGATCTTCACCGGCCTGTCCAATTACACCACCGGCGCCACCGGCAACGTGCAGGAATTCATCGGCTCGGCAGCGCAGCTGGAAGCGGCCGACCCGCCCTGGCTGCGGGACCGGCGTTCCGCCTACAACCGCTATCGGATCAGCGACGAGGCCACCACCCTGGTGGAGCGTTTCCGCGCCGCCGGTTTCTACACCGGGCTGCAGAACAAGTTTCATCTGGCGCCGCACGATAAATTCCCCTATCACCAGTGGTATCCGGAAGCCGCCGACAACCATGCCCAGATCAACGCCTTCCTGGATCAGGCGCAGCAGGCCCGGCAACCCTGGTTCCTGGTCCATGTCATCGGCGATCCGCACCGCCCCTACCCCAACGGCGATCAGCGCGCCCTGGCCATCGATACCCGCCAGATCGAGCTGCCGGCACACCTGCCCGACACCGCCACCGCCCGACAGGACTGGGCCGAATACCTGCAGGCCATACAGGATGCCGATGTGCGCCTGGGCCGGGTGATGCTGGCGCTGGACGAACGTGGGCAGCTGGAAGACACGGTGATCGTGTTTCTGGGCGATCATGGCCCGGCCTATCATCGCGGCAAGTTCTCCACCTATGATCTGGGCCTGCGGGTGCCCCTGATCCTGGCCGGACCCGGTATTCCGGCGACCACCGACCGCAGCAGCGTCATCAGCGGCCTGGATATTGCGCCTACTCTGCTCGAGATGCTGGACCTGCCGGCCCTGGAAAAATCCCACGGTATTTCCTACTACGCGGCGATGATGGGCGCGCAAGAAGTGGCGCTACGCCGCGAGTACGCGATGGGCACGGTCAGGACCGACCGCTCCATTACCGATGGGCGTTATCGTCTGGTGTTCATGCCGGATCGCAGCGCCACCGAAATTCCGGCAGACAACCGCTTGTTCGATCCGTGGCGCAATCGCGTCTATGCGCATATCGTGCAGAACCGCGATCAGCCCGGTTTTGCCAGCGCCTACCGCTTCCTCGATCTGGCCGACGCCAGTCTGCGCCGGTTTGAACGTCCGCAATTCGAGCTGTACGACACCCGGCAGGATCCCTGGGAGGTGGATGATCTGATGGGTCGCCCCGAACATGCCGCGACATTCGAGCGTTTGCGTGCGGCGCTGGCCGCCGCCCAGATCGCGACGGGCGATCCGGTGCGGCGACCCTAGTCAGAAACGCGAACGCCTATTCGTCCTGATAACGCTGCGGTTCCGGATCCACCCACAGGTTGATCGGGACCAGGCTGGTGGCCCATTCCAGTGAGAGCACATCACCTACCAGCGTGGTTACAGGCTCCAGCAGCCCGCCGAGCAAGCCGCCCGAAGATTTTTTCTTCTTGGTGGTCTCGGTCGAATCGCTGGTACTGGCGCTGGCCACCGTGGTCGTGCTGCTGGCGCTGCTGGCGGCTTCGGCATCCCAGTTGTAGGCCCGACTCCAGATGTAGGCCCGACTCCAGATATACGCCCGGCTCCAGATGTAGGCGCGGCTCCAGATATAGGCCTGACTCCAGGTGTAGGCGCGACTCCAGATGTAGGCCCGGCTCCAGATATAGGCATCGCCGTTGAGTTCCGTGGGTTCGCCATTTTCATCGCGCACCACGAAACGACCCTCTTCATCCTCCTGAACCGGGCCGGCGAAATGCTGTTCACCGCTCAGATCGGCGGCGATGTCCAGGCCCTGGTTGGCGCAGCCGCTGGCGGTACTGAACACCGCATCCCGGGCGTTGATCAGGCCGGCGCCCTGCTGAAATACCGAATACATCGCATCGTCGCCGTCCATCGCCGCCGCGGCGGAACTGGCCAGGCGACATTTCACATCATCCGGACTGAGGTCGGGATCGTGTTGCAGCATCAGGGCCACCACACCACTGACCGCGGCGGCCGACTGTGAGGTTCCGGACATGGTGAAATGCCGGTTGTCACTGTGCAGATACTCGGCATGCTCAACCGCCACCTTGGACGCGGACGGCACGATTCCCATGAGATGCCCGCCAGGAGCCAGGATGTCCGGCTTGACGAAACCCTCGAAGGTCGGGCCTACAGAAGAAAAAGTGGACAGAAAATCGTCGGTGCGGTCGTAGGGCGTGTAGTTATCATCGGCCGAGCCGACCGTGATCACGTAAGGCACGTTACCGGGCACACCGATGGTCATCGGCTCCGGCCCGGCGTTACCGCCGGATACCACAACGACGATGCCGGCCTGCCAGGCGGCCATCACCGCCTGATTCAGCGGATCATCCCAGTAAAAGGACTGGGGCGAAGCGCTGAAGGACATGTTCAGCACGCGGATATTGAATTCATCCTTGTGCTGCACGATCCAGTCGATCCCGGTGATCACATCCAGATAGGTGGAACTGCCGTTCTCGTCGAACGCCTTGACGTCGACCAGCTTCACCTTGGGCGCGATGCCCTGGTACTGATCACTGGGGGTGATGAAACTGCTGGCGGCCACCGTGGCGATGTGGGTGCCATGGCCGCTGCCATCGCCCTGCCCGTCTTCCAGCACATTGTGCTGGGCCAGGATTCGGCGCGAACGTAAACTGGTTCCAGACTCCAGACCATTGTGTGCCCACAGGCCTGAATCCAGGAATGCGATCGTCACCCCCCGACCATCAATTCCCTGGGCATGCAGTTCGGTCGCATCCAGCCAGTCCGGATAATCGGTTTCCTGCGGCTGCCAGACCACCGCGCCTTCGGAAGAATCCAGTTCCAACGTGTCCAGCGTCGTATCGAGCAGACCGCCCAACAGGCCGGACAGTTCCACCGCGCCGTTGGCATACAGCTTCACCGCCGGGAAACGCTGCCGCAACTGATTGCGCTGGGTCTCGTTCAAGCTGGCCCCGACCGCGTGAATCAGTTTGAGTTCGGATATCACCCGACCCGACACCGCCTGCACCGCTGCGCGGGCCTGCTCGACGCTGCGGGCCTGCACGATGTAACGCTGCTGCTCGGCCAGCTCCGCCGCCGCAAGCAACGAGGGCTCGGGCGGATCGTCCGCCTGCAACTGGGCCTGGGGCCGCTGGGATTGAGAAGCGGCCAGTACAACCGCGCTAAAAGTCGCAACAACAGATATTGCCAATAAGGTCGTTTTCACCAGTGCCTCTCTACCAACGCCCAGTACAGAAATTCAAAGGCCGCACCGCGATGGCGCTACGCAGATTTGGCCCGGATCAGGCTGTGGCGAGATTGCCGAAGCAGTTGGTTTCGCAGCAGCTTGACGTAAACTGTCGCAACTGCACGGTGAAGAATGGGTAAACAGTCAAAAATGCGTCACCGACCATCCCACAGAGAAGTGGCTTAACATGCGGTCAGGAGATTGGCGGCGCTTGAAAGCGAGGCTGCTATGCGTGGTTCTCGCTCTGAGCTGTGGGCCCGGGCTGGCGGCCAGCAACGAGCTGATGGTGTTTCGCGCCCTCACCCTGGACGATGGCCTGTCGCAAAATACCGTCAACGACAGCCTGCAGGATGATCAGGGCTATATGTGGTTCGCCACTGAAAACGGCCTGAACCGCTACGATGGCTACAAGCTCAAAACCTATATGCGGGACCCGTCCAACCCGGACGCCTTGGCCAGCGATTTCATCTGGGCCCTGGCCAAGGATCGCCACGACGACCTGTGGCTGGCCACCGAAGGCGCCGGCCTGGTGCATTGGGACCGCGATCGGGATGTGTTCCGCAGCGTACTCGATTTTACCCAGCCCGCCCGCCGACTGGCTCGCAGCGTGTTCATTGACGGCAGAGGCCATATCTGGCTGGGTACCCGCGGCGCCGGCCTGATCGAACTCGATGCTCAGGGCCGGGAATTGCGCAGCTTCACGCATCAACCCGACAACGCCGGCAGCCTCAGCCACGACACCGTATCGGCCCTGACTGAGGATGCGACTGGAGCGCTGCTGATCGCCACCGACCAGGGCGTCGATCGCCTGGATCCGAGCAGCGGACACATCGCTCGCCTGGTTGCCCGCGATGATCTGCCGCCCGGCGCCACCGTGTCCAGCCTGTTGCGCGATTCGCAAGATGTCCTGTGGATCGGCACCTACGAACACGGTCTGTTCGCGCGGACCGCGACCGGCCTGAGCCACTATGCCGCCGCCACCCACAGGCTGAGCAGCGAAAAAATTCGCGATCTGCTCCAGGACCAGAATGATCGCCTGTGGGTCGCCACCCAGGACGGCCTGAATCTCTGGCACGCGGACACGGCCACCTTCAGCACCTACCGCCACAAGGATGCGGATCGCTACAGCCTGTCCGACAACCATCTGATGTCGCTGTCGCAGGATCGCGATGGCGTGCTTTGGGTGGGCACCCGTTTCGGTGGTGTGAACCGCTGGAATCCACGCAGCTGGGCGCTGGGCGCTCGCGCCCCGGAGGCGCTGAGCGATGCCGTGGTCCTGGCCTTCGCGGACAGCCATGACGGCCATACCTGGATCGGCGGATTTGGCGTGCCGCTGCAAAAGTTTGCTCGTGACGGCACTCTGCTGCAGCGCTTCGAAGCGGCGAGCGGCTTTCCGGATCGCGGCGAGGCTCCGGTAACGGCCCTGCTGAGCAGTCGGGACCAGCGCCTGTGGATCGGCACGATGGGCGCCGGCCTGCAGATCTACGACCCGCAGACCGGCACGCTGCGCAGCCTGCTGCATGATCCCGACGACCCAGGCAGCCTGGCCGCCAACGGCATCATGTGCCTGTTTCAGGACAGCGAGGGTGACATCTGGGCCGGCACCTTTGGCGGCGGCCTCAACCGGATCGATCCGGTCAGCCTGGAAGTCCTTCGCTACCCCTACTCGGCCACCGACCCCCAGGCGCTGGGCAGCCCTCGGGCCACCAGCATCACGCAGTCACCCAGCGGTGATCTGTGGATCGGCACCGATGGCGGCGGCATCAGCCGGCTGGATCGGGAAAGCGGGCGTTTCGTGCGCTTCAGCCACGTACCCGACCGCCCCGGCAGCCTGGGCTCCGATACGGTGTATGCGCTGTATGCCGCGCCCGATGGCGATCTCTGGGTGGGCACCGCCGGCGCTGGCCTGGCCCGGCTGCGGGGGGCGCAGGAAGCGCAAAGCGACGCATCCTTCCAACGTTTTACCACCGCCGACGGGATGAGCAGCAACGTCATCAACGGCATTCGGCCCGATGCGGCGGGCAAACTCTGGCTGAGTTCCAACCGCGGCATCATCCGCTTCGATCCGGCCACCCTGCGCAAGAGCAGCTTCCACCGCGTCCATGGCCTGCAAAGCGAGGAGTTCAATTTTGGCGCGCATCATCGCAGCCAGGATGGCCGCCTGTTCTTTGGTGGCACTGGCGGCTTCAACGCCTTTGATCCGTCCGCGGTCCAGACCAGCCAGCGCGCGGCCACACTGGTTCTGACCCGGTTCGAAAAATTCAATCAGCCGGTCAAACTCCCCGCCTTGCTCGGGGCCCAGGATGAACTGGTGCTGCACCACGACGATGCGGTGATTACCTTCGAATACGCCGCACTGGATTACACCGCGCCTGAACAGCACGAGTATTCGGTCCGCCTGCGGGGCTTTGATCGCGACTGGTCGGCGCCCAGCACCCGGCACCGCAGCACCTACACCAACCTCGACGCCGGACATTACGTGTTCGAGGTTCGCGTCGCCAACCGCGAGGGCGACTGGAATCCGCAGATTCTGGCCCTGCCGCTGCGGGTCAAGCCGGCGCCCTGGGCGTCACCGCTGGCGTATTTCATCTACGCCGTGACCCTGGCCGGCCTGCTCTACGGCTTCTTCCGCTGGCGCCTGGATGCGCTGGCGCGCAAGGCGCGGATGGAACAGCTGGCTTTCTACGACCGGGTCACCGGACTGCCCAATCGGGAGCTGTTCGAAATACGCGCCAATGCCGCCATCGAAGAAGCACAATCCGGCGACGAACTGGTGGCCGTCGTGTGTTTGCGGGTTGGCCCCTTCAAACAATTGCATGACAGCTTCGGTTATCGCTCGATCGACGATGTGCTGCGCACCCTGGGCCTGCGGCTGAGCCAGAACTTCTTCGGCGACGGGGAAACCAGCCAGCGGCGCGATCTGGCCCGCCTGGGCGAGGACACCTTCGTGGCCTTCATCCGGGTCGGCAACCTGGAATCCGATCTGGCTTACTGGGTCCGACGTCTGACCGAAGCCGTGTCCAAACCGGTCAATTTCGGCGAACACCGCATCAGCATCCCGTGTTATGCCGGCATCTCCAGCTGTCCACAGGACGGGGCCGATGCCATCTCGCTGATCAAGTTTGCGCAAACCGCGGCTAACGATGCCTGGCGCAGCAAATCCACCGGCATGACCTATTACGACAAGTCGCTGACCATGCGGGCCATGGACCGGCTCAAGCTCGAAAGCCGCCTGCGCCAGGCCATTGAGCAGGACGTGCTGGATCTGCATCTGCAGGCCAAGTTCACCAACGATGGCCGCCTGGTCGGCGCCGAAGCCCTGAGCCGCTGGACCGATCCCGAGCGCGGCATGATCTCGCCCGGCGTGTTTGTGCCCCTGGCTGAAGAAAGCGACCTGATCATGGACCTGGATGAATGGGTCATCGGACGCGCCTGCAAAGCCCTGCAACATTGGCAGGACGAGGGTTACAGCCCACTGAGCATCGCCGTCAATGTCTCCGCCGAAACCTTTGTCAGCGGACGAATTTTTGCCGCGCTGGAACGCAACCGTGAACGTTACACCATCGATCCGGCCAAGCTGGAAATCGAAATCACCGAATCCGTGCTGGCCAGCGACCTGGCCGTGATCACCGATACGCTCAAACGCATCAAAGCCCTGGGGCACAGCCTGTCACTGGATGACTTTGGCACCGGCTATTCTTCGCTGACCTATCTGCAGCGCTTCCCCATCGACAAGCTGAAAATCGACCAGGCCTTCGTGATCGATATGGAAAACAAGCCAGACCAGCGGGCTTTGTGCACCGCGGTCATCTCCCTGGCGCGCGGCCTGGGTCTGAAAACCATCGCCGAAGGGGTGGAGAATCAGGCTCAGCTGGACCTGCTGACCGAATTGGGTTGCGACCAGCTCCAGGGATTCTTTCTGCATCGCCCGCAAGCCATCAGCGGTTTTGAAGAGCAATTGCTTCAGCCCCTGCGGAATGCTCAAGCGCCGCTTTCGGTGCCCAGGAACAGCTGATACGCGGGGTTGTCCGTCTCTTCGGCATACTCGTAACCCAGGGCATCAAAGGCCTGCTGACAGGCCGCCGCATCGGCCGCCGGCACCTGGATGCCGACCAGCACCCGACCGAAGGCCGCGCCATGATTGCGGTAGTGAAACATGGAAATGTTCCAGCGGCTGCCCACCTTTTGCAGAAACGCCAGCAGGGCACCCGGCCGTTCCGGAAACTCGAAACGAAACAGGCGTTCATTTTCCAGCCCCGGCACCCGCCCCCCGACCATGTAGCGCACATGCACCTTGGCCATCTCGTTATCGCTCAAGTCCACCACCGGAAATTCCGCCTGGCGCAGCGTGGCGACGATCTCCTGCCGCTCCGCATTGCCACCGCTGAGTTTCACCCCGGCAAACACATGGGCATCCTGCGCATCGGCATAGCGGTAATTGAACTCGGTCACCGCGCGGCGGCCCATCGCTTCGCAGAATCGCAGGAAGCTGCCCGGCCGTTCCGGCACGGTCACCGCCAGCAGGGCTTCCCGGTGCTCGCCCAGTTCCGCGCGTTCGGCAATGTGGCGCAGCCGGTCGAAATTCACATTCGCGCCACTTTCAATCGCCAGCAACACCTCGCCTGAGCGGGCCGCGCCCTCCTCGACATATTTCTTCAAACCCGCGACCGCCAGCGCGCCCGCCGGCTCCGGCAGAGAACGGTTATCTTCAAAAATATCGCGCACCGCCGCGCAAATCTCATCCGCGCTGCAGGTGATCACCTCTTCCACCAGGGTGCGGATAACCCGGAAGGTTTCCTCGCCGATCTGCCGCACCGCGACGCCGTCGGCGAACAGCCCCACCTGCCCCAGCACGCCGCGCTCACCGCTATCCAGCGCCAGCTTGAGACAGGCGGCGTCCTCCGGCTCCACCCCGATGATCCGGATGCCGGGGTCAACCGCCTTGATCGCCAGCGCGACGCCGGCAATCAGACCGCCGCCGCCCACGGGCACGAAAATGACATCCGGACGCTGCGTGTACTGACGCAGGATTTCCTGGCCAATCGTGGCCTGACCGGCAATGACCTCCGGATCATCGTAGGGATGGACATAGCTCAGACCCTGCTCGCGCGCCAGTTCCATCGCCCGTTCGCTGGCGACGTCGAAGGTATCGCCGTGCAGCACGACTTCGGCCCCGCGCGCGCGCACCGCCTCGACCTTGATACTGGGCGTGGTGCCCGGCATCACGATCACCGCGCGCACCCCCAGTCGCTGGGCGGACAGCGCCAGGCCCTGCGCATGATTGCCTGCCGAGGCCGCAATCACCCCGCGGGCGCGCTCGGCCTCGCTCAGATGGTGCAGCTTGTTGTAGGCACCGCGCAGCTTGAAGGAGAATACCGGCTGCAAGTCTTCGCGCTTGAGCCAGACCGGGTGGCCCAGCCGCTCGCTCAGCCTGCGGGCAAACTCCAATGGCGTTTCGCTGGCAACCGCATACACTTCGGCGGACGCTAGTCGCGCGGCGTACTCAGCATGAATATCAACGGACATCGGTGGGGCAGCTTGGCAAAATAACGGTGCAGAATACCCAATGGCGCGCGCAGCGTAAAAGCCCAAGCCCCACAACACCTCAATGACACAAGGACAAACGGCATGCAGGACAGCATCATCGGCTTCATCGGCGGCGGCAATATGGCCACCAGCATCATCGGCGGCCTGATTGCCACCGGTCATCCTGCCGAACATATTCTGGTTGCCGAACCGGACCAGTCCCGGCGCGATGCCCTGGCCGCACAGTACGGCGTGACCGGCCTGGCCGACAATGCCGAGCTCGCCGCCCAGGCCGATATCCTGGTGCTGGCGGTCAAGCCCAACATCATGGGCGAAGTCCTGCACGGGATTGCCCACCCCGTGCGGGTGCGCCAACCCCTGGTCATCAGCATTGCCGCCGGCCTGCCACTGCGGTTCTACCGTGATGCCCTGGGAGCTGGCCCCGCCCTGGTCCGAGCCATGCCCAATACCCCGGCCCTGGTCCGAGCTGGCATGACCGGCGCGATCCTGGATGCACGGGACGCTGGCGCCGCCAAACGCCTGGCCACGACCGTGCTCGCCGCCGTGGGCGAAGTGCGCTGGTTTGAAACCGACATCGAACTGGATCAGGTCACCGCGGTCTCAGGCAGCGGACCGGCCTACTTTTTCTACCTGATGGAATGCATGCAAAACAGCGCCCAGGCCATGGGCATGGACCCCGACGTTGCGCGCGACCTGGTGCTGCACACCGCCGCCGGTGCGGCCAAACTGGCCCTGCACGACACCGCCTCGGTGGCCGAATTGCGGGCGCGCGTCACCTCGCCCGGCGGCACCACCGCCCAGGCCCTGCAAGCCCTGCAGGACGGCAAACTGCCCCAAGTCGTGGATAATGCCCTGCAAGCCGCATTTAACCGAGCGGCGGAAATGTCACGCGAAGCCTGATCTTCGGAAATCACATGCCATCCAACGTCGACAACGCCACGCTGTTTCTGGTCAACACGCTGTTCAGCCTGTATGCCTACACGCTGATTCTGCGCATTCTGCTGCAATGGGTCCGCGCGGATTTCTACAATCCGCTGGCGCAATTCATCTGGAAAGTGACCAATCCGCCCACCGCAGCGCTGCGCAAGGTAATCCCGCGTTATCGCCAGCTGGATATTCCGGCGCTGCTCATCACCATCGTCGTCGTGCTGCTGAACGTGGTCGTGGACCTGGCCATCCTCAACGTCTCGGCAGGCGTTCTCGCGGTGCTGTGGATCAGCCTGCTCAAGCTGCTGGTGCTGACCATCAATCTGCTGACCTTTTCCATTCTGGTGCAGGCGGTCATGAGCTGGTTCGGCGCCTCCATGCACAGCCCGGCGGCCAGCCTGCTGTGGAACATCAATGAACCGCTGCTGCGCCCGGCGCGACGCCTGATTCCACCGATCGGCGGTCTCGACCTGTCGCCGCTGCTGGTGATCATCGTGCTGCAAGTGCTCAACCGGCTGATTCCCCTGAGCTATCTATTACGATGAGCGAGGCATTTCCGGCGGACTCGGTAGGCCTGGTTGCTCCCGAAACCCATCATTTTGACCAGGCGCTGGCGCTGGACTGTGGCCGCACCCTGGACAGCTTTGATCTGGTGGTCGAAACCTACGGCCAGCTGAACCGCGCACGCGACAACGCGGTGCTGATCTGCCACGCCCTGTCCGGCGATCATCATGCCGCCGGCTACCACAGCCCCGATAGCCGCAAACCCGGCTGGTGGGAATCCTGCATCGGCCCTGGCAAACCCATCGACACCCGGCGTTTCTTCGTCGTCAGCCTGAACAACCTGGCCGGCTGCTCCGGCTCCACCGGGCCGATCAGCATCAATCCGCAGACCGGCAAACCCTGGGGGCCAGACTTTCCCATCGTCACTGTCAAGGACTGGGTACGTTCCCAGCACGCGCTGATGCAGGCCCTGAGGGTTCCGCACTGGGCCGCCGTAATCGGCGGCAGCCTGGGTGGCATGCAGGCGCTGCAATGGGGCATTGACTACCCGCAGGCCGTGCGCCATGTGGTGGCCATCGCCGCCGCGCCGCGGCTGTCGACGCAGAATATCGCCTTCAATGAAGTGGCCCGTCAGGCCATTTTGCACGACCCCGAATTTCACGGCGGCCGTTACGCCGAGCACGGCACCGTGCCGGCCCGCGGCCTGATGCTGGCCCGCATGCTCGGTCACATCACCTACCTCTCCGATAATGCGATGGCCAACAAATTCGGACGCGAGCTGATCAGCGGCATCCCGCAATTTTCCTTCGACGCCGAATTCCAGGTGGAAAGCTACCTGCGCCACCAGGGCAAGAGCTTCATCGACCGCTTCGACGCCAACACCTACCTGCTGATGACCAAGGCCCTGGACTACTTCGATCCAGCGCGGGATTTCGACGACAACCTGGCCCAGGCCTTCGCCGCCAGCCAGGCCAAATTCCTGCTGATCGCCTTCACCCGGGACTGGCGCTTCTCCCCGGAGCGCTCCCGCGAGCTGATGCACGCCCTGATGCAGGCCGGCCGCCCGGTGAGCTACGCCTGCATCGACTCACCCCTGGGCCACGACGATTTCCTCGTGCCGGTGCCGGACTACATCAAAATCTTCGGCCAATACATGGACGGCGTGGCACAGGAGTGCAGCGCATGAGACCGGAATTTTCGATCATCAGCGACTGGATCGAGCCCGGCAGCCGGGTGCTTGATCTGGGCTGCGGTGACGGCACCCTGCTCCACCATCTGCAGACCACCCGCCAGGTCAGCGGCTACGGGCTGGACCTGGACGTCGACAATATCGCCGCCTGCATCGCCAAAGGCGTCAATGCCATCCACACCGATCTGGACGAAGGGCTGGCCGAATTCACCGACCAGCGCTTCGATTACGTGATCATGACCCAGGCCCTGCAAGTGGTGCAGCATCCCGACAAACTGCTCGATGAAATGCTCCGGGTCGGGCAGAAAAGCGTCGTCACCTTCCCCAACTTCGGCCACTGGTCCACCCGCCTGCAATTGCTGCTCGGCGGGCGCATGCCACAAACCAAGACCCTGCCCGCGCAGTGGTACAACACCCAGAACATCCACCTGTGCACCCTCAAGGACTTCGAACGGCTTTGCACCCAACTGAACCTGAACATCCTGCGCCGCAGCGTCACCGACGATCAGCATCGCCACAGCCGGTCGACACGCTGGTGGCCCAATCTGTCCGGACAGATCGGTCTGTACATGCTGTCCAAGCCCGCCTGATGCGCCGTCTCCTGCTCAGCCTGCTGCTGCTCGGCCTGCACCTGCCCGGCCACGCCGAACAATTCCATCAATCCGGCGGCTACCAGCTGCATTACATCGCCATGGTGTCCAGCGACCTCAGCCCGGAGGTGGCCCAGGCCTATGGGGTCAAGCGCAGTGGCAAACGCGGCCTGGCCGTGCTCAATCTGCAGCACCAGGATGAGCCACTCAAAAGCGTGCCCGCCAAAGTCACCGGCCAGATCCGCAACCTCATCGGCCAGGAACGCCTGGGCCAGCTCAGAGAGGTGAAAGAACAGGACACCATCTACTGGATCGCGGAATTCAAGTTCTCCCACCTGGAAACCATGCGCTTTGAATTCCAGGTCGACCCCGAAGGCCCTGCCCGGCCCTTCACGGTGAAATTCTCCCAGCAGTTCTATACCCCGGGCTGGTAAAGCCGAACACCGCACAGGCACCGGGCCGCTACAAGTCCAGCGGACTCATCACCCCGCGACCGCCGCGGTTCAGGACATGGGTGTAGATCATCGTGGTGCTGACGTTTGCATGACCCAGCAGCTCCTGAACCGTCCGAATATCGTAACCACCCACCAGCAGATGGGTCGCAAAACTGTGGCGAAAAACATGCGGCGACACCGGCTTGTCCACCCCGGCCGACCGCGCCGCACGTCGCACCGCCCGTTGGATAATCTTCTCGCTCAAATGATGGCGGCGCACGATGCCGCTATACGGATCCTTACCTGGGCGATCCGCAGGAAACAGCCAGAACCAGATCCAGCTACTCACCGCGTCCGGATACTTGCGCGCCAGCGCCTGGGGCAAATACACCCCCGCCGCCCCCAGGCCACGATCAGCTTGATACAGCGCTTTCACCTCGTCCAGATGCTCGGTCAGCCGGTTCTTCACCCGCCCCGGCAGCACCGTCACCCGATCCTTGCCACCCTTGCCATCGCGCACCGTGATTTCGAAACGACACAGATCCACATCCTTGACCCGCAGGCGCAAACACTCCAGCAAACGCAAGCCGGAACCGTAGAGCAGCTCGGCCACCAGCCGCTGCGTGCCCTCCATGCGATCCAGCACCGCGGCAACCTCCGCCCGCTCCAGCACCACCGGCAGGCGTTTCGGCTTCTTCGAGCGAGTCACATTCTCCAGCCAAGGTAAATCCAGCCCCAGCACCTCGCGATACAAAAACAACAAAGCCGCCAAAGCCTGATTCTGGGTATTGGATGCCACCAGACACTCAACCGCAAGATGAGTCAGAAAAGCCTCCAGATCAGCCAAACCCAACTCCCGAGGGTGGCGTAAATCATGAAACCGGACATACCGGCTGACCCAGGCCACGTACGCCAATTCCGTGCGCCGGCTATACCCCAGACGCCGAACCCGATGCCGAACCTGATCCAACAACCGCGGCTGCTGCGAAGCCATCCTGCCACCAAAAATAAATTTCTTTGACAGCACTACGCAAAGCACCGCACCATGCGGACAGAACAAATAACCCAAAAATCCGTTGATTGTCCGATAACGTCGTGGCGACGATAAAACATCCAAAGGCAAATCAGCGACTTACGAGAGACATAGCATGGATGCTCTAGCGCTTACCGGACATGAATCCGGACAAAAAAGACACCCCGACAATTTTATTGGACACGTGTGGCGTGTAATTAGGCGTTAGAGCGCGTGTGTATCTGAGCGATGAAATTTGATGTCCAAAAAGCAAAGGATGCTCTATTTCAGTGGATAATATTGCCCATTCTGATCGCTATGGCTCT
>JBFJVB010000059.1:0-18010 GCA_041624435.1 Oceanococcus sp. | reverse complement strand
GAGCCCGAGCCCGAGCCCGAGCCCGAGCTCCGGTCCAGGCCCGAGCCCAGTACTGACGCCGACGCCGACGCCGACGCCAACGCCAGAGCCCTTACCGACGGTGACGCCAACTCCTGATTCAACGCCGATGCCAACGCTCACTCCGCCCTCAGGGGACAACTCTTTCCTGATGCTGACGTTCGGAGTAAGCAATCCAAATGCCGAAGCAGTCCAGCTCGAACAGTTGCAGGCTCGCTTGCGCGGCGGCGGCGGAAGTGCCGCGACAATTCGAGAAGTGCGTTTGATTCTGGATCTCGACGGTGACGCCCAGCTGGATACCGGTGAACCCGTGTTGTCAACGCTGGCTGCTATTCCGGCCAGCGGTATGCTGGAATTCGTATTGTCTCAGCCTCTGCGCGTTGCTCCCGATGCGCGAGAGCGCTTTCTCATAATCGCCGATATCCAGTAAGGTGAAATTGCCAATGAATTCTGATTCTGCTTTGCGCCTGATGGGTAGCGTATCGATCATGCTCGCGCTGAGCGCGTGCGGCGGTGGTTCCTCCGCTGTGGAGGATTTCAGCAAGGTCTTCGTTATCGATGAAGCCGCGGCTGTTGCGACGGAGGAGTCGACCCAACAGGCTGTCGACGTGGTGGTGTTTGACGAAATCAGCCTGCCCGTTCAGGTGGACTAGTGGTGTAGAAGAGCCGGGGATGGTCTTGCTTCCTGATCAGTTCAACCTGCCGCTGAAGCCCGGAAGCTGAGTCGGGTCCGCGCGCCAGCCGCCTGACTCCCCGCCGTACTCAATGCCACTCTGAACAGGCCGACGTCGACGCCGCGAAAACAGCGCGAATCGCACGCCGGAGTGCAGCTCAGGCGGAAGCTGCCTGATGCGGTATGTTCGAACCCGTGCGGTCCTTGAGGACCATGCTGATGTTGTCATGCAGCTTGGCCGCGATCCGGGGAAAATGCCGCAGGTCGCTCTGCATCTTGTCGTGATCAAAGCGCAGCACGGCGACATGCTCAAGGGCGCGGACCATCGCGGTTCTTCTGGCGGCATGCAGGTAGCCGACTTCGCCGAATATTTCCCCGGGCCCCAATCGCGCCAGATGGCTTTCCTCGCCGTTTTCGGTCTGGATGACCTCGACCTCGCCCTCGAGCAGCATGTACATGCTGCGCTTGAACTCGCCCTGCTGGATCAGCACATCCCCGGCATCGAACTCATGCAGCTCGGAAATCAGGATGGCTTTGCGCCGCTGATAGCCGGACATGCCCAGTAACAGGGGGCTGTGTTCGAACACGCGGGGGTCGACCTGCATGCCCACAATCTGGTGCAGACCGACCAGGCGCCAGCGCACCATGATGATGGGCGTGATCAGGAGATTGGCGAAGATGGACACCAGCATGATGGCGGCGGCCAGCGCCCCAAACTGCGCGATGATGGCGAATTCGGACAGCATGAGCACACCGAATCCAAGGCTCAGTGCCAGGCCGCTGACCACCAGTGGTGTGGCCTGCTCGGTGACCGCCTGACGCACTGCGGCCTGGTCGTCCGAGGTGCGCCGGCACAGATCGTTATAGCGCGACAGCAGATGTACGGTGCCATCTACCGCAATACCAATGGCAATGACCCCCAGCATGGCGGTGGCCGGATTCAGGGCAATGTCGAGCAGGCCCATCACCCCGAACATGACGATGATGGGGATCGACGCCGGAATCAGGGCCAGTGCGCCACCGCGAAGATCGGTGAACATCACGGACATGATCACAAAGATCAGGCCGAGGATCAGGGCCAGAGCCTGCAATTGGCCCGCCATCAGACTGTCTGCGGCGCGGTTCAGCATCAGGCTCTCTCCCACCAGGGCCGTGCGCATGTCGGGCCCGGCAATGCGGCTGACGGCGTTTTCCAGGGCCTGGATGTAGGCGCTCAACTGGCGCGAATCGCTGATGTTGTGACGCACCACGATATTGGCTTGACTGAAATCGTGGCTGACGTAAGGCTCGAGTTCGCTGCGGTGAAAGAACAGCAGATACTGCGAGATCAGCTCGCGGGAGTCCGGCAGCAGCGCTGCATCGGGCTTGTCACCGCGAAACACCCGATTGATGAAAGCCAGCTGATCGGCCAGCGACAGGCTCAGATCAAAGGCATGCTGGTTGGCGATGAAGGCCTGGATCTGTGCCAGCCTGGCAATATTGGCCGGTTCGCGAAAGGCATCGGGCCGGGCCTGCAAATTCACGAAAAACACCCGCACGCCGGCCAGATCCTCATGCACGATCTGTGTGTCGGTGAGTAATTTCCCGTCGGCGGGAAAGTACGAGAAGGGATCATTGGTAATGTGCAGGCGGGCCGCCTGCAGCGCCAGGACGCCACACAGGGCAACGGTGAGCAAAATGGTGGCGGCAGGATGCCTGTCCTGCAGCACCGCGAAGCGTTGCACCAGCCAGGCGGGGAAGCGGGCAAGTCCTGCACTGGCCGATCTGGTTGTTGTTGCTTGACCGAATCGAGCCAGCAACATCGGCGCCAGCAGGACCGTAACCACGCCGTTGCTCAGCATGGCGATCGTGGCGGCCACGGCGAAGTCGCGAATCAGGCCGATATCACTGGCCAGGTTGGTGGCAAAGCCCAGCGTGGTGGTCAATACGGTCAGGGCCACGGGCACGCCGAGCTGCCGGGCCGCTTTGCCGATGATTGCCCGAGCCGGCGCGCGCGCATCGCCCGCAGCCGCTTTGGCGAAGGCGGCCATGATGTGGGTGTCTTCGGTGGAGCCGATGACGATGACCAAGGCCGGAATCATGGCGCTCAGTACGTTGAGCGGAACGTTCAGCCAGCCCAGGAGTCCGAAGGTCCAGATCAGGGTGATGAAGGAGGTGGCCAGCGGCAGCGCGGCGGCCAGTGCACTGCGCAGGAACAGGAACACCGCGCTGAGCAGGGCCAGCGCGGCGAGCGGCCCGAGGCGGACGAAGTCGCGAGACAGGCTGCCCCTGATTTCCGCATCAATGCGTGGTGAACCCACCTGAAACACGCGCTGGAACTGGTTCTCGTAGCGTGCCAGCAGCGTCTCGATGTTGCTGAAGACCGTCTGGTTGAATTCATCTTCGGCAACGGCCTGGTCCGGGTTCACGACGCTGACGATGATGGCGGTGGCTTCGCCTGTGCGTGACAGGAAGTTACCCACGTAAAGCGGGTTACTCAGTATCTGCTCGCGCAGTATCCTGGCTTCGGCATCGGTCCGGGGTATTCGGTCGCTGATGGAACGCTCGCCAATCCGGCCTGCGTCATCCTGGACCGTGCGCAGGCTGAACAGGCTGTCGATGCGCTCAACGAACTGGAGCTGACCCAGGTCGCGCTGCAGCATGTCGAGCTGGCGCAAGCGGGCGGCCGTCCACAGCTCGGGTTCGGCCACGTAGATGATCGTCTTGTTGTCGGAGCCGAATTCCCGGGTCACTTGCTGGTAGATCTGGCGGGACGGGTCGTGAGCGGGGATCAGGCTGTCAAAACTGGTATCCAGCCGCAGGCGCCCGAGACCGGAACCCAACAGCACCGTGAGGGTAAACAGTACCAAGGCGATGACTCGGGGGCGATCTACCCCCAGTAAAAACAGTCGGGTCATTCCGTCGTTTCAACCGGGGGATAATTGCGCCGCAACCAGGTCGCGCTGAAGACCTCGTCAGGCACGTAATCGCGTGAAAAGACCCGGCGCTCAACCCGCAGCAGCGAGCGATGGCGGGTCACGGCATCCCTCATCATCAACAGGTTTGGCAGCCAGATCTGCCCGCCCACGTGCTGGAAGTCATGCCGGGTATGACGTTTCAGCAGCCGGCCCGCGGCATCCAGGGTATCGGTTCGAATGACAATCAGGCTGTCCTTGAGGATGTAGTGACGGTACAGCGGCGGGTCTTCGTCCGGGCCTGGATCCAGCGCATGCGCATCCACGACGTAATACCCGGTGTCGCTGATGGTCTCGTCCGCTCGCCGCATGAAACGGTAACCATCCAGACGTTCACCCACCAGATCCTCGACCGAAAAATCGGTCCCCAGCACACTGGCACGCGTGGCGCTGGTCCCGGCTTCCACCAGGTCTGGTCCCAGTGCTGGCAAGTACAGAGACGTGCGGCTTCTGCCATCGCGGTCACGGTGCGCCAGCAGCGCCACGCCGCCCACGGTTTCGGGCAGATCAAACAGCACCAGCAATTCACCGCTACCATCGGCTCGGGCCCGCGTGAAGCGCCGCACCCGCCGGGTCCGGTGTCGCCCCTCCTTGTCGATCAGGATCATCGCCAGTTCTTCATAGGCGTAGGGATACTGACGCCCCCTTTCGCGCACCGCCCGCATCAGGCTCGGGCCATCCGCATCCGCCCAGGGGTCGGTTTGAACGGCCTGAGGCCTGGTGCCGGCTGATTCAGCAACGGCATGGGCCGGCGCCACCAGCGCCATGGCCATGAGCACGCCGCCCCATCCAAAGATCGCTTGGAGTCTCAACGCGTGCTCTGCGCGGACGCGTGGCCGTGGTCTGCTGACTGCGAGACCGGTTGCGGCACGGTAGCCGCAATCTGTACGCACAGTTGCGAAAACACCCGGCTCATCACCGCCACCAGCGCGTCGTAATCATCAGCCGCGGCAGGCTGGGTCAAGCGCAGGCTGCGGCTGATGACCGGGCTGGCGTCAGCCGCCCGGCTCAGTTGCCAGCGGGCGCTCAGCACCACCTCGTTCGCGGGGCTGAGCTCGAACTGCGTCAACACCAGCAACAAGTTGTAGTCCGGCTGGCGGGCCGTGCGGACCAATGGAGTGCCCACATGCACGGTATTGAGCGATGCCGACAGATTGAGTGCCAGATTACGCAACAGATTCTTGCGCAGGTTTTCGCCCCACTGATGGGCTTCGGAGAAGCTCAGGCGATTGTCGGCATCGCGTTTGACGACATACAGGCGGTCGAGGTATTGCGGCACGACCAGATCGATGATCTGGATCGCTACAGCGGAGTCGGCGTTGGCCTCTGGAGTCGGTGCGTCGGTGCTCACCAGGTAGTAGCGGGCGGGGCCCGGACCGCCCATACAGCCGCTCAGGGTCAGGGCGGTGAGGAGCAGGGCGCCTTTGAGCATCCGGCTGTAAGCGTGCAAATCATTATTCATTACTGAGCCTGATCTTTTCCGAATAGCAAGGATTGTGGGCGCCGTTCCAGCATTTCCATCAAGGCCCGAATGGCGCGTGCGGCTTCTTCCAGTTCCCCGGTCATCTTGATCAGGTTGTATTGCAAGGGCGAGTTGGGCTGGATCATGCCCTGGGTCAGCACGAGGGTCTTGTCCAGATTAACCAAAGCGGCACCGGCGGCTTCCACGACCGTGCCCACATCGGCACCTTCGACGCGGCCGAGTATGCTGCGCAGGCTGGCCATGGAGGCCTCCAGTTCAACCACCGTCTGCTGCGTGTGCTCACTGTTGATCAGGGCATTGCCACCCTCGAGCATGCCCAGCAGGTTGGCGCCGATCCGGTCGATCTCCAGGGTGTCGATCTTGGCTACAAAGCGCTCCAGTGAAGCGGTGATGCCTTCGATCGCATTGGGCACGGTCGGCAGTTCGGGGTAGCGTGAGTTCGCTGGCGCGGCGAGGTTGATCGGGGTGTCCGGCAGCATGTCCAGGCTCACCAGGAGCTGGCCGGTTAGCAGGCTGCCGGACTGCAAGCGGGCGCGCATGCCCTTGCTCACCAGATCGCGGAGCGTGTCTTCCGGTGACACATTCGATCCGGCCTCGCGGTCCACGATGCGTTCGGGCTCCAGCTCCACCAGCACGGGAATCCGGAAGCGGCTTTGCGCGCGATCAAATTCCAGGCGCACATCCTGCACCGAGCCGATCTTGATGCCTTTGAATTCGACCGGGGCACCCGGCTCGAGGCCGCGTGCCGAACTTTCGAAATACAGAATGAACTTGAGCTTACGCGTGAAGGCCTGCTCGGCGATGCTGGCGTAATTCTCATGGAGCCTGAACACCAGGTCGCTGATATCGGCGCTCATCGGCTCCAGGGTGTCTGGCGTCTGAAAGGCGATGCCACCGAACAGCACGGATGCCATCGACTCGGCATGCACCTTGACCCCCGAGGCGCCGAGCGCGACATCGACGCCACTGACATTCCAGAACTGACTGTTGCCCCGCACCAGGGCGTCGAATGGCTCACGGATAAAGGCGCGGATCAGCACGCTGCGGCTGTCGCTGCCCAGCTTGTAGCCAAGCACCTCGCCCACTGCGATGCCCCGATAGAAAATCGTCGAGCCCACATCGACCGAACCGAGCCGATCACTGATCAGGGTGATTTCGCTGCCGGCCTCCGAGGCTGTCGCGACCGGTTGCTTTTCAACGCCCACGAAATCACGCTGCGGTGGGCCTTCGCCGGGTTCAATTTCCAGGTAGGAGCCTGAAACCAGCGTGTCCAGGCCGGACACGCCGCGGACGCTGAGCTGCGGACGAACCACCCAGAAGCGGGTGCCGCGCCGCAGAAAATTCTCCATGCCCTGCTCGAAACGCACGGACAGTATGACCTTGCTGAAATCCTGGTTGAAGCGCAGTGCATGGACCTGGCCAATCTCCACGTTCTTGTATTTCACGCTGGTCTTCCCGGCGGTGATGCCCTCGGCCGTCTTGAAGCTGATCGTGGCTTCGGGGCCTTGCTGGGAGACCGTACGGATGACCAGCCAGATGCCGATCAACAGGGTGGCGAGAGGGATCAACCAGACTGTGGAGAAGGTGGCGCGGGCGTTGACCTCGGGGGACGCCGGTGGATCCGAATTCATGCTTGATTTGCCTTGCTTGCTTGTGCGCGGTCCCAGATCAATCTTGGATCAAAGCTGTGCGCGGCGATGATGGTGAGAATGACGGCGCCGGCGAAATAGTTGACCCCGACCCCAGGGGTCACCGAGGCCAGCAGTCCCAGGCTGACCAGGCTGACCAGCAGGCCGACCAGAAAAACGTCGACCATCGACCAGGCGCCAACCGCTTCGGTCACGCGATACAGCCGGGTGAGGTCCCGCGGATGGCGGGCTGATCCCCGCTCGACGCACCAGCTCAGGTAAGCCAGGGTGGCGATTTTCGCCAGTGGCACCACCACGCTGGCGAAAAACACGATCAATGCCAGACCGTACCAGCCGCCTTCGATCAAGTGAATCACCCCGCTGATGATGGTGTTGGGTTCGCCCTGTCCCAGCTGACGCACGGTCATGATGGGATACAGATTGGCCGGTATCAGCAAGAGCACGGCGGTCGCGAGCAAGGCCCAGGTGCGCGGCAAGCTATTGTGCAGGCGGCGATGCAACGCGCCGCCGCAGCGCGGACAGTGCGATGGCGCATCGGCTTCAACACGGAGCAGGCCGCAGCAATGACAGGACACCCATTTTCTGTTCTCCATTAAATCGGCCTGCGCAAGCTGCCGAACCGGACCATGCAGCCAGATCATTTCCGGGTCGAAGCTCGACCGCGCGGCGCCGAGCACAAACAATAACCCAATGAGCGCAAACAGGGCGGGGCCAGGAATGACATCCGCCATATCCAGCAGCTTCACCGCAGAGATCAAGGTGCCGAGCATGAAAACACCCATCAGGCTCCACGGCTCCAAGGCCCGCGTGACGCGATAGACCAGGCCGATGGCCGGCGGATGAATACCCCAGCGCACCAGCAGCAGCAGGTACAGCATCCCGCCCAGAACCAGCAGCGGAAACCCCACGCTGGTCAGAAAGACGACCAGGCCCAGTTCCCCCATCCCCGCCTGCCACAGGGCCCAGCCACAACTGAACAGCCGGGTATGTTCCTTGAGGCCGCCCAGGCTGAGCGAAAGAAACGGGAACGCGTTGGCGATGAGCAACAGCACAAAAGCCGCCAAATAGAGCGCGGTGGCGCGGTCCAGCGCGTTGTCATGGTGGCGGTAGAGGCTGGCGCCACAGTTGCCGCAGCGCGCGTGAGCGCCGGATGCGATCTGCTCGCGCCGGTGCAGCCGGTCGCAGTCATGACAGGCCAGCAGGGGCGTCGCGCGCTCGTCTCCCATACGCATTCTTTAGTGGAACCGGGCTGGCATTATGGATGAAAACGGCGTTTCGGTTTCACCGCGACGGCAGTTCAGCCAAAGGCGTGGCACACTCCGTGCTGCTCATGTCGGCAGTCTCGTTCTGGACCCTATCCTGCAAGCTCCGGCGCTTCGGGAACCTTTCCAGGCTTTGCCGCGTGTCGTCGATTATGCTCCTTGGCCTTAACCCCATGTTCCGTACCACTCTCGTGCCGGCCTTGTGCCTGTGTCTCGCCTCGGGCTGCACTGATTCCCGGTCGCCCGGTCGCTCGGCGACGGATTCGCCGCTGGTCGGCAAAGCGGATACCGGAGTCCCCTCCGGGGCGCCAGCGGCCGCGTTCACACCCGAGGCCAGGATGCCTGAGCCTGCGGGCTGGCCGTTCGAGCAGGGTGCGCCCCGTATCAGTGGCACCGGGCGGTATGCCTGGGGCGCATACTACTGGACCGATTTCGTCTATGACGCCAATGGCGGCTTGGGCATCGATCCTCCGGCCGACCACTACGGCAGTCCCACGGGCGGCGGTTTTCGTTACCCGGCCGACCCCGCCATGGCCGGTAACGGTGCCGACATTTTTCGTGTGGCGATTGGTCAATCCGCTGGTGCCAGCTGGTGGCGGGTCGACTGGCAGACCCTGGCGGATGCCGGCACGCCGGTGGCCGCCTTTGGGCTGGACTTTGCTGACGGTGGGCTTGACAACAATGCCAGCTGGCCGGCCGTGCCGCGCCTGCGCGCCGCGGGGGTCGATGCGGTATTGATTCTGGCCGCGCAGGGCTACCGGCTGTTGAATGCCGCCGGCGAGCTGATCGCGCAAGGCGAGGTCAGTGTTGACCTGGCGAGTCAGAGCTTCGTGGCCGAGCTGCCTCAGAATTTATTAAGCACTGATGGTGTCTGGACGGTGTTTCTGGCCGCCGGGCTGAATGATGGCAGCGGTGGATTTCGGGATGAGATGGCCAGTTTTGCCGGCCTGCCGTCCGAGCCACCGGTCTTCAATGTGGCCTTCCGCGATTATGCGGACGAATCCGTGGAGAAAAATTTCTGGATGGACATGGGGCAGGCCCAGGCCCTGAGCGCGGGCGACATCAGCCCCTTTTCCGCCCGTATCGACTGGGCACGCATGCAGCCTGAGGCCGCCGAGCCCACGCCTCATCTGACCGGTTACATCAATCGATGGTATGTCTCCTCCGTCGATCCTCAGGCGGTGTACGGACGCCGTGGTATCGATCGGGATATGGCCCTGGCCAATGGGCACCCGGTGTATCTCGACAAAGTGCAGCCCTATGGCCTGTACGTGCCTGCCGGTCTGGATCCGCTGGTGCCCGCACCGCTGACGCTCATGCTGCACAGCGGCAGCCAGATGCACAATCAGTATGGCGCGACCACGCCCAATTTCATTGCCCGCGTCTGCGAGGAACGCGGCGCCCTGTGCCTGACGACGCTGGGGCGGGGACCCTCCGGAGATTTCGAGGGCGACGCCGAGCTTGACCTGTGGGAAGCCTGGAAAGATGTCGCGCGGCATTATCGGCTTGATCCGGAGCGCACCCACAGCTCCGGCTATTCCATGGGCGGCAATTCCACCTTGCGGCTGCTGATGAAGTACCCCGATGTGCTGGCCGGTGGCATCGTGCTGGCCGGCGGTGACGATCGGGTGATTGATCTGGCCCTGCTGCCCAATCTGCGCTGGCATGGCTACTACCATGCCCAGGGCAGTTTCGATCAGATGGTGCCCTTTCCTGAGGCGCGCGCCATCGCCGACGAGCTGAAGGCCCTGGGCTACCAGTACGTACTTGATCACTTTCTGCTGGAAGATCACGTCGCCTGGGCGCTCAAGGACATGCTGTATCCGGCTTTCGATGATGCGGCGCGGTGGTTGATCGAGGACGCGCCGCCTGCGCGCAAACGCAATCCCGGTCTGATCAACTTCAATTGGGCCCCCGGCGATGTGCGTCCGGACCTGGGGGTCGGCCCGCTGGGGCCCTGGTGGCTGGGGGATCTGCAAGCGGCGGATGAGCGCCGCATCGCCAGTATCTCGGCCCATTCCGGGGCACGCCCGGAAGCTGCGATCCTGGACCTCGAATTCACCACCACGCCATTGACAGAGCCCACGCCGCATCTGCAGGAGCGGCAGCGTTGGGTGCTCGGTCCCGCGCCTGAGCCGGCGGATGAGCTGCGTCTGAGCCTGAATAATGTGCTGGCGCTGAGCATTGATCTGCACGGTGCGGGACTCGGCGATGCGGAGTTCTTGCGTCTGCACATCAGCAGTGACTCGCCGGGACGCCTGCTGTTGCGGAATTCCGGGCGTTTCGCCGGCCAGGAAGTGTTCTTCACCGCGAGTGAAGGGCAGACCTTCGAGCTGGGGCGCTGAGACTGGCCAGCGGCTGGATTCACCACCGCGTAGCCCGGACGGCCTGTCCCATCCAGCCCGGATTGCGCTTGTCCCGGCAGCAGTCTAAGGTCAGCAAGAAAAGGTTTTGCCCAAGTTTGGCGCGGCCCGTCCGCAAGGCGCGGACTCGGCCGCGGATTCAAGCAGAAAGGCCGGAAGCGAACCGCGGATTTGGCGGTACGCTGAATTCACCCCCTGCAAGGAGTTGCACATGAGTCTGCCTACGCCGTCACTCAAGGGGCAGGTTGCCGACGCCGAATGGCGGATGCGCGTTGACCTCGCAGCCTGTTATCGCGCCGTTGCCCTGTACGGCTGGGATGACCTGGTGTTCACCCATCTCACCGCCCGGGTGCCGGGCCCGGAGGCGCATTTTCTGATCAACCCCTACGGCATGATGTTTGATGAAATGACCGCCTCCAGCCTGGTCAAGGTGGATCTGGCGGGTAACAAGGTGTCGGACTCACCGTTTGAAATCAATCCGGCCGGTTTCACCATCCACTCGGCGGTGCATGCCGCCCGTGAGGATGCCCATTGCGTGCTGCATGTGCACAGCGTGAACGGTGTGGCCGTATCGGCACAGCAGGAGGGGCTGTTGCCCCTGTCGCAGCAATCCCTGCTGCCGCTGTCCAATCTGGCCTACCATGATTATGAAGGCATCGCGCTGAACCCGGATGAGAAAGCCAGACTGGTCGCCGATCTGGGCGCGAACCATTTCATGATCCTGCGCAACCACGGTCTGCTGACCTGTGCCTCCAGCGTGGCGGATGCGTTCGTGTTCATGTACATCCTGGAATCGGCCTGCATGATCCAGCTGCGCGCGCAGGCTGGCGGGGGTGAGCTGCGCCTCATCGATGGGCGCATTCTGGCCGGCATTCAAGCTCAGGTGGACGCGGTCACGCGCGGTGCCGGCGGCGGCATCGCCTGGCCCGGCCTGTTGCGGAAGCTGCAGCGACTCAATCCGGGCTTTGATCAGTGATTCCGCAATCATCCTGTGCGCCAGCTCGCCCGGCGGCAGGCCGGGCTGGCTCGGGCCTGCCTGATCAGCGGGCTACGGCCCAGCCAAACTTGTACACCACGCCCACGGCCATCAAGGTCTGATCGGCCGCGATGCGGTCGCGCTCGATCCGGCTGTAGAGCAGGTGGAGTTCGGTGTTCTCCAGGTACTGGTAGAACACCCCGAGGTTGAAACCCGCGCCGTCCAGGACCTCCTGATCGGTGTCCGACTTGCCCAGGCTCAGTGCCCAGCGCCACTGCGGACGCGGCTGCCAGGTCACGGCCAGGAAACGGTGATGCTGATCCTCACGACCGGGGTCCTGGTTGCGACCTTCTTCGGCGGAGGCCGCCAGGGTCACGGAGCCGATCTGCGTACGGGCCCACAGCCTCAGCCATGCCCCTTCGCCGGGCGCCTTCGCCGTGGGGTGAATGCGGCTGAGTGTCAGATACTGCAGGCCAGCCGCTCCGCGCGGGCTGCGGTACCGCAGGCCGAGATTGAAGTCATGCCGGTCCTCGTTGCCGTCATCGATGATCACCGCCGCGTGGGTCTGCCAGTGGGGGCCGAGCTGTTCGGCGCTGTGCCAGTGCAGCAGGTTCTTGGTGAAACCCCAGGTCAGGTCGGACAGTCCGATACTCGGTCCATCGAAACCGCGGGCCGAGGCGGAGGTATCCCAGAAAGGGTCGAGCACCAAGCCGCTGAGCTTATAGGGCGTGGAGCCCACGCCGTAGCTCAGATCGCCCCAGGCTCCGCGCAGGCCGGCCTGGTAGATGATCGTCTGCACATTGCCACGGTCGAAAATCTCATCGTTGTGCGCCCTGAGAATCAGTTTCAGGTAGGCCCCGCGACCGCCTCGATCGTAGCGGCCGCGCAGGCCGAGAGTGGATGCGTTATTGCGGAAGCTCAGGCCATCGAAGTCGGCGTCGGTGCAGTTGCCAGATGCGGCGCTGCAGTAAGCGTCGTCAATCTGGTTCAGCGAAGCGCGAAATTGCCCGAATACGCCCAGTTCCTGCCGCTCGGTCGCCTCGCCCGCATGCAGGCCGCCCGCGGCGCTGCTTGCGATCAGCAACATGGCGAATTGACGGTGCCGTGGATTACTCCGCTGCTGGTTTGCGCTCATATCTTATGCCCCCCGTTGTCGTTGTCGGCCTGCTCTCCACCGATCTGTTCCGTGTCCATGATCCCGCAAGCGGCACGCCACGCCAAATCGCCCAGCCGCAGCAGGATGGCCGCCCCGCGCCTGGCCAGGGCACGCGGGGCCTGTTCCCCGGGGACAATGCAATACGCGCCCAGCCGCCGCAGAACACCGCTGCGGGAGAGCGCGCCTGGTCGCGTCGTGGCGCTGGAGGTCTCAGCTCAGCGCAATGGTCTGTAAGATGCGCGCTTGGAGGTCAGTTACCGGCGTGGAGGCGTGCCGCTGTAAGCTGCTGGCCCGCGGATCTTGCCGCCAGGTGGATGTGGCAAGGGCTGCGCCGAAACTGATCAACGACATCTATATGCCCCATTGCAGGAGAATCGAACATGGTCTGGACGGTGTATCTTTCCGGCGAAATTCATACGGACTGGCGTGATCAGATCGAGGCTGGCGCCAGGCAGGCTAACCTGGACGTCCGTTTCAGTTCGGCGGTGACGGATCATGCGGCCAGTGACGCCGCAGGCGACCTGCTGGATCCACCCAGCGAGGGCTACTGGCGCGACCAGAAGTCGTCGGGGGTCAACGCCCTGCGGACCCGCACGCTGATTCACAATTGCGATCTGGCCGTGATTCGTTTTGGCGACAAATACCGGCAGTGGAACGCGGCCTTCGATGCCGGGCTGTGTGCCGCCCTGGGCAAACCGTACATCACCCTGCACGATGAAACGCTGGTGCATGCCCTCAAGGAGGTCGATCAGGCGGCGCAAGCCTGGGCCCAGACGCCACAGCAGGTGGTGGACATTCTTCGCTACGTGACCAGCTAGGCGCTCCGCCCTGCGACGCCTTGAAGGTGGCTGCGCGATGTCGCGTTGAATGGCGGCCTCCGACCGCATCACCGGCTCAGGCGGGTCGGCTGTCCCCGCCGGGCTGACCGCGAGCTTGTTTGACTGCGATGGGGGGAGGCATTGGCGCTGCTCAGCCACGACTGATCCCGCTGGGCTACACTGTGGACCATCATGACAATCCTCGAAATCATCATTCTGGCCCTGATCCAGGGGCTTACCGAATTCCTGCCCATTTCCAGTTCCGCGCACCTGATCCTGCCTTCGGCCATTCTGGGCTGGGACAACCAGGGGCTGGCCTTTGATGTGGCCGTGCATGTGGGCAGCCTGGCGGCAGTGATGATTTATTTCCGTGCCGAGTTGGTCCAGCTCACCATAGGTTGGTGTCAATCGGTTTCTGGTCGGAGTCAGAGTGACGAAGGCTATCTGGCCTGGTGGGTGATTCTGGCCACCATTCCCGCCATCGCCTGTGGTTTTACCTTCAAGGACTACATCGAACTGTATCTGCGTGCGCCCGAGGTGATCGCCACCACGACCATCTTGTTCGGGCTGTTGTTGTGGTACGCCGACAGAACCGGGCGCCGGGTCCTGTCCGAGCAACAAATGGGCTGGCGGCGGGCCTTGATCATTGGCCTGTCGCAGGCGCTGGCCTTGATTCCAGGCACCTCCCGTTCAGGGATTACCATGACCACGGGGCTGATGCTGGGGCTGACTCGCGAGGCGGCCGCCCGTTTCTCGTTCCTGTTGTCGATTCCGGTGATTGCCGGGGCCGGTGTTTTACTCACGCTGGATCTGCTCAAGGCCCCCGAACTGGTTGACTGGCAGGCCCTGCTCTGGGGCAGCGCGCTGTCCTTTGTCGCAGCCTATGCGTGTATCAGCCTGTTCCTGGCCTGGATATCCCGCATCGGCATGGGGCCTTTCGTGCTCTATCGTCTGTTGCTGGGAGCCCTGCTGATTGGGTTTATCAGCTGGGGCTGATACCGGAGATCTTCCGCCCGCGTATTCCTCATCCGGGCGCACCGCGACAGTCGGAATCTCGGCCATGAACGGCACGGCCAGGTGACGAATGACCGGCACAGAACTGGAGCAGAACGGCTCTGCTTGAAGTACACTGAAAGCGGCTTTCGTGCGGGTGGCGATAACGTATCTCGATGCCTTTGGAAACCTATGCTGACTGGTGCGGTGGTGGGTCCATTCTGATCCCGTGCGTGTGAGCTGCCATGACTTTTGAATTAGCATGAATGACGCGGAACATGACGGTTTCACATCTCTGCTGGACGGTGGCGGAGCCATGGGGCGTCTGGTGGCATCGATGGACTGGTCGCGTACGCCGCTCGGAGCGATCAGCACCTGGCCCGACAGCCTGCTGACTCCGGTCAATCTGGCTCTGGCGTCCAATTTCCCCATCTCCCTGATTTTCGGTGCAGGCAGGGTGCAGATTTACAATGACGGCTACTGGCCGATCTGTGGCGATAAGCACCCGACCTCGATGGGACAGGATTTCAAGGAGTGCTGGGCCCCGGCCTGGCCCGTCATAGGCGAGGCTTTCGAATCGGCGGCTGCCGGGCAGGCGGCGTTTCTGGTCAATCAGCGCATATTCATCGACCGCCATGGATATCTTGAGGAAACCTTCTTCACTTTCTCCTTCAGCCCGATCCGCGACCGCAACGGCCTGATCGTCGGCCTGTTCCACCCGGTCACCGAGCTGACCCTGCAGAGTCTGGCAGAAAGGCGACTGGCCCTGGTACAGAGCATTGCCGACCAGAGTGGCAACACCCAAGATATTGAAGACGCGATGCAGGTCGTGGTCAATGTGCTGCGCGAAAACAGTTTCGATCTGCCCTTCGCTGCGCTGTACAAACTCAACCCCGATGGATCATCGGCTCGGCTTGTCGCCTCCTGTAACGACGAAGCGGGACAACTTCCGGAACATTTCGAGGTCGCCGATGATGCGACAGCGGGTTGGCCCCTGGGTCTGGCGACGCGGCGCGGTGAGGCGCAAATCGTCAGTGACGGCTGGTTGGCCCGATCCGGACTGGGCGTGGGTTGTTACCCCGAGGCCTGCGACAAGGCGCTGGTGATGCCGGTCGGATTTCTCGCCTCGGGGCATCCGCTGGGGGTGCTGGTTGCCGGCGTAAGCCCGCGCCGCCGCCTGGATACGACTTACCGCCAGTTCTACGACATGCTGGCGGATACCGTCGGCAATAGCCTGACCAATGCGCAGGCTTACCAGGCCGAGAAGGATCGTTACGCCGCACTCGAGGAATTGAACAAGGCGAAAACGACCTTCTTCAGCAACATCAGTCACGAGTTCCGCACCCCGTTGACCCTGATGCTTGGCCCGCTGGACGACCTGCTGACGCGGCAGAATCTGAGCGCAGACGTACGTGATTCGTTGACGCTGATGCAGACCAATTCCCTACGGCTATTGAAGCTGGTTAACGCCTTGCTCGATTTCTCTCGCATCGAGGCCGGCCGCATGCAGCTGCGCTATCAGCTTACGGATCTCAGTGCCCTGAGTAGCGGGCTGGCGAGTAATTTTGGCTCGATCTGCGAGCAGGGCGGACTCGAGCTGATGGTGGACTGCGGCACGGGTATCGAAGCCTATGTCGACCGCGACATGTGGAGCAAGATCATTTTGAACTTGCTGTCCAACGCCTTCAAATTCACCCTGGCAGGGCACATCGAGGTCCGGCTGGTGCAGGAGAATGATCAGCTGGTGCTCCAGGTGGCCGACACCGGCGTCGGCGTGCCCGAGGATGAGCTGCCGCTGCTGTTCAAGCGTTTTCATCGGGTTGCCGGCGCATCGGGCCGAAACTTCGAGGGTTCGGGAATCGGTTTGTCATTGGTCAAGGAGCTGGCGGTTCTGCATGGTGGAGATGTGCGCGTGGAAAGCCGGTATGGGCAGGGCACGACCTTCACGGTCACGCTGCCTTGTGGGCATGACCACCTGCCCGATGAACAGCTCGACCTGGCCCCCCTCGAGAGCGGCGTGCGCGCTGACGCTTATGTGACGGAGGCGCTGGGCTGGCTTGGCATAGCAGACCTGGGCGCCGGCGACGAACAGGGGGTTGATGACAAGACCCTCGGTGGGCGCATTCTCGTCGTTGATGACAATGCCGACATGCGGCGCTACATCACGCGCAGCCTCTCTGCGAATTTCGACGTGATCACGGCCGATAACGGCCAGATGGCCATGGACATCGCGTTCGCGAACCCGCCGGACCTGGTGGTTTCCGACGTGATGATGCCGCGCGTTGACGGTTTCGAACTCTTGCGTGCCTTGCGCGCGGATGAGCGCACCAAAGCCATCCCATTCATTCTGCTGTCGGCGCGCGCCGGTGGCGAAGCTCGGGTCGAGGGTATCGAGGCCGGTGCGGACGATTATCTGGTCAAGCCCTTCGATGTGCGTGAGCTGAACGCCCGCGTCAATACACAGTTGCACATGGCGGCCTTGCGGCGCGAAACAGAAAGTACGCTGCGCGAGATTGATCAGCGCAAGGACAGCTTTCTGGCAACCCTGGGGCACGAGCTGCGCAATCCGCTGGCAGCAATCGTCAGCGCGCTTGAACTGATTCGAGTGACCGATGATCCCTCCCGATTGAAGGGGTTCGTCGACATGCTCCAGCGCCAGGTCGCGATGCTTGATCGCCTCATCGGCGACCTGCTCGACGTGCCGCGTATCACCCATGGCAAGATGCAGCTTAGGCGGGAGAGGATTGAGATTGGCGAGGTCTTACAGGCCAGTCTGGAGGAGATCGAGGCCAAGGCGCGCCAGTCACAAGTCGAGATCCACGCGCAAGCGCTGAACTGGCCCGGTATCGTCGATGCCGATCGCTTGCGGTTGGTGCAGGTATTTACAAATTTGCTGGGCAACGCGGTCAAGTTCACGCCGGCCGGGGGGCGTGTGGATATCCGCAGAATCGACCGTGATGGCCGCATTGGTGTATCGGTGCGGGATAACGGTAGGGGCATTGATCCCGCAGACCTGGGTCGGGTGTTCGAGATGTTTGAGCAACTCGACGCAGGCGAAAATCACGACGGACTTGGGATTGGTCTGGCCATCATCAAGGGTCTGGTGGAGCTACACGGCGGCACGGTAGAAGCGCACAGTGAGGGTCGTGGTCAGGGGGCCGAGTTCAGGGTCTGGTTGCCGGGGACGGAGGTCGAGCCTGAGTCCGCGGTCAGCGAAACCGATGCGCAGTCGCCATCCGCCGCGCCGCGGAACGCGATACTCCTGGCCGATGACAATATCGATGCTTGCAGCTGCCTTAAGGAGATGCTTGGCTTTCTCGGTCAGGATGTGCGTGCGGTCTACGATGGCGAGGCGGCCTGGAATCTGGCGCAGGAAATGCGGCCGCAGATAGCCATTCTCGATCTGCTCATGCCGCAGCTTGATGGGTTCGAGGTGGCACGACGGATTCGCTCCACGGACTGGGGTCAGCAAGTCATGCTGGTGGCCCTGTCCGGCCTGGGCCAGGACCAGGATCGGCGAGCCGGCGCGGATGCCGGCTTTGATCTTCATCTGCAAAAACCCGTGGGCATCGAACAGCTCAGGGTATTGCTGGAATCCCAGCCGGAGTCCGGGCGCCAGCGCAGGCCGAGCCCGGATCGGGCATAAGCATCGTGCAGGCCGCCGT
>JBFJVB010000058.1:0-18110 GCA_041624435.1 Oceanococcus sp. | reverse complement strand
TATACCGCGGGCAATGGCTGTGAAGGCGTCGATGATGTCAGCGCCAGAGTGGTGATCAGTCTGGCGGCTACGGAAGAATCCCCGGAGCCGACCACGATCGGCTTGACGGCGACGGCCCAGATCACCATTTTACAGGCGTCCGTGGGATCGCTGGAATTCGAGTCGGCCATCCCCCGTACGATGGGCTTGTCCGGCGCGGGCTTGCGTGAGGCTTCCAATGTCGCGTTTGTGGTGCGGGATCCCAACGGCAGCCCGATCGCTGGGCGGACGGTCAATTTTGCCTTGTCGAGCACGGTCGGCGGTCTGCGCCTGGACGAAGCCTCGGCGGTGTCCGACCAGAACGGTCTGGTTCGGGCCATCGTGCGGTCGGGCACGGTCCACATCGGCGTCAGGGTCACGGCCAGCACCGTGGACCCGGTTTCCGGGGTCGAACTGTTCAGTCAGTCCGAGGAGTTGCTGGTGTCGTCCCTGCTGGCCGATCAGAAAACCTTCTCCATTGCGGTCGATCGGCTCAACTGGCATGGCTGCAATTTCGATGGCGTCTCCTACAAGTTTTCCGCCCGTGCGGCCGATCGGTTCAATAATCCGGTGCCCAAGGGTACGGTGATCGCCTTCACTTCCGAGGCCGGTTCGGTGTTTGAAGATCTGGGTACCGAAGAATTCGGTGACAGCCCGGCCGAAGCCTTCCCTGGTGGTTGTCGCACCGCCGCGGATGGGTCCTGCGCCGTGGTCTTGCGCACCCAGGGTCAGCGCCCGGACCGGTGCCGGGTGACGGTCCTGGCCTATACCACCGGTGAAGAGAGCTTCCTGGATAACAACGGCAACGGCCTGTATGACGACGGTGAGTCGTTCGACGACCTGTCCGAACCCTTCCTCGACGCGGACGAGGACGGCATCTTCGACAGCGATGAAGAAACCATCGATTTCAACCAGAACGGCCTGCGGGATGCGCCCGATGGCAAGTTCAGCGGCCTGCTGTGCAAAGGCATGAACTGCACCGCGGAAAATGCCACGATCAATGTGGCCGATGAACTGGTGGTGGTCTGGAGTACCGGCATACCGGTATTCGAACGGATCACGGTCGGGAGCGATGCGCTGTCGGGCAGCCCGCGGGTGCTGGGCGCCGGTTCGGAGCCGGTGACCTATCTGGGCGAGGGCGGGGCGTTCATCACCTTCCTGGTGCGGGACCAGAACCAGCAACCCCTGCCGGTGGGCACGACTTTCACCCTGACTTCGGAGGTGGCACAGGTGGCCCCCCCCGGTTTCGACACCCAGCTGAATTCCAACAATGATTCAGAAGCCGCCAATTCGCATTCGTTCTTCGTCTCGGGTTCGGATGGTTCCGAGTGTGATGCCGGGGTGATGACCTTTACCGTGGCCGTGCCGGCGGATGATGAGGCCGGCATCGGCGCGGGCTCGTTCGCGATCAATGTCCCCGAGTATTTCTATCCCACGCCGGTGATCACGGTGACGGCTTTGACCGAGACCATCATCGAAGGTCAGGAGTTGCCGATCCGGTTCTCCCTGGCGTGTCCGCATTTCGAGGATATCGTGCTGGATCTGGCGGTCTTTCCTGCTTCAGGAACCAATGCACCGACGCTTTCTGAAACTCGGTTGACTATTCGCGCGGGGCAGGTGTCGGCAACCTCCAACCTGATTACGACGGACGACACGGTTGTCGGCGACGTGCCTTCGGCCTTCGTCCTGGTCACGGGCGCTTCCATCTTGGTCGATGAGCTCGAGTCAGCGCAGATCGAAATCAAGATCGAGGATGCGGACAAGCCTGCCGGGCCCTAGCAGGCGTACTTGATCGACAAAAAAGGCGAGCTCGATGCTCGCCTTTTTTCTTTGTTGCCGGATCAGGAAAACACGATTCTGCCGTCGGCGGTCCGGGCCTGGATGGTCTGTCCCGCGGCGAAGGTGCCGGACAAGATGTCCTGGGCCAGCGGGTTTTCCAGGCCGGTCTGGATGGCGCGCTTGAGGGGCCGGGCGCCATAGACCGGGTCGAAGCCGGTGTCGGCGATCAGGTCGAGCACCCCCTCGCCGAGTTCCAGGGTGATGCCCTGCTCGGCCAGTCGAGCGACCAGAATCTCGATCTGCTTTTCGGCGATCTGGTGGATCTGCTCGCGCTCCAGGCCGTGGAACACCACCGATTCATCGACGCGATTGATGAACTCCGGGCGAAAATGCTGACCGACCACGGCCATCACCGCATCGCGCATGGCCTCGTAGGTCTCGCTCTGACCCATTTCCTGGATCAGTTGCGAGCCCAGATTGGAGGTCATGACGATGACGCAGTTCTTGAAATCGACGGTGCGGCCCTGGCCGTCGGTCAGGCGGCCGTCATCCAGCACCTGCAGCAGGATATTGAACACGTCGCTGTGGGCTTTTTCGATTTCATCCAGCAGGATCACCGAATACGGCCGGCGGCGGACCGCTTCGGTCAGATAGCCGCCCTGCTCGAAACCGACGTAGCCGGGAGGCGCGCCGATCAGGCGGGCCACCGAATGCTTTTCCATGAACTCGGACATGTCGATCCGCACCATCGCATCTTCGGTGTCGAACAGGAACTGGGCCAGGGTCTTGCACAACTCGGTCTTGCCGACCCCGGTCGGGCCCAGGAACAGGAAGGAGCCGATGGGCCGGTTCGGGTCCGACAGGCCGGCGCGCGAACGCCGCAGGGCATTGGCGACGGCCGTCACCGCGGCATCCTGGCCGACCACGCGCTCATGCAGTACCGATTCCATTCGCAGGAGTTTTTCGCGTTCGCCTTCCATCAGCTTGGATACCGGAATACCGGTCCATTTGGATACGACTTCCGACACCTCATCGTCGGTCACCCGGCTGCGCAGCAGGGTCGGGGTGGCCTGGTCGGTGTCCGCGGCGCGTTGCAGGCGCTGTTCCAGTTCCGGGATGATGCCGTACTGGAGTTCCGACATCCGCGTCAGATCACCACCACGCTGCGCTTTTTCCAGCTCCAGGCGGTGTTTCTCCAGTTCTTCCTTGATGCTCTGCGCGTCAAAGACATTGGCTTTTTCCGCTTTCCAGACCTCGTTCAGGTCGCTGAACTCGCGTTCCAGCTGCTCGATTTCCTCCCGCAGAATCTTCAGCCGCTCCTGGGCGGCGCTGTCCTTTTCCTTCTTCAGCGCTTCGGCTTCGATTTTCAGCTGGATGGTGCGACGCTCCAGCCGGTCCAGGGCTTCCGGTTTGGAATCGATCTCCATGCGAATGCGCGAGGCGGCCTCATCGATCAGGTCGATGGCCTTGTCCGGCAGTTGCCGGTCGGAAATATAGCGATGCGACAGGCGGGCCGCGGCAATGATGGCGTCGTCGCTGATCTCGACCCCATGGTGAACCTCATACCGTTCCTTGAGGCCGCGCAGGATCGCCACCGTGTCTTCCACCGAGGGTTCGTTCACCAGCACCTTCTGGAAGCGCCGCTCCAGTGCGGCGTCCTTTTCAATGTACTGGCGGTATTCGTTCAGGGTGGTCGCGCCGATGCAGTGCAGATCGCCGCGAGCCAGGGCGGGCTTGAGCATATTGCCGGCGTCCATCGCCCCTTCCGCCTTGCCGGCGCCGACCATGGTATGTATTTCATCGATGAACAGAATGATCTGGCCTTCCTGCTTGGACAGATCGTTCAGCACGGCTTTCAGACGCTCCTCGAATTCGCCACGGTACTTCGCGCCGGCAATCAGGGCGCCCATGTCCAGCGCGAGCAGGCGCTTGCTTTTCAGGCTTTCCGGGACTTCGCCGTTGATGATGCGCTGGGCCAGACCCTCGGCGATGGCCGTCTTGCCGACGCCCGGCTCGCCGATCAGCACCGGATTGTTTTTCGTCCGACGTGACAGCACCTGCACGACCCGACGGATTTCCTCATCGCGGCCAATCACCGGGTCGAGCTTTCCGGCTTCGGCGCGGCTGGTCAGGTCCTGGCAATATTTCTCCAGGGACTGGCGCTGGTCTTCGGCATTGGGGTCATCCACGCTCTGGCCGCCGCGCATCTGGCTGATGGCGGCCTCCAGGGTTTCGGGGGTGATGCCCGCCTGGCGCAGCAGCTTGCCCAGGCCGGTGTCGGAATTGCAGGCGGCCAGCACAAACAGTTCGCTGGACAGATACTGATCCTGTCTTTGTTGAGCCAGCTTGTCGGTGAGATTGAGCAACTTGACCGAAGCCTGGCTGAGTGAGACTTCGCCGGTTGCCTGACCAATGGTTGGCAGTTGCTTCAGCTGCTTTTGCAGCTGGTCCTGCAGCTGGCGTGGATTGCTGCCGATTCGGTTCAGCAGCGGGCGCGTCGTGCCATTGTCCTGAGCCAGCAAGGCCAGCATGATGTGCTCGGGTTCAATCTGCGCGTGATCCTGGCCAACGGCCAGGCTCTGCGCATCGGCCAGGGCTGACTGAAACTGACTGGTAAGCTTGTCCATCCGCATTTGAGTAATTCTCCTGTGGTCTAATCCACGTCGATTACCTGGCAAATGGGGTTGAAGCGCTCTCCTTCAAGGTCGGCAGGCATTCAGGCTGCCGGATGAGGCCTCACGGGCCGGGACACATTGCGTCCCCAAACGCGGCTCAGGCCGTGTCCAGATCGTCGAACCAGTCCTGATCTGTCAGCAATTTGTCGATCTCGCGTTGCTCGCGCATGCGCTCGATATCCCGCCAGCAGCGGCGCGGCCGGGCGGTTCGGTGACTCAGGCTGACCGGCTCGATATCCGGAGTGCTGTCATCATCGTCCTGATCGTCCAGCGGATCAAAATCGTCTTCATCGTCTTTCATGCAAGAACTCCAAAAAGGGCGCCGTTTGGACAGTCGCTAGAGCACAAAATCCGAAGTATCAGGAAAACCGGGGAAAAGGGAAGAGTCCGCTGAAAAAAGCCCGGATGGCGTTCGTAAGTGCCTGAGTAAAAAGTATGTTCTAGAATGCCGGAAGGCGGCCTGCGCGGCGCTCGCGCAAATAATCCGCAGCCGTGTCCAGATCCGCCAGGGCGGCAGGTTCAAGCGCCGGGAATTCAAGGCGGCGCAGTTGGCGTCGGGTTTGAGCCATGACCCGACTGCTGCCCCAATCAATCGCATGGAACATGGCCGGGCAGGCCCGGGGCAGGCCCAGCAGTACATAGCCGCCGTCCCGGGCAGGGATGCACACCGCGCGGCCCTGCGCGACCTGCTCCAGGGCACTGCGTAGCCCGGCGCGTCCCAGGGCGGGGCAGTCGGTTCCAATCAATACCGCAGGACGCTGAGCTTGGGCCTGCCGCAGGCGCGGACCCAGATCACGGCCCCGCTGCCTGCGCACCCTCAGACCCATCCGGCGCGCGCGCAGAAACTGCGGGTGACGCAAATCGGGGGTGACGTGCAGTTCGACCGGGTAGCCTGTGGCCGCCGCACAGCGCAAGCGATCCTGAATCAGCCAGCGCTGCATCCGCGCCGCTCCACGCGGACCTAAACGACCGTGAAGGCGGGAATTGCAGCGCCCCGGCAGCGGTGCCTTGGCCAGCAGGATCAGGGTGGGCGTCATGTCATTGTTCGGCATCGGTCATCGCTGAAGTCTAACCTGATCGCCAGCAAGTGCTTGGCGGGCTGGCGTCAGGCCGGGTATGCGCGGCAGGCCATCTCAGTGCCTTCGCGCGCGTAAGTCCCCGGGCTCCGCGGCGCCGTGAACCAGCAATCACTTTTCATTGACGCGGTCTGGTGTGGAATCAGGGCCAATCTCGATTCGACACAGGATGTTCTCATGATTCCACGTTCCTTTCTGGTGCTCTTTCTGCTGAGCGGCGCGGCCACCGTTTCGCTGCTCTGTGTGCACGAGGATTCCCCGGAGGAGTCCTTTTTTATGCCCGAAGCATCGGCCTATCTGATCCAGGGCACATCGGTACAGCAGGCCGCGGTCGCGGTTCTGGGTAGCGGCGCCCGCATTGACCGGTACCTGGATCTCATCGATGGCGTCAGCGCCCGGCTCACGCCGGCCCAGGTTGCGGCACTGCGTCCCGGGTTCCGGTTGACGCCGGACCACAAACTCCGGCTGGCCGCGCGCACTGACACCCGGGTCAAGACCGATAACGGCGGCAAGACGCGAACCACGGATTCGACGGACGCCAGCAGCACGGAAGATTCCGGGATTCAATTGGCCAGTAATCAAAAGGCGCTCTCGACCCACTACCCGAGCTGGGTGGAAGCCGACCGCCTTCACGCCGAGGGTCGGTTCGGCAGCGGGGTGGGCGTCGCGGTGCTCGATTCGGGTATCGGCGCTCTGCAACCCCTGCTCAAAGATCTGACGAAACGCGATCGCCTGGTCCTGCATTCGATCGTGAACCCGGTGACCGCCAAGGGTGAGAACGAGGACGAGCACGGTCACGGCACCCATGTGGCCAGCGTCATTGCCAGCAGTCTGGTCGACGTGAACGGAAAGACCGAAGGCGTGGCGCCAAATGTGACCTTGATCGGCGTAAAGGTTTTCGATGGCACAGGTGGCGGCTACTACAGCGACGTGATTGCCGGCTTGCAGTGGATCATCGATAACCGCAAGACCTACAACATTCGCGTCATCAACATGTCATTCAGCGCCCCGCCACAGTCTTTTTACTGGGACGATCCGCTCAATCAGGCCGTGATGCGGGCGTGGAGCAAAGGTTTGGTGGTCGTGGCCGCAGCCGGCAACGACGGTCCTGAGCCCATGAGCATCGGGGTGCCGGGTAATCTGCCCTATGTGATCACCGTCGGCGCGGCCAATGACAACTATACGCCGACAGATCTGAGCGATGATTTTCTGTCGGTGTTCTCGGCCGCCGGACCGACCTACGAGGGTTTCGTCAAGCCGGACCTTCTCGCTCCCGGTGGGCGTTTGATCGGCGTGACCCATAAAGGCTCGACGCTGGCCCTGAATTACAGTGAGTATCTGCAGGTTGATGCCCTGCATTTCCAGATGTCCGGCACTTCGCAGGCGGCCGCCGTGGTCAGTGGTGTTGTCGCGTTGATGCTGGAGGCCGAGCCGACTCTGACTCCGGACGATATCAAATGCCGCCTGGGCGCCAGTGCGCGAGCGGCGATGGATAGCGGCAACGGTGATGCCTTGTACAGCGTGCTGCAGCAGGGCGCGGGGCTGGTCAACGCCTACGCGGCGGCGTATTCCTCGGAACTGGCTTGCGCCAATCAGGGCCTGGACATCCAGAAGGACCTTGACGGTTCCAGGCATTATGCCGGCCCGGTCGTGGAAGACGCTGCGGGCAATTTCGTCATCCTCAATGATGACGGTGTTTCGACCTATCTGGACGGCAGTGCCTACGTCTGGAGCCGGGCCTATGTCTGGAGTCGCAGTTATGTCTGGAGCGAAGCCTACGTCTGGAGTCGCGCCTACGTCTGGAGCCGAGCGCAGGTGTTCAGTGATGCCTATGTCTGGAGCCGCGGTTACCCCTGGATGCTGGATGAGAGCAGCCCGAATTTTGATGGGGTGAGCGGGCTCAGCGCGAATTCGCTGGCGGGCACGCCGCACTGGGTGTATCCGGAACCCCAGCGTTATCTGGATGGCGCCGCTATACAGTGATTCTGCCGGCGCGGTCAGCCCTTTGCTGGATCGATGCCAGGCCTTCCCAGGCCGGTTGGCTCGGGCGAAAATGGCCCTGGGGGCGCCGCTTGCAGTGGTTGAGGCGTGGTTGACAACGGTGCGGTAGTTTCTGTCCTACGACCCGCCTCGGTGCAGTGGCACGGGATCGGCCTGACTTGTCTGGTCGGTCCCCTGCCTTGCTAAAATGCAGGGCCATGCCTATTATTCCGGGCTCTGATGGGGCGGTAGCTCAGCTGGGAGAGCGTCGCGTTCGCAATGCGAAGGTCGGGAGTTCGATCCTCCTCCGCTCCACCAAATTTTCCGGCGTGAACCGGCCAGAAAGTCAGCTCGGTAACGCGCTGGAAATCAGGCCTCGAGGGTTCGCCAGGGGCGCTCGGCGCCGCGGGCGATGGCAGCACATCAGCGGCTACAGCTCGTGCCGCCGTGTCGTGGCGTAGAATACAGTGCTCACATCAGTCACCAATCAGGGAGTCGGGCTCGTGTTTCTTTTAGAAATCGCGTTTCTGCGTAGCTACATGTTCATCTTCAAGTGGGTCACGGCGATCCTCCCGTTCAAGTGGCCGCTGACTTTTGAAGGTACGGATTCCTCGCTGGATCTATGCCGCCACATCGCCAAGGATGGGCACCGCAAGGTTTTGATCGTCACCGATACCATGCTGGTCAAACTGGGGCTGCTGGACAAGATGCAGGCCGAGCTGACTGAATTGGGTGTCGAGTATGCGGTCTTTGATGGCGTGCAGCCCAATCCGACGGTTGAACAGATCGAAGCCGGCCTCCAGGTTCTGCAAGAGCATGGCTGTCAGGCGATCCTGGCAGTGGGCGGCGGTTCTTCGATCGATGCCGCCAAGGTGATCGGGGCCCGGGCCAAGACCAGCAAGCCCATCGTCAAGATGGACGGGCTGATGAAGATCATCTTCAGCGGCATGCTGCCGCTGTACGCGGTGCCTACGACGGCGGGCACCGGTTCCGAAGTCACGATCGCGGCCGTGGTGTCCGATCCGGCGGCCCGGCGCAAGTTCGCCATCATGGACCTGCGCCTGATGCCGACGGCGGCGGCCCTGGATGGTGGGCTGATGGCCGGCCTGCCTGCGCCTATCACCGCAGCAACCGGGATGGATGCCTTGACTCATGCGGTCGAGGCCTATGTCTCCCACAATGCCCTGGGCCGGACCGATGAAAAAGCGGTTGAGGCGACCCAGCTGATCATGCTCAATCTGGAAAAGGCCGTGGCCAACGGCGCCGATCTGGAGGCGCGTGAGCACATGGCGCGGGCTTCCCATCTGGCCGGGATTGCCTTCACCCAGGCCGGTGTCGGCTATGTCCATGCGATAGCACACAAGTTCGGGGCCCTGTATCACACCCCCCATGGGCTGGCGAATGCCATCGTGATGCCGTATGTGCTGGAATTCTCCAAGCCGAAATGCGCGGGCCGTCTGGCGGCTCTGGCCCGGGCCTGCAACATCGGCCCGACGGGGGGAACGGATGAGCAATTGGCGGATGCCTTCATCGCCCGAATTCGCGAAATGAATCAGAAGTTCGACATTCCGACCCAGCTCAAGGATCTGCGGGCTGACGACATCGCTGAAATCGCCCGCTCCGCCCGGGCCGAGGCCCGCTTCACCTACGCGGTACCACGCTACATGACCCATCAGGATTGCGAGCAGGTGATTCGGCGCATGTTGCCGGCCTGAGTGCAGAGTCCGCGGACAGGGTGGCAGACGGTGCGCTGTTCGGCATGTTAGTCTATGTCGGGCTTGTCGGGCTAAGGCACTGAAATCATAATGTTTTATGTTCTCGCCTGGAGTCTGGCCGATGTCGCTGCGGACGCTCCTTGCTGATTCCCGTGGCGGTATTTTGCCGGGTGTGCGCTCTGCCCGGTGATCCGGGCACTGGCCGTAGCGCGCAGATCAGCGAGATTTCGGGGCTATAGCTCAGCTGGATAGAGCAGCCGCCTCCTAAGCGGCAGGTCGCAGGTTCGACTCCTGCTAGTCCCACCATTTCTTGCGCAGCTCAGAGGCCGCTTTCGGGCCAGGCAAAGGCCTGCTGGCGCGTGCCGGGGCTGAGTCTGTGGCAGATGGCATACCACACCGCCGGATTGTATCCCAGGCCCAGATGGCTGCCGCTGACCTCGATGTTTTCGGCTCGGGGGCCTGGGGGTTCGCGAGTGCCCTGCCAGGCCGCGATGCCATCGCGGCGGGTAAAGATGGCGGTGCAGGGAACGGCGGGCGTCAGATAGCGTCCGGGGTCGTGGCCTGGCCTTTCCGAGCCTGGGTTGAGGCGGTCAAAGACGGTTTGCAAGGTGGTCGATTGCGGGCCAGCGATGGGGCTGCCCAGGCTGATGACCCGCTCGATGGCCTCAGGCTGTTTGCGTGCCAGTTCCCGGGCGATGATGCCGCCCAGGCTCCAGCCCACCAGCGCGACCGGGCGTTGCTGGGCAGCTTGCAGTTTCTGGATCAGCTCCAGAAGCTGGTGGGTCATGCCCGATTTCTGTCCCAGATTTCGGCCCAGCGACCAGTCGTGAGCCGCAAAGCCCTGGCGGGTCAGAAACGCCCGCAACGGGGCGGTGCTGTGAGCTGACAGGCCAAAGCCTGGCAGGACCACGATGGCCAGGCCGTCGCCCCGCGGCCAGGTTTCGCTTTCCGGTGGGCGCCAACGTGCCCGCAGATACTCGACGACCGCAGTGCATTCGCCCGGCAGTTTGCGCCAGGGCGGGTGCCACAGCGCGGGGTCATCCAGGCTCATCCTCGCGCTTACTTCTTGAGAATGCCGCGCTGTTGCAGCAGCAAGACCAGCGCCATCAGCACGGCGCCCGCTCCGGCCATCCACATGCCCTGCCGATACTCCGTACGGGCCCGCTGTTGGGGGATGACAAAGGTGGCTTCAATGTCCTGGCGAATCCGCGCCTGACGCTGGGCTTTTTCTTCCGGGCTCAGCGTTCTGGTTTCCTGGGTTCTGGCCAGATCCAGCGCGTAGTTCAGTTCGACGGCGGTCTGGATATCCGCAGGGCTCCATTCCTGGAGATTCTTCAGCTCCTGGCCGCGCAGCAAGACGATGCCAATGCCCATGCACAGCAGCAGGGCAGGGAGAACTCGGGGGTTGCTAAACAACATAGGCGAAAGACTGTCGGTGAATGAGGAAAAGCGATCATTGTAGACCACCACAAGGGTGCAGCGATCACCTCGGGAAAAGCCGGCCTTGCGTTAGCGGCTAGGGACGAAAATCGAAGGCCACCGAAGCGGCTACCGGGTCCAGCGCACCAGGCGTCAGGGCGACCGCCTCCAGGCGGTCACGCACCGCATTGAGAAACGGCGGGTCGTCCAGTTCTGAACTCAGTACCTGGACATGGGAAATGCCCCCGAAAGGTTGCAGGGTCAGGCGGAACGCAACCCGGCCCCGCGCGTGCGGATAGTCGCGTAAATGCTCGCGGTACCATTCATCCATGCGCGACTTGGCCTGCGTAAATGCGGCAGCGATCGAATTGGCGTCCCAACCGGCATAACGCAGGGCATCGATATCGGCATCGATTGCCAGCCCGTTCGGGGCCAGGCGGTCCCAGAGGGCCTGGTTGGGCGCCGCGGTGGCGGGGCGTCCGGCCGGTTCTGTCTGCGGGCTGCGTGTGGTGACGGTTTGCCGCGGCCTTGGCGTCGGTCGGGGCGTGCTGGCTGGCGTAGCGACTTCGAACTCGGCCAGATCAGCAATTTCGGTGTGACGAGTGCCCGGAAGATCGAAGTAGGTGCCGCCATATTCGCGCAGGAAGTACAAGGTGGCGCTGATCAGCAAAAGCACCACGAGCAGGGCGCGAAACAGCGGAAAATCCGATCCACGGGTCTGCTTGTGCCAGGTGCCGGCCACCGACTTGACCTCACGGCGGCGCAGCTTTGGCGTCGAGCGTCCGAAACCCCGAAAATTGCGGATCCAGTTTTCCGCGCCGGAATAGCCCAGGCCACAGATCAGCAGGCCAATCAAAAACACCGGCAGAGACAGCAGCAATAGCGCCAGAACGGCGTTGAGTGGAACGCCCTGGGCGCGCAGCAGCGGAAACAACAAAGGCGTCGTCGAGACCAGCAGCAGAATCAGGCTCCAGGCCATGCGCGGCGCCAGGCCTACCGGATTGGCCTGGATGGTGCGTTTGAGCGCATCCGCTTTGCGCAGCTGGGTGGTCCGGGCATACAGATACAGCGCTGTGGCTCGGCCATCCTGCCCGTTGGCCTGGCGGTTCGCCGCTTTGAACAGCCTGGTTTTGGTGTTGCCCGCCACCAGCTCTGCCGCAGCAAGTTTGATCAGGGCCGCCGTTTCCTGCCGGCCGCCCCACTGGGTCATCCCGCTGAGCAGGCTGCGGTGCAATAGCCAGGCGAGTGAGCCACCCAGAGCCGCCATCAGGACGATCAAGGCGCCAAGGCCTGGAAGGTGCTCCACCAGTTCTGCCAGGTTGCTCGCGGGCTCGAACAGGGCGGCCGCGAGCAAGGGGGCGCCGGCACAGCCGGCCAACGTCGCTCCTCGCTCTACGAAAACCTTGCGGCTCAGCATGTTTTGCCAATCATTGACTCAGGTTGCAGCCAATAATGCTTGAATTTTCCGTGGCATGAAAGTCAGCTCAGTTTACTCATCGGGTCCGGCTGCTGCGTGCTTGAGAATTCCAGGCCGTCGGCATTGTGCTCGGAATGTGTACAGGAGCGGGTGCGGTAATTCGGTACAGCTGTCCTGATGCCACGGTGCGCTGGTGATGCAGTTCGGGACTGCAGTCAGCACCAGGCGAGGGCTCGACGATCCGTCAGCCGTTTGGGAGTTGGTCGGGGTGAGAGGATTTGAACCTCCGACTTCCACCTCCCGAAGATGGCGCTCTACCAAGCTGAGCTACACCCCGATTCAGAATGCGCGATCTGCGGCAAATTCAGCCAGTTCGAGCATGGCGGATTTGAAGGGGCTGGCGTCCAGGTCCGCAAGGGACTCGATCGCCGCCGCTGCCGCCAGCTCAGCGCGGCGCGCAGTGTACGTGATTGCATCGCTGGCTTCAATCATGGCCACCACCTCGTCCAGATGCTCACGGCCACCGCTGCTGATTGCGGCCCGCAACATCCTGGCCTGCGTCTCATCGGCGCGCTGCAAGGCAATGATCACCGGCAGGGTGGCCTTGCCTTCGGCCAGATCATCGCCCAGATGTTTGCCCGTCGTGAGGCTGTCAGCGCGGTAGTCCAGGCAGTCATCAATCAGCTGGAACGCCATGCCCAGGTGGCGTCCGTACTGGGTGAGGGCTTCGGTCTGCTCTGCCGATGCGCCGCTGATCAGGCCACCACAACGTGCGGCGGCGCCGAACAGCACCGCCGTCTTGCGCTCGATAACGGCGTCATAAACCGCTTCGGTGATGTCCGGGTTGTGGCAGTTCATCAGCTGCAGCACTTCGCCTTCGGCGATGACATTGGTCGTGTTGGCCAGCACCTCGAGGATGGCCATCGAGTCCAGTTCAACCATGAGTTGAAAGGCCCGGGAATACAGAAAGTCACCGGTCAGAACGCTGGCCTCGTTGCCCCAGAGGGCATTGGCGGTCGGAGTGCCGCGGCGCAGTTCTGAATGGTCGACGACATCGTCATGCAGCAAGGTTGCGGTATGGATGAACTCGATGACCGCGGCCAGCTGATAATGCTGTTCGCCCTGATATCCCAGGGCTTTGGCTGCGAGCAGGACCAGAGCCGGGCGCAGCCGTTTGCCGCCGCTGCTGACGATGTGTTCGCCCAGCTGGTTGATCAGCACCACATCGGAAGACAGGCGGTCCCGGATCAGTCGGTCGACGGCGGCCATGTCGGCCTGAATAGGAGAGAGAATGTTGGTAAGCTTCATGGTCTGGGAGTCGGGGCGCGCTCCGGATGCTAGGTATCGTCCTTCGGAGTGTCAAGAACCGGAGGAGTTGGAGCGCGGCCTGGGTGGCAAAATAATTGTCTGATTTGCATTGACCCGTTCCCGGAATGCCGGTATATTTCCGCTTCTTTGTGCGCTGATTTGAGAAGCATTTGCATGTACGCTGTAATTGAAACGGGTGGCAAGCAGTACCGGGTGGCTCAGGGCGATGTAATTCGTATTGAGAAACTGGCTGTGACCGAAGGGGATTCCGTAACCTTTGATCGGGTGCTGATGGTTGGCGATGGAGCTGACGCGAAAATCGGCGCGCCCTTGGTTGAAGGCGGCAAAGTCGTTGCCGATGTCGAGGCGCATGGCCGCGGCGACAAGGTGACGATCATCAAATTCCGTCGGCGTCAGAAATATCGTCGCAAGCAGGGTCATCGGCAAGATTACACCCAGGTGCGCATCACCGAAATCCTTGGCTGACACGCCCTTTCGACTCTCTATTAGTTTAGGTAACTTAAACTCATGGCTCATAAAAAAGCTGGTGGTAGTACGCGCAACGGGCGCGATTCAGAATCAAAACGCCTGGGCGTCAAGCGCTTCGGTGGCGAACTGGTTTCCGCAGGCAGCATCATCGTGCGCCAACGTGGCAGCCGTTTTCGGGCTGGCAAGAATGTCGGCATGGGCAAGGATTACACGGTTTTTGCCAAAGTAACCGGCAAGGTATTGTTTGAAACCAAAGGGCCGGAAAAGCGCAAATATGTGAGTATTGTCGCTGAGTAAGGCATTGACGCTCGCGCTTAGGAAGGCCTCGTCATTTGGACGGGGCTTTTTTGTATATGAAATTTGTAGATGAAGCGACAATTCGGGTAGAAGCTGGCGACGGCGGTAAAGGTGTCGTCAGTTTCCGCCGTGAAAAATACATTCCCTTCGGTGGTCCGGACGGCGGTGACGGCGGCGACGGCGGTGACATCTACTTGCAGGGTGAAAGCGGTCTGACCACCCTGAGCGATTTTCGCGTTTCCCGAAAATTTCGCGCTCAGAACGGACAGGCGGGTTCCGGGGCCAATTGCCGCGGGCGTTCCGGCGAAGACTGGGTGATTCCGGTGCCGCTGGGTACGCTGATATTCGACGCCGATACCGATGAGAAGATTGGTGATGTCGTGTCTGCGGGGCAGCGCGTCCTGGTGGCCAAAGGCGGCTTCCACGGCATTGGCAACGCACGCTACAAAAGCAGTACCAATCGGGCGCCGCGGCAGTGCACGCCGGGCTCTGCGGGCGAGCAGCGGGTGCTGCGTCTGGAGCTGCAGTTGCTGGCGGATGTCGGCTTGCTGGGACTGCCCAACGCCGGAAAGTCGACCTTTCTGGCCGCCGCCTCGGCGGCTCGACCGAAAGTGGCGGATTATCCTTTTACCACGCTGCATCCGCAGCTGGGGATCGTTCGGGTCGGGCCGGCCCAGAGCCTTTCTCTGGTGGATGTGCCGGGCCTGATCGCGGGCGCTGCGCAGGGCGCCGGACTGGGCATCCAGTTCCTCAAGCATCTGAGCCGGACCCGCCTGTTGCTGCACCTGGTGGACGTGGCGCCAGTGGACGAAAGCAGCGTCGATTCGCAGCTGGATCAGGTGGCCCATGAGCTCGGCGAGTTCAGCGACGAGCTGCTCAGTCGCGAGCGCTGGGTGATTCTGAACAAAGTCGATCTGTTGCCGGAGCAGCAGGTGGCCGAGCTGGCCGAGTCCCTGGCGCAACGGTATCAGCTGCCGGTTTATCAGTGCTCGGCCGCGACCCGGACGGGCGTCGATACGATCATGGCCGCCTGCATGCGCTGGCTGGAAGAGCAGGACCAGGGTGCTGATGAATCGGAGTGAGCTGTCTGGCCGGCGTCGCTGGGTAGTCAAGATCGGCAGTTCGCTGTTGACCGACAACGGTCAGGCGATGGCGCATGCCGAGGTGGCCGACTGGGCGGCTCAGATTGCCCAGTTACGCCAGCAAGGCATCGAGGTCGTGGTGGTCTCCTCAGGGGCGGTGGCGGCCGGGATGCTGCGCCTGAAACTGACCGAACGACCGGCCAGCCTGGCCCAGTTGCAGGCTGCGGCGGCGGTGGGGCAACTGGATGTGGCGCTGCTCTGGGATCAGGCCCTGCGGCGTCATGACTGCAGCGCGGCCCAGGTGCTGCTGACCCACGAGGATGCTGCGGATCGAGGTCGGTTCCTGAATGCCCGCAATACCTTGCGCGCCCTGTTGTCCTGGGGGGTCATTCCGGTGATCAATGAAAACGATACGGTGGCCAATGACGAGATTCGTTTTGGTGACAATGACACCCTGGCGGCCGTTGCTGCCGAGCTGTGTTCGGCGGATCTGCTGGTCATTCTGACGGATCAGGCGGGGGTGTACAGCGCTGATCCGCGGCAGGATCCGCAGGCCAGCTTGATCAGCGACATCGCCGTGGATGACCCCGAGCTGGATCGGGTGGCCGGGGGCAGCGGCAGCCTGATGGGGCGCGGCGGTATGCAGACCAAGGTGCTGGCGGCGCGGATGGCCGCTCGGGGCGGGGTGAGCAGCATCATCGCCGCGGGACTGCAGGACAACGTGTTGCTGCGGATTGCCGATGCGCAGCCCGTGGGCACCTGTCTGTGGGCGCCAGTGCGGGGCCGGATGTCCGCGCGCAAGCGCTGGATCGCGGCCCGGCGGCGGGTGGCCGGCAAGGTCTGGCTGGATGAGGGCGCCTGCGCCGCCTTGCGTGCCGGTGGGCGGAGTCTGCTGCCGGTGGGCGTGACCCGGGTTGAGGGTGGGTTCGTGCGCGGCGATCTGGTGCAGTGTCTGGGGCCGGACGGAGTCGAAGTGGCGCGTGGCCTGTCCAACTATGACCTGGAGGAAGCGGCCCAGCTGTGCGGCGTGGTCTCTGCGCAGATCAATGCGGTCCTGGGTCGCCCAGGCGAGCCGGAACTGATTCACCGCAGCAATCTGGTACTGAGCTAAGTCACCGGGCACAAAAAAGCCGCCCTGAAGGCGGCTTTCTGGCGTGTCTACGCCTGGCCTGCATCCGGCCTTACGCCGATGTTCAGCCCAGGGCTTTGATCTTGGCCCGCAGCCGGCTCTTGTGCCGGGCAGCCTTGTTCTTGTGCAGCTGTCCGCGGCCAGCATAGCGGTCCAGCAAGGACTCGCAGGTTTGCATGGCTTTGGAGGCGGCTTCCTGATTGCCTTCCTTCACCGCGATCAGCACGGCCTTGATAGACGTACGGAAACGGGAGCGCTGGCTCATGTTGAGTTGGCGTCGCACTTCGGATTGCCGGGCGCGTTTGGCTGCTTGAGGAGAATTTGCCACTGTGATCTTTTCAGCTGAGGTGAATTTAGCCCGCAAATTATAGAGAGATAGCTTGGCTTGTCAATCAACTGGTATGATTTCCCGCTTCCTCTTGCATCCATAGCTGATCTTCTATGTCGGGCGCCCTGGTTAAGTCGAGTTCGATCGTCGGTGCCATGACGCTGATTTCCCGCGTTCTGGGCTTTGTGCGGGACATGCTGCTGGCCATTCTGTTCGGTGCGTCTGCCGGTATGGATGCCTTTCTGGTCGCCTTCAAGATTCCCAACTTTCTTCGCCGGCTGTTCGCTGAAGGCGCCTTTGCGCAATCTTTTGTACCGGTATTGGCCGAAACCAAGGCCCGCGCAGACCATGCGGCGGTCCGGGATCTGATCGCCCAGGTAAGCGGAACCTTCGCCGGCATCCTGAGCCTGCTCACCATCGGCGGGGTCGTGGCAGCCCCCTGGATCATGTTGCTGTTCGCACCGGGCTTCAGCGATGAACCCGCCAAGCTGGAGCTGGCGGGCAACCTGCTGCGCATTACCTTTCCTTACCTGCTGTTCATCGCGCTCACGGCGCTGGCGGCCTCGGTTCTGAATACCTATGGCCAGTTCGCGGTTCCAGCCCTGGCGCCGGCCCTGCTGAATATCAGCATGATCAGCGCGGCACTGTGGTGGGCGCCGCAGTTTGCCGAACCGGTCTACGCCCTGGCTGGCGGGGTGTTTATCGCCGGGATTGCGCAATTGCTGATTCAGCTGCCTGCCCTGCGTCGCCTCGGCTTGCTGCCACGTCCACGCTGGGCCTGGGGCAGCAGCGCCGTGCGGCGCATCATGCGACTGATGCTGCCGATCATATTCGGCTCCAGCGTGGCCCAGGTCGCCTTGTTGCTGGATACGGTGCTGGCGTCCTTGCTGATCACCGGCAGCGTGAGCTGGCTGTACTACTCCGATCGGCTCATGGAGTTTCCGCTGGGCATTTTCACCATCGCGATTGCCACCGTGATCCTGCCCAATCTGTCCCGTCAGCACGCGCTCAGCGATGCCCGCGCTTTCAGCCAGACCCTGGACTGGGCCTTGCAGTTGATCCTGCTGGTGTGTTTGCCCAGCGCCGTGGGTCTGTTCGTGCTGGCCGGGCCGCTGCTGTGCAGCCTGTTTCAGTACGCCGCCTTTACTCCGCACGATGTGCTGATGAGCCGCTACAGTTTGATGGCCTATGCGTTCGGGCTGATTGGCTTCAGTCTGGTCAAGATCGCCGCGCCCGGCTACTTCGCCCGCCAGGACACCCGCACGCCGGTGCGCATCGGCATCATCGCCCTGCTGGTCGGCATGGGGTTCAATCTGACCGGGGTGAGTCTGGCACTGCATCTGGACTGGGCGGCCCCGCACGCCGTGCTGGCTACCGGCACCTCGCTCGGGGCATTTC
>JBFJVB010000057.1:0-18319 GCA_041624435.1 Oceanococcus sp. | reverse complement strand
GCTTGCCGAGCAGCCTCCGGAGCCGGACCGCGCGCGGTTCTTGCGCAATATCCGGGTCGAGGCGCAACGCTTGCAGCGGCTCATCGAGCGCATGCTGCAACTGGCGGGCATCGAAAATCGCGCCGCGCTGGAGCAGGCGCAGACGCTGGAGGTGGTCGATCTGATCGAAGAAAGCCTGGAAGCCCTGGGACCCTTGCTGGCGCAAAAAAATCTGCGCAGCGAGTGCATGATCGATCCCGAGCTGAAGGTTAACGGCGAGCGTTTTCTGCTGGTTCAGGCGATCGCCAACCTGCTCACCAACGCGGTGGAATTCTCCAGCCCCGGCGGCCTGATCGGTGTGCGCGCCCAGACGGAGGGCGGCACCGTGCGCATCCGGATCCGGGATGAAGGACCGGGGATTCCCGAGTTTGCGCGCGCTCGCGTGTTCGAGCGCTTTTATTGTCTGGCGCATCCCGACGGCAGCAAAGGGACCGGCCTGGGTCTGAGTTTCGTCGCCCAGATCGCCGCCCTGCACGGTGGCTCCGCCAGGCTGGACAATGCACCGTCCGGGGCCGTGGCGGAGCTGTCGTTGCCCGCGGTGTCCTGAGCTTTAGTGCCCGCTGGCCGGCTTCAGGCGGCGGCGCGTAAACGCCGGGTCTTGCGCATGCCGCTGGCGGTTTCCACCAGGCTGCACAGGAATACCTTGAGGCCGGACTCGGCCGGTTTGGGGTCCTGGCCGCGGCCGATGCGGCGCAGCTGGCGGGTGTACCAGGTCACTTCCATGATCGCCATCCGGTCCACCAGGCCGATGCCGGTCTTGATCGGGCGCACGCTCTGGCGCGGCTTGTCACCGGCCAGCAGGCGCCGGGACACTTCAGGTTCGATGGCCAGCAGGCGGGCGATGCCGCACAGATCGAGCGAGCCGGCGGCCAGGGCCGCATTCATGCCGGCGGCACTGCGGAAGCCACCGGTGACCATCAGCGGTGTGCCGGGGATGCGGTCGCGCAGCTTGTCGGCGAAATCCAGGAAATAGGCTTCACGCGCCCGGGTGGAGGCGCGTACGCCGGTCATGGCGGGGGATTCATAGGTGCCGCCGGAGATCTCGATCAGGTCGATGCCCGCCTGTGCCAGCGCCGACATCAGTTCCATGGAGTCTTCTTCGCTGAAGCCGCCGCGCTGGAAATCGGCGGAATTCAGTTTGATCCCGATGGGGAAGTCAGGGGCGGTGGCCGCGCGCATCGCGTCCAGAATGCGTAAGACGAAACGCCGGCGGTTTTGTGCGCTGCCACCCCATTCATCCTGGCGCTGATTGGTGTGCGGCGACAGGAATTGGCTGACCAGATAGCCGTGCGCGCCGTGAATCTGGACGCCGGAAAAGCCGGCCTGGCGGCAGATCCGGGCCGCTCGCGCGAAGCGTGCGATGATGTCTTCGATCTCCTCACCGCTCAGTTCGCGTGGGGTGTCGAAATAGCTTTGCATGGCTTTTTTGAAACCGACCGCGGAGGGTGCGACCGTTTCGGTATTCAGGCCTTTGGGGCACTGCCGTCCAGGGTGATTCAGTTGCACCCAGATCTGCGCGCCTTGGGCCTGGCCGGCGCTGGCCCAGTCCTTGAGCGTATCCAGGTCGCGTTCGTCTTCGATCACCACGTTGCCAGGCTCGCCCAGGGCGCGTCGGTCCACCATCACATTGCCGGTCATCAGCAGCCCGGTGCCGCCGGCGCCCCAGCGCTGATACAGGCGCACCAGTTCCGGAGTGACGCGATTGTCCATGGTGCCCAGAGCTTCGCTCATCGCGGACTTGACGATGCGGTTGGGCAGGGTGCTGCCATTGGGCAGGGTGAAGGGGGTGTTCAGGGTCGGGGTGCTCATGAGGCTTCCATTGGCAGTGGGCCGCAAGGCTGCGGCGATGCATTGACTTTAGAACCAATCGGTCCCAAAATGCAAGCATGGTGATTGGCAGACCCTTGAGTTTCGACCGCGAACAAACCCTGGACCGGGTGGTGGAGGTATTTCGCGAGCGCGGTTTCGAGGGCGCTTCCCTGCAGGATCTGCTCGCGGCAACAGGACTGTCGAAAAGCAGCCTGTACCAGCAGTACGGCAACAAGCAGGCGCTGTTCGAACAATGTCTGGACAGTTATGCCCATCGCGTCGAAGCCGAGATGCGCGCCGCCTTGAACCGCGCCCCCGACACGCGCGCCTTCGTGGCGCTGGTGCTGGGGCAGATCATCAATGAGCCACGGCCGCCCAAGGGCTGCCTGGTGTTCAATACGGCGATTGAATTCGGTCAACTGGATGAGCGGGTGGCGGGCAAGGTCCGCCAGGTGTTCGCCAGCTTCCGCAGCATCTTTGTCGAGGCCATCGAGCGGGATCGCGCGGCCGGGCGCTTGCCGGCGGGCGCGCCTGCGCCCGATCTGGCGAATTTTCTGATGGCTTCCATGAGCGGGCTGCGCACCCTGGTCAAGGGCGGCATGGCGCGCGCGGAACTGCGCCGCAGTTGTGAACTGATACTCAAGACCCTGGGATAAGCGACATGAGCGAACAGATACTGAAAATTGCCGATGATTTCTGGAATATCCGGGGCTCCTTCAAGATTGGTGGCGTGGTCGATATCGGCACCCACGCCTCGCTGATCCGGCGCGCCAACGGCAAGTTCGTTTTTCTCGATGCCTTGCGCCTGCAGGGTGAGGTGCTTGCGCAAGTGCTGGCCCTGACCAACGACGGCCAGGATGTGGAGGCGGTGCTGAATCTTCATCCCTTCCATACCGTGTATGTCCGGCCCATGCATGAAACCTTTCCCGCCGCCCGCTTGTACGGCACCCGCCGGCATCAGGCACAGCTTGCCGACCTGCCCTGGGAAGCGGAATTGACGGAAGAGGCCGGCCTGCACGAGCAGTACGCCGAGGATCTGCGGTTCTCGGTACCGCGTGGGGTGGAGTTTGTCTCGGCCGATCCCAAATTGCATTTTTCCTCGGTGCTCGCCCTGCACAAGTCCTCAGGCACCATTCATGTGGACGACACGCTCAGCTTTGCCCGGGTGCCGGGCCCTTTGGGCCGGACCGGACTGGGTCAGTTTCTGGTCTTTCATCCCACGCTGGGCCGGGTGCTGGAGCGGCGCGCGGGCGCCGCGGCCGAGTTTCGCCGCTGGGCCAAGGGTTTGATTGGGGACTGGGCGGGGGCGCAGAACCTGTGCACGGCACACAATGCCACGCTGCTGGCGGCGGACAATCCGGGGTCGGGTATCAGCGCGCGCATCCAGCGGGCCCTGGATCGGGTGGAGCGCACCCTGCTGCGGCATGAGAAAAAATACGGCTAGCGGGCGGTCCGATTTCCCAGTTTGGTTTGCTGATGGATAACGCCGTAAGCGCCGCTATTTCGGTCTTCTGTATCGATGCAGGAGCGCATTGACGCCGGCTACGCTCAGTAACAGAAGCAGCAGCAGCCAGTCCGCGGCGCCGCTGCTCGGCGCTGGGCCGGACTTGCCGCCGTGTTGTTCCAGAAAGGCCCGGTACACGGCAACGATGGCCGGATCGAGGCGCAGATCATTGTGATAGGTGCCGGGGAACTCGCGGTTGTCGGCGCCTTCGAGGCGCGGTGACTGCGCGTAGTGCCCCAGGTAGGCCGGGTCGGCGGCACCGCTGCCGTCATAGATCGTCAGCCAGGCAGCAGGCGGCCAGGTTTCATCCGCCCCGTCGGGGCCATTCAGATCGGCCAGCCAGGCGGTGTCGGCGGCAATCTCGTCACAGCTGTGCACCTGGCCTTGCGAGCCTGGCGGGCAGAAGCTGGTGCCGTGATTGCCGCCGGCGATGGCGACGAAGGCGACCAGATCGGCGCGCAGTTCCGGGTAGACCTTGAGGGTCTTGCGCGCCACGGTGACGCCCAGCGAATGCGCCACCAGGGAGAATTGCTCGGAGCCGGTGTAGTCACGCACGGCCGCAATGAAGTCGTAGAGGTCGGGCACGTTAATGTCATTGGCGGTGACCCGGGAGACGCCGTCCCAGCCGTCTTCGGAGTGCTCGGCGTCGCGCTGCGGATTGGCGGTGAACAGGGCGCTGCCGTTGTTTCCGCCCAGGCCGTTATAGGCCAGGGCCCACAGCGCCTGGTCGCTCCAGCCGGCGGCGCGGAAGGCATCGCGCACCGGGTACCAGTCGGCATGATCGACGTTGTTGCCGTGCACGAAAATCACCGGCACCTGGCCGGGATCCTCACCGCGGCGGGTGCCGCCGAAGCCGCCCAGGGCAAAGCCCCATTCGTGATCGAGCAGGACGGGGAAGTCGGCAGGGAAGCTGTTGCGGGCCGGGCCTTGCGGGGTCAGATGGCCGGACTGGTGGTCGGCCAGGGTCGCGGGGCTGCAGAGGAGCAGGGCGGCCAGAATCCAGTGTCTAGGTGTCATGCGGTGAGCTCGGCAGGAATAGCTTGACGGTGCTGCCACCAGGCGATCAGCAGCACCGGAAGAACGACGCCGATCGCGGCCAGCGCCATCGTGACGCCGGGGTTTTCAAAGCTCAGGCTGGCGTCGGGGAAGATGCGGCGCCCCCACAGATAGAGCGCGAAATGGGCCAGCATGGCGCCCAGCGAACCGCACCACATCAGCGGCAGCGACACCCGCTCGAACCAGATGCCGGCCAGCAGCGGGGTCAGTGCCGCCAGCACCAGGCCGTAGACCCCGACCTGACCGAAAATGCCCAGCAGTTTGGGCGGATTCTGCAGCACCGCAAAGGCGGCGATGGCGATAATCACCAGGACGACATGGCTGGCCCGGTAGGCCCAGGCCAGCTGTTGCTGTTCGCTGTGCTGCGGACCAAAACGACGCAGCAGATTGAGCAGCAGATCATTGGCGGTGATGGTCGACAGCCCCACCAGCAGGCCGTCCAGGGTGGACATCGCCGCCGCCAGCAGGACGATGCTGATCAGGGTGAACATCCATTCCGGAAAGGCGTTCTTCAGGTACGCGGTCATGACCAGGTCCTGACGCAAGGCGCCGGTCGCGGCATCGATCAGCTGTTCCGGCGGCACCAGAATCCGGGCATAAAAGCCGACCGTGCCGAGCAGGAAGAACAGCCCCAGGGCGCCGGCCAGCACCCACAGATAGCGCCGCACCGCGGCGTCGTTTTCCACATACAGCGCCTTGGTCAGGATGTGGGGCTGACAGACCACGGCCGCGCCGACCACAAAACCCGCGACGTAAATCGAAAACACATCGTTGAACAGGCGGCCGTCGGTCTTGACCGGAGCCAGCAGTTGGGGGTCCTGGGCTTGCAGGGCGGCGACGAAGCCGGGCCAGTCGCCCAGGAGCAGGGGCAGGCCCGAAAACACAATCGTCGCCGCGACGATGATCATCAGCCCGCCTTGCAGCAGGTTGGTGAATACATGCGCATAGGTGCCGCCGACGAACACATACCCGGTGACGAAGATCAGGGTGATCAACAGCGCGGTGGTGTTGTCCACGCCCAGCAATTGCTGCATCACGATCGAGATTCCGCCGACCAGCAGCACCACGAACGCGAAGGACAGCAGATTGGTCAGGGCGAAGAACAGGGCAAATCCCGGCGACCGGTAGCGCCGGCCGATCCAGTCGGGGATGGTCAGAGCACCCGAGGCGCTGCCGATGCGCCGGAAGCGGAAGGACAGCAGGCAGATCATCGCCATGAAGCCCAGATAGGTTGCCGGCACCATGTGAAACCAGGCCGAGAAACCGTCCACGTAGATGAAGCCCGGAGTGATGATGAAGGTCGCCGCCGAGGCGGTGCTGGCCGCCAGGGTGATGCCGACCACCCAGGGCTGCATGTGGCCGGAGCCGATCGCGAAGCTGGCAAAACCGCGGGTGCGCTTGTGGCCCTGCCAGCTCAGCCAGGCGGTGGCCAGGAGATAGAGCAGAAACAGAATCCAGGCGAGACTCATATCATTTTCCAAGCAGCTGACGGCGCAGCCGCAGGCGGTGATCAGCTGCGGCTTCGGTCTGTTCGAGGAAGGTTCGGTAGTGTTCGACGATGTCGGCGCGAACCCGCAGATCGTTGTGACTGACGCCGGGGTAAGCCCGGTTTTGCGCGCCTTCGAGTCGCGGACTGTCCGCCAGGGCGCCGGTGAAGGCGACATCGGCCTGGCCGCCGCCATCATAGAGGCTCAGCCAGCGCGCGCCGGGCCAGGTTTCCCAGCGGCCATCGGGGCCGTTCAACGCCTCCAGCCAGGCCGAGCCGGCGGCGGCCAGTTCCGCGCAGACGGTATACAGGGCCTCGGTGCCGGGGGGGCACAGGCTGGTGCCGTGGTTGCCGCCGGCGATGCCAACGAAGGCCAGCAGGTCGCGACGTAATTCGGGGTCGGTCTGCAGGGTCTTGCGCGCCAGGGTGACGCCCAGGGAATGGGCGACGATGGAAAAGCGCTCGCTGCCGGTGTAGCGGCGCACGGCGTGGATGAAGGCCCGCAGGTCCGGCACGTTCACGTCGTTGCTGGTGGGGCGGGGCAGGCCGTCCCCCGCTTTTCGCTGCGCGCTGCAGCGTGGATCGGGCCTGGCCGGGGCCGCGCCCTGGTTCGCGCCCAGGCCGTGATAGGACAGGGCCCAGAGCGCTTGGTCGGTCCAGCCGGCGGCGCGAAAATCATCCCGGACCAGCTGCCAGTCGCAGGCATCGCTGGTATTGCCATGCACGAAAATCACCGGCACCTGCCGGGTGGTCTGGCCACTCAGACCGCCGAAGCCGCCCAGGAGGTAACCCAGTTCGGCATCGAGCGGGGGCGCAAAGTCGGCGGCGAAATCAGCCGGGGCAGGCCGAGGTGGCGTGGTCGCGGCGGCGACCGCTGGGATCAGCGCCATCAGCATTGAACAGGCCGCCGTCCGGATCGTCGGCTTCATCCGGCGTGCTCCTGCACGCGCTGCAGCAAGGCGTGTGTGGCCTGGGCCACGGCCTTGGCCCCGGTGTCGGACAGCACCACGGTGTAGTGATTCACATCCTGCGCCGTGCTCAGCCGGGCATTCGGGGTGCGTCCGGCCCAGTCCTGCAGCAATTGCGGGGCATACAGCGGCGTCGTATTCATGATGCCGCGCGGCGCGGCGACAAAGCTCAGTGGCATGCGCAGGGTGCGCAGCGCATCCGGCACCAGGTCGCTCATCAGCTGGGTCTGCACATCGGCGATGATGGCCTCCTTGCGGGTGCTGGAGTGCAGGGCCGGGGGCTCGCCGATCAGGTCATAGTCCGCGTATTGCGCCACATGCTCCGACCAGGCGTCGGCAAAGGCCGGATGCTGGCGCCAGAAGTCCAGGTAGGCCTCACGCGAGGGGAATTGCATGTCCAGGCGTTGCATCGCCGGGCCAATGACGGCCTGGACCAGGGCTTCTGGGCTTACGCCTTCGGGCAGCTGGTCGATGCTGGGCAGGCCGCCGTCGATGAACAGGATGCCGCCGATGCGCTGCGGCGCGAGGGCGCCAGCGACCGCGGCGACAAAACCGCCCATGCTGTGGCCGAGCAGCACATCGGCGCGCGCTTCGCCCAGATCATCCAGCACCGCGAGCAGATCCCGGGCGTGGGCCTCCATGCCCCAGGGGCCGCTGATGTCCCGGCTGCGGCCGCGGCCGCGGTGGTCTGGGGCGACCAGCCGAAAACCGTTGCCCAGCTGCTCGGCCAGGGCCTGGAAGCCGATGTGATTGGCGGTCAGTCCGTGCGAGGCCAGCAGCAGCGGGCCGCGCTGCCCCCAGACCCCGTAATACAGCTCACCACCCTCCACGGGGATGTGCTTGGCGGAATAGTCGACGCGCGGCTCGCTCATCAGGATGCTAACGATCGTTAGGGGTTGACATTGTTAGCAAAGCCATTCAAACATTGCAACACCCTAACGAGTGTTCGGAATAACGATGGCGATACACGCGCAAGCACCTGAACGCCGGTTGTCCGCCACCGGTGCGCACCTGCTGCCGCAGATGAAGCCGCCCGGCACGCGCGGCAATATCCTCGAGGCCACGCTGCAGCTGTTCGCCGAAACCGGCTACGCCGGCGCCTCGATGCGGGAGATTGCTGCCGCCTGCGGGATTCGGGCGGCCACCGTGTATTCGCACTACCCCTCCAAGGCCCATCTGCTGGCCGAGCTGTGTCAGCTGGGTCATGCCGAGCACGCCCGCCTGCTGCGCGGCGCTTTGCTGACGGCAGGCAACGCACCGCAACAGCAGATCAGTGCCCTGGTCCGTGCCCATGTGCAGCTGCACACCAGCTATCCGATGCTCGCCGTGGTCGCCAATGCCGAATTGCATCATCTGCCGGATGAACTCAGTCCGGAAATCTTCCAGTTGCGCAATCAGTCCATCGAGTTGCTTTCCGAGGTGATTGCTCGGGGCATGGAGATGGACGTTTTCGACGTGCCGGATCTGTGGCTGGCGACGGCGGCCATCGGCGGCATGGGCCTGCGGGTCGCCTACTGGTTCGACCCCGACGCGCAGATCACGCCCGAGTCGGTCGCCGACGGCTATGTGGAATTTGCCCTGCGCATCCTGAATGTGAAAAACCGAACACCGCCCTGAGCGGGGAGACACCATGCGACAGCTATCGATCATCATTGCCGCGATCCTTTTGAGCAGCACAGCGGCCTGGGCCCAGGATGAAGACTGGGATGCCCTGTTTGGACCGGCCAGCACGCCAGCGTCGGAGTCAGCATCAGGCTCCCAGGACTCGGGCCCAGCCGCTCAAGACCAGCAGGTCGCCGGTGAGGAGGCTCAGGAGCCGCCTGAGGTGATCCGCTTGTCCGCTGACGCGGTGCCAGAAGTCCGGCAAGCCAAAGTGCGCCGCACGATCGAAGAGATCGTGGTCACGGCGCAGAAGCGCGAGCAGGCGATCCAGGACGTGCCTATTTCCATGAGTGCGCTGAGTGAAGAATTCCTCATCGAGCAGGGCGTGACCGATGTCGGCGAGGCCCTGCAGCTGGTGCCCAATGCCTCGGTCGATGCCGCCGGCTTCTTCGCCGCGCCACGGATCCGCGGTTTCACCTTCAACAACAACAACAAGAGTTTCGAGCCGCCGGTGGGCATGGCCCTGGATGGTATTCCGCATACGCGGGTACCGTATTTCCTGGCCGCCCTGTTCGATGTGCAGCGCATGGAAGTGCTGCGCGGCCCGCAGGGCACCAGCTTTGGCAAGAACACCACGGCGGGTCTGATTCACGTGATCTCCAATGGCCCCAGCGCCGAACCCGGCGGCTATCTGGCGGTGGAGCTGGGCGAGCTGACCCGGCGGCATCTGCAAGCCGCCTACGGTGGAGCCTTGTCGAGTGAACTGAATTTCCGCATCGCCGGTCTGTATGACGCCCGCGACGGCTTCGTGAAGAACACCACGGCCGATATTCTGGATACCGCGCCCGGCGCCTTGAAGGACCGTCAGCGCACCGGTCTGCGGGCGAGTTTCGAATTTCCCGATCTGGACGGTTCGCGCCTGCAGTTCGCCTTCGAGGATTTCCAGCTCTACGACGGCGGCGCCGCCCTGGAGAATCTGGTTTCGGGGCCGAATTTCCAGGCGGCGATTCGCCGCTACGACCCCGGCGCGGATTTCACCCCGGGCAACTGGGTGACTTCCCAGGACCTGGAGGATTTTCGCGACATCTCCATCCAGCGTCTGCGCGGCCTGTGGGAACGTGATTTCGGCGCCTGGTCGGTGACCGGCATTGCGGCCCACGCCGAGCTGAAGCAGGAACTGGCCTTGGATACGGATTTCACCCCGGCCGAGGCGATCAACGGCTTTGGCAGCGACCGCTCGCCGATGAGCTATCTGGAGCTGCGCGCCGTGGCGCCGAGCTTCGACGGCTTGCTGGGCATGAGTGACTGGGGCTCCAGCGACCTGCTGTTCGGGCTCACCGCCAGCCGTCGGGAAATCCTGGATTCGCATTTCCGCTTCGGCATCAATAACGGGCCGTTTTATGATCTGGTGGGCGCCGCCAGCGAGGACGCCGGCAGCGATGACGCCGACCTGTTCCTGGGGCAGGTCACCGAGGCCCTGGGTGGGGTCAATCCGGCCGATACCGATTCCAGCTATGACGAGTTCGACCAGGTGTTCGCCCAGCATGCCGATGCGGTGTCGCTGTATGCCCATCTGAAGTGGCAGTTCACCCCCGTCTGGGGCTTCGAACTCGGTGGGCGCTACACCACCGAGAGCAAGGACGCGCAGTGGGACTCCACTTTCACCACGCCGCCACCCAATCCCACGCTGGAGGCGATCGGCTCGGAGGAATTCAGCGCCACCCGGCAGCGCAAGGAGCGTGCCTTCCAGCCCAAGCTGTCGTTGAACTGGCAGCCGGCCGATGCGTTATCGGTGTTCCTGCACTGGGAAAAGGGCTTCAAGGGGGGCGGCTACAACGCTTTTGCCTTCCGCGAGGGTAATGACCCGGTCCGCGACCAGGGTTTTGAGGACGACGACCTGGCTTTCGAGGAAGAGATCGCGACCAACTGGGGTCTGGATTTCAAGACCAAGCTGCTGGACGGCGCCGCCCAGCTCAATGTGTCGCTGTTTCGCGAAACCGCGACGGATTTCCAGGTGCTGATTCGGGAAAATCCGCCCGGCACCATCGGCCTGGGCACGTCCCGGGTGGTCAACGCGGAGAAGGCCCTGGCCCAGGGGGTCGAGGCGGATCTGCTGTGGCTGGCCACCGACTGGCTCACCGTGGCCGGCAGCCTGGGTTTCCTGGACACCGAATTCGTCCAGTTCTCCGACGGGGAATGCCCGGCCGGGAGCAGCAATTCCAACCAGGATGGCGATGACAATCCGCGCTGCGATCAGTCCGGGCGTCAGTTCCCGTTCGCACCCGAGATTTCCAGCACCTTGTCCCTGCGGCTCAATCTGCCGCTGCGCGATCTGGTCGGGCTGGGCGGCCTGAGCCGGGCGCTGAGTCTGAGTGCCGGCACCCTGATCGAATACGAATCCGATCAGCTGCTGGACGTGGATCTGGAGGAGAAAAAGCGTCAGGGGGCCTATACCCGCTACAAGGCGGATATCGGGATCAAAAATGCCGCGGCCGGTTGGTCGCTGCGTTTGCTGGGGGAAAACCTGAGCAATACGGTGACCCACGTGCGCTACGGCGATGTGTTCGAGAACGTGGTTGTCGGCAGCCAGCGCCAGCCGCGGCTGTTCTATCTGCAATTCCGCCAGGATTTCTGAGCGTGCCTGGTTCAGTGCCGACAAACCACCAGGGCTTGGAGGAGCTCCCATGCTGAATTCCACGATGATGGATACGCCCCTGACCCTGGATCTGCTGCTGGAGCGGGCCGGCACCGTGTTCAAGGATGTGGAGATCGTCTCGCGGCGGCCGGATACCTCCCTGCATCGCTACTCCAACGGGCAGATGTACGCCCGGGCCAAACAACTGGCCCGGGCCCTGGTCAAGGCCGGCATCCAGCCCGGCGACCGGGTCGCGACGCTGATGTGGAATCACTACGCGCATCTGGAGTGCTATTTCGGCATCCCGGCGGCCGGGGCGGTGCTGCACACCCTGAATCTGCGCTTGCAGGCGGCCGATATCGCCTACATCGCCAATCACGCCGAGGATCGTTTTCTGATCGTGGATGATGTGCTGCTGCCGCTGCTGGCGCAGTTCCGCGAGCAGGTCAATTTTGAGCGGGTGATCGTGTTCAATTTCGGTGCTCAGGCCCACGCCGACGAGGACTATGAGGCGTTTTTGCAGACCGGCAGCGAAGCGGTGAAGCTGCCGGTGATCCAGGAGGACTGGGCCTGTGGCATGTGCTACACCTCGGGTACGACCGGGCGGCCCAAGGGCGTGCTCTACGGGCACCGGTCTTCGGTGCTGCACGCCCTGGGCTTCTGCCTGCCCGATGCCGGCAATCTGTCGGTCCGGGATGTCTGCCTGCCGGTCGTGCCGATGTTTCACGCGATGGCCTGGGGCATGCCGTATGCCGCGGTGATGGTGGGCGCGCGTCAGGTGCTGCCCGGGCCGCATCTGGACGCGGTGAGTCTGCTTGATCTGTACGAACGCACCGGTACGACGGTGACCGCGGGCGTGCCGACCATCTGGATGGCCATCCTGCAGGAGTTGGACAAGGCCGAGCGCGAATGGCGGCTGCAACCGGGGATGCGCATGATTGTCGGCGGCTCGGCCACCCCGGTGTCGATGGTCAAGGCCTTCGAAAAATACGCTCTGAGCGTGATCGCCGCCTGGGGCATGACCGAGACTTCACCGATCGCCTCGCTGGCTCAGCTGCGTCCGGAGATCAGCGCCGGTGATAACCAGACCCGGCACTGGCATCGCGCCCAGGCCGGGTTGCCGGTGCCGCTGGTCGATGTGCGCATCGTCAACGACGCCGGTGTCGCCCCCTGGGATGGCCAGACCACCGGTGAATTACAGGTCCGCGGTCCGTGGATCACCGCCAGCTACTACCAGCGCCCGGATGCCGCCGACAGCTTCACCGCGGACGGCTGGTTTCGCACCGGCGATGTCGCCGCGCTGACGCCCCGGGGCTATATCCATATTGCCGACCGGACCAAGGACCTGATCAAATCCGGCGGCGAGTGGATCTCCTCGGTGGAGCTGGAAAATGAAATCATGGCCCACCCGGCGGTGGCCGAAGCGGCGGTGATTGCCGTGGCCCATCCCAAATGGATGGAACGGCCGCTGGCTTGCGTGGTGAAAAAGCCTGGTCACGAGGTCAGCCCCGCCGAACTGCGCGCCCATCTTCTGGCCAGCTTCGAGAAATGGTGTCTGCCCAACGATTTCGTCTTCATCGACGCGGTGCCGCGCACCTCGACCGGAAAATTCATGAAACTCAAGTTGCGCGAGCGCTTTGCGAATTGGCAATGGAGCGAAGACTAGGGTTTGTGCCGGCCTTCGATACCGCCGTTTGCAGCTGGGGCAGGGCCTACGGCCCGAGCACGGATCCTCGACCGGCTTGGTCTGGCGGACGGTAGAATGCTTGGCAAGCCTGCAGCGGCAGGCTTTTGCTGACCTGACCAGGGCCTTGAACCGATGTCCGACTCCGCAGCCCAAACCCGTCCGGTTCCGCCGGAAAAGCCGCTCCCGACCGATTGCTGTGACACCGGTTGTGAGCTGTGCGTATTCGATGCCTATGCCGATGCGCTGGCCGAGTACGAGCGGGCTCTGGCGCTCTGGGAAACGCGTAATCCGCAGCCAGACTAGGCGTGCCGCCCGCCCGGGTTGATCCCGTCTGGAGGCCAGGGCAGCGGCGAAGTGCTGCGCGTCAGCCCCGGTGTTTTGCGGCGATCAGGAACCGAAGCGGCCCACGCACTCCCCGGTAGCGGGCGGAGCGCCCGGCACCGCGCAGTCCGGATTGTCCTGCTCGCCGCCGTTGGAATAGGGGTGCTGTTCGCTGGCCGCGTCGCCGGCCGCCTGGACCATCAAGCCCACCGCGGCGCCTGCGGCGATAATCACCAAGGCGGTATTCATGCCCCAGGACTGGCCTTCCTCACCCTCGGCGTTGAGCCTGGGGTTCGTTTTGAAAAACAGGGGCATGCCCTGGAAGCGAAGGCTGCGCCAGTGGCCGGCTGCCCATTCCCAGCGCAGCTCCAGTGGGGCCAGCTCGGCCATGCTGGCCTGTTGCCAGTGCAGCCCGAGCATCATCGGGGTATCCGGCCGGTTGCCGCCAAAATGCCAGTTCGCGCTGAACAGGAAGTGGCCGTCCTGGCGCTCCTGCGCCTGTACCTGGGTGGTGCTCAGGACTGCCAGGGCGCACAGGGCCCAGATCACGCCTGTTTTCATCATCATCTTTGCTACGTCCTTGTGGTTACGCCAGTTCCGGTCGCTGGCCCGGACTGGTCTTCCTTTGCCCGCCATAGTTTGCTGCTTTCCTGCGCCGCTGTCATCACGGCCTGCCAGCCGCTGGCGAGTCCTTGATGTCCACGGCCGGGTTGCGAAAATTCACGGCCCGCCTGAACCTAGGCGTGAGCGGCCGACTTCACCGAACCGGCCAGACCCAGGGGTTTGCTCAGCGTAAGAGCCTAAATCTGCTCTGCTTTGAGTGCTTGCTTTTAGTCAAGGACCGCGGATTAATCCGGGGGGTTCAAGGCTGGCCAATGAGTGGCCTAGCGGTTCTGTACGCTGGCGGCGTTGTGGCTCGCCTTCATCACCACCTGTTCGAAGCGCAGCTGCGGCTGGTTTTCCGCATCCAGCACGTAGGCGGCACCGATCAGGCGGTCCGGTTCCAGGCGGAACCAGAAAAAGCCCAGTTCCATGTCCTGCTGCCAGTAGGTGGCATTGCGCTGGGCATCGCCGAAGGCCCGCGGGGCCTCTCCGGCGCCGGAGACGATGAAATGGGTACGACCACAGCTTTCGACCGGCTTGATCCATTCCAGATCATGGTCGTGGCCCTGGAACAGGATATCCACGCCTTTCGCGCAGACGGTGTCTTCCAGGAAATCTTTCCAGGGCCGGCCGGTGGCGGTGACCGGCAAGGCTTCGGGGATGCCGTCGTAGCGGCCGGCGTTGCCATGCAGGCCGTTGGACAGATAAGGATGATGGGCGAAGGCGATTTTCCAGGGCGCGACGGACGCGTCCAGCGCCTGACTGAACCAGTCCTGCTGTTCCTGTCCGTAGGTGATGAAATTCCAGCGTGGATCAGGGTCCGGCATGATCGCGGTCAGGGGATTGGAGTCCAGGGCGAAAAACTCGGCCAGCGGCGCGTCGCTTTCCCGCGGCCAGGTGAAATTGTAGTAACGCGCCGGCATGTTCCATTTTTTGGATTTCCCGGAGTAGTGGTAGTCAACCTGAAAATCTCCGCGGCTATTGCCCGAGCCTTCTCCCGGGCCATGGCTATTGTCGTGATTGCCCAGGGCGGCAAAGATCGGGTAATCGAAATTGGCATACGGCAGTTCGAACTTGGTCTGCCATTGCTCGTCTTCGACGCTGTCCACGCCGGACAGATAGATGTTATCGCCCAGTTCCAGGGCAAAATCACAACCGCGCTGGGCGCAGACCTGGGCCATCGCATCGCCGACGGCGGTCTGTGCGCCGGGGCCGGACTGGGATTGCTGGCCGGCATCGCCAAAGCTGACAAAGGACACGCTGGCACCGCTGCGCGGGCTTGCACGTTCGCTCAGGGCTTGCGAGGCGTCGGGGGTTTTGCTGGTACAGGCGGTCAGGCCGATGGCGAGCAAGGCGATGCCGCTGATGGATCGAGTCTGGGTCAACATGCGGATGGCTCCGGCGTGGCGAGGCTTGTGGCAGTGTGGAATAGTGAGGCCCGAACTTTAATCCAAATTGTCGGGTGCTCCTACCACCTTGTTTCAAGCCAGGGTTCGGGGAGACCGGGGCCGTCTGCGCGATGCCCGTTCAGGGTGGGCGCGGCCGCGTCACGGTCGTTAGGTGCGTCGATGTCGCCATGTCCGGAGCAAGCCTGATGAACCCCGCAATGCCCAGATCCACCCCGCCGGGTTTCACCCCTGTGCAGATCGGTCCACTGCGCCTGTCCAATCGGTACATCAAGGTGGCCACCAATGAAGGCATGGCCCCGGCAGGAGAAATCAGCGACCGACTGATCGAGTTTCACCGGCTGATGGCGGCAGGTGGCGCCGCGCTCACCACCCTGGCGTATTGCGCGGTCAGTCCGGATGGCCGCACGTTTGCGGATCAGCCCTGTCTGGATGCATCCAGCGTGGCTGGTTTGCGGCGTCTGACCGATGCGGTGCATGCCGAAGGTGGTGCGGCCTGTGCCCAGATCACCCACGGCGGCGCGTTCACCTTTCTGCCCGCCTTGCAGGAAGCCAAGTATCCGGTCAGCGCCGATGGCGGAATCAACCCGCCGGGCCTGATGGTCGGACGCTGGTTCAAGCGGGCGGCCTCCGCGAGCGATTTACAGTCTCTGGCTCAGGCCTTTGCCGACGGCGCGCGCAGGGCGCGTGAGGCCGGCTTTGATGCGGTGGAGATCCACATGGGTCACGGCTATCTGCTGAGTCAGTTTCTGTCGCCGCGGTATAACCATCGGCGCGATGCCTTCGGTGGCGACGCCGACGCCCGGATGCGCTTTCCACGGCTGGTGCTGGAGCGCGTGCTGGATGCGGTGGGCAAGGATCTGGCGGTGCTGTGCAAACTCAGCGTGATTGAAGGGCATCGTCATGGCAGCAGCATCGAAGATGTGATCCGGTTCGGCCAGTCGCTGGAGCAGGCCGGCGCTCATCTGCTGGTGCTGTCCGCCGGTATGAATGTCGAAGCGCCCTGGACCATTTTTGGCAATCGGCTGCCCATGCAGGCGATGACCGCAGCGGCGCAGGGGGTGTTTCGTTACCTCGCCGCGCTGATGGCGCTGCGACAGCCGCGCCAGGCTTTTTCGCCGCTCTATCTGCGCCCGTATTCGCGGCAGATCCGGGCCCGGCTCAAGCTGCCGCTGTGCTATCTGGGTGGGGTGGTCGCACCAGACGATGTTGCCACGGCACTGGCAGACGGATTCGATGCCGTGGGGCTGGGCCGGGTCCTGATCCATCGCCCCGGTCTGGTGCGGGAATGGGCGCAGGGGAGCCGTGCGGCCTCGGCCTGCACCGCCTGTAATCTGTGTGTCGCCGCGATGTATTCCGCGCGTGGCACCCATTGCGTTCTGACCGATGGACCGGTGCCTGAGAACTTTATCAGACGCTAAAACCCTTGCGGACAGGCCGTGTCCGTCTTGGAACGGGGTCGGCGCAGCCAAGATAAATCCCCCCGGAAGGGGGGAAACATGAGAAAATTGTGCGGTTGCCACCGACAAGCTCGGTTCGGCGCACTGCTCGAAAAGGCGGAGCGCATCCGCTTTCCGGTCCCGGGCTGCTGTTTTTTGGCCCGCTTTTCCGCAGGCAAATGGGGCGGCGTATGCCTCTCGCTCAGCGCCCGCTGCGGCGTTGGATACCCCCGGCAGGTCCCGTTCGACATGACGCGGTTGAGCTTGGCGTCGCGCGCAGGAGTGCCAGACCTCGTCATGCGCGGATGCATCGGCAACAGCGTTCGAAATGAACGTCGCAAACCTATAGGCGTACCCACGGGCATGGTGTGTGTCGCCTGACCAGGGACAGGCCATGTCCATGACTCAGCAAGGATTCAGAACACAGTGTTAGCTGCAAACAACATCACTCAGCAATTCGGCGCCAAGCCGCTGTTCGAGAACATCTCGCAAAAATTCGGCGGGGGGAATCGTTACGGCCTGATCGGCGCCAATGGCTGTGGCAAATCCACCTTGATGAAGATACTCGGTGGCGACCTGGAACAAACGTCCGGCAATGTCAGTCTCGAGCCCAATGTACGCCTGGGGAAGTTGCGCCAGGATCAGTTTGGGTTCGAGAACTACAGCGTCATCGATACCGTGATCATGGGTCACACCGAACTCTGGGCGGTCAAGGAAGAACGCGACCGTATCTATGCCTTGCCGGAGATGAGCGAGGCCGATGGCATGAAAGTCGGAGAGCTCGAATCCGACTATGCGGAAATGGACGGCTACAGTGCCGAAAGTCGTGCCGGAGAGTTGCTGCTCGGGGTGGGCATTCCGGTTGAGCAACACTACGGGCCGATGAGCGAGATCGCACCCGGCTGGAAACTGCGGGTGTTGCTGGCCCAGGCCCTGTTTTCCGATCCGGACGTGCTGTTGCTTGACGAGCCGACCAATAACCTGGATATCCATACGATTCAGTGGCTGGAGGAAACCCTGAATCAGCGCGAGTCGACCATGATCATCATTTCCCATGATCGACACTTTCTCAACAGCGTCTGCACCCATATGGCCGATCTGGACTATGGAGAACTGCGGGTTTATCCGGGCAATTATGACCAGTACATGCTGGCCTCGACTCAGGCCCGCGCCCAGTTGCTGTCGGACAACGCCAAGAAGAAGGCGCAGATCGGTGAACTCCAGGCCTTTGTGGCGCGGTTTTCTGCCAATGCCTCCAAAGCCAAGCAGGCGACATCGCGGGCCAAGCAGATCGACAAGATCCAGCTGTCCGAAGTCAAACTGTCCAGTCGCAGCAATCCGTATATTCGCTTCGAGCAGGACAAGAAGCTGTTTCGCAATGCCCTGGTCGTGGAGAAGCTCAGCAAGCATTTTTCCGATCAGCCGGTGTTTGAGAAGCTCTCGCTGATCGCGGAAGTGGGCGAACGCATTGCGGTCATCGGTGAAAACGGTATCGGCAAGTCCACCTTGCTGCAGACTCTGATGGGGCAGCCCGGCTACCAGCCCAGCGCCGGCGAATTTCACTGGTCGGAGAACGCCACCATCGGCTATTACGCCCAGGATCATGCCGATGATTTTGCGCTGGACATGAGCCTGTTCGAGTGGATGAGTCAATGGCGTCAACCCACCGATGATGAACAGGCGGTGCGGGCCTGCCTGGGGCGCATGCTGTTTTCCTCGGACGATGCGTTCAAGTCGGTCAAGGTGCTGTCAGGGGGCGAGCAG
>JBFJVB010000056.1:0-18566 GCA_041624435.1 Oceanococcus sp. | reverse complement strand
TGGAGCCGCTGATCGTGGGTGATCCGACCCGGGCCCGCCCGGACCTGCCGCCGCGCCGCCAGTTTGTCGAGTCGGTCAGAGCGGAGAATCCGCAGCACACACCGTCTGCGGGTGACGGCGGAGCGGCGCCGAGCGCGGGGGTTCGAACCGCGCTGGCGATCGAGCCCAGCGACGGCGTGCTCTCGGTCTTCATGCCACCGGTGCGCGAGGTGGAGGAATATCTGGAGCTGGTGGCGGTGATCGAACGCTGCGCGGCGGATCTGGAGGTGCCGGTGCGGATCGAGGGGTATCCGCCCCCGACGGACCCGCGTCTTCAGATGATCAAGATCACGCCGGATCCTGGCGTGATCGAAGTGAATATTCACCCCGCCGCGAACTGGACGCAGCTGCGGGACAACACCACGCGGCTGTATGCCGCCGCCCGCCAATCCCGGCTGGGCACCGAAAAGTTCATGATCGACGGCAAGCATTGCGGCACCGGCGGCGGCAACCACATCGTGGTCGGTGCGGCAAAGCCACTGGACAGCCCGTTTCTGCGCCGACCCGATCTGCTGGCTTCGGTGATCCGTTACTGGCAGCGCCATCCCAGCCTGTCCTATCTGTTTGGTGGCCAGTTCATCGGGCCCACCAGTCAGTCGCCGCGTGTGGATGAAGCCCGTGACGATCTGCTGTACGAACTGGAGATCGCCCTGGGAGAAATTCCCCGACCGGAACAGGCCAGCGTGCCGCCCTGGCTGGTCGACCGCGTGTTCCGCCACCTGCTCACCGACCTGACCGGCAACACCCACCGCGCGGAATTGTGCATCGACAAGCTGTATTCCCCGGATTCGGCCACGGGTCGGCTGGGTCTGGTCGAGTTCCGTGCCTTCGAAATGCCGCCCCATGCGCAGATGAGTCTGGCCCAGCAACTGCTGGTACGGGCCTTGCTGACCTGGTTCTGGCGTTGCCCATATCAGCGCCCCTTGCGCCGCTGGGGCAGTGCGCTGCACGATGCCATGCTGCTGCCACATTACCTGGAGCAGGATTTGCACAGCGTGCTGGCCGATCTGCGCGAGGCCGGGTTTGATTTTGCTCCGGCCTGGTTTGCCCCGCATGTGGAATTCCGTTTTCCACGTTACGGTGAGGTGCGGGTCGCACAGACCACGCTGGAGATTCGCGGCGCGCTGGAGGCCTGGCCCACGATGGGGGAGGAGCCTGCCGGTGGCGGCACGGCCCGGTATGTCGATTCCTCGCTGGAACGCGTGCAGATCCGCGCCAGCAATCTCGACCCCAGTCGCCACGCGGTGCTGTGTAACGGCCGGCGGGTGCCGCTGCAGGCCACCGATACGCCCGGTGACTGGGTGGCCGGGGTGCGGTTCCGGGCCTGGCAGCCCTGGTCCTGCCTGCACCCGACGGTGGCTGCGCATAATCCCTTGCGCTTTGATCTGGTCGATCTATGGGCCGAACGAGCCGTTGGCGGTTGCACCTACCATGTGCACCATCCGGGCGGTCGCAGTTACGACACCTTCCCGGTCAACGGCCATGAAGCGGAAAGCCGGCGACTTTCCCGGTTTTTCCCTTTCGGGCACACGCCCGGGCCGATTACGCTGCCGCCGCTGGAAAACAATCCTCGCCATCGGGTCACCCTGGACCTGCGGCGCCAACCTGCAGGAGGGATCTGAGATGGGCGTTCCCCACGCTTTCAATTCGCTCAAGCTCAAGGGTTTTTACGATGAGCTGGTGTCGCCGGCCCGGCGCAACGAGCCGGTGGCGTCCCGGGTGCTCAAGGTGCTGGCCTCGTTGTCACAGGAGGAACTGGATCAGCGTCGGGAAGCCGCCGAACTGGCCATCCGCACCATGGGCATCAGCTTCACCGTCTACAGCGAAGGCTCGGCGATTGACCGCGCCTGGCCCTTCGACATCATTCCGCGGGTCATTCTGCTGGAGGAGTGGCAGCGCATCGAACGCGGGCTCAAGCAGCGCGTCACCGCGCTGAATCGCTTCATCGGTGATGTCTACGCGGACCAGCAGATCATCCGCGATGGCGTATTCCCGGCCTGGGTGCTGGAGAAATCGGTCAATTTCCGCGAGCAATGCGTGGGTGTGGAACCGCCGTTCGGGGTCTGGTCACACATCTGTGGCTCGGATCTGGTGCGGGGACGCGACGGCACCATGTATGTGCTGGAAGACAATCTGCGGGTGCCGTCCGGGGTGTCCTACATGCTGGAGAACCGCGCCATCATGAAGCGGATTTTTCCGGAGCTGTTCGAACACCAGGATATCCATCCGGTCGGCGAGTATCCGGCCCAGCTGCACACCACGCTCGCGGCGCTGAATCCCAATGGCGGCGATCATCCGACCATCGTCCTGCTCACGCCCGGCATCTACAATTCGGCGTATTTCGAGCATTCCTACCTGGCCCAGCAGATGGGCATTGATCTGGTCGAAGGTCCGGATCTGCTGGTACAGAGCGACGATTACGTCTACATGAAAACCATCGGCGGTTTGCAGCGGGTTGATGTGATTTATCGGCGCGTCGACGACAAGTTCCTTGATCCGGAAGTCTTCAATCCGGAATCGATTCTGGGCGTGGCGGGCCTGATGCGGGCCTGGCGGGCGGGCAAGGTGGCTCTGGCCAATGCGCCCGGGGCTGGCGTGGCCGATGACAAGGTGGTGTATGCCTTCGTGCCCGAGATCATCCGCTATTACCTGGGTGAGGAGCCGATCATTCCCAATGTGCCGACCTGGCAATGCGCGGACCCGGAGCAATGCGCGTATGTGCTGGAAAATATTGCCGATCTGGTGATCAAGCCGGCCAATGAATCGGGTGGCTACGGGCTGCTGATCGGGCCGCATTCGACGCCGGCCCAGCGGCGTAAAACCATCGCCCAGGTCAAACAGGATCCGCGCAACTGGATTGCCCAGCCCTGCCTGAACTTGTCCACCACGCCGACCCTGACCGCCAAGGGACTGGCGCCGCGGCATGTGGATCTGCGCCCGTTCATCCTGTCGGCACAGGAACAGTTCGTGACCACCGGCGGCCTGACCCGGGTGGCCTTGCGCGAAGGCTCCCTGGTGGTCAATTCCTCTCAAGGTGGTGGCAGCAAGGACACCTGGGTTGTTGATGCCCAATCCCTGGGCGAAGCCGGAGACAGCGCATGATGCTTTCCCGTATCGCGGAGCGGTTCTACTGGTTCGGTCGCTATCTGGAACGGGCGGAAAACACCGCACGCCTGCTGCTGAGCTATTCGGATATGGTCCTGGATCTGCCCTTGAGATCCCGCGTGGGCTGGTATCAGCTGGTGGAAATCACCGGTTCCGAAGCCGCGTTCAACAAGCGCAACAAGCAGTCCGGGGAAACCGGGGTGCTGCATTTTCTGATCGACGATCCCGAGCATGCCGGTTCGATCTACAACTCGGTCAAGTACGGTCGGGAGAATTTGCGCACGATCCGTGATCGCATCCCTCGCGAGATGGTCGAAGCCATGAACGAGCTGTGGGCTTTTGCCGCCGACGAAAGTTCGGGCTCGGTGCGGCGCAGCGCCGCACGCATGCGTTTTCTGCGCGGCGTCATCGACCGCTGTCAGACCCTGCGCGGCCACTTGCGGGGGAGCATGTGCCGTAACGATGCCTACTATTTCATCTGCATCGGGCGCATGCTGGAACGCACCGACATGACCACGCGCATCATGGATGTGCGGGTGGATGACCTGCTTCCGGATGAGGTCGAAAATCTGCCCGCTTTCGATGCACTGCAATGGATGTGCGTGCTGCGCTCGCTATCGGCGTATCAGATGTATCAGCGGGAGATGCACGGGCGGGTGCGGGCCAGCGAAGTCATCGAGTTTCTGTTTCTCAGCGATTCCTTTCCGCGCTCGGTGCAGTATGCAGTGAGCTCCGCGCGCAACCTGTGCGAGAAGCTGCCGCGCAATCAGCCGGTTCTGGCGGCCCTGGATGCGCTGCTGGCCCATGTCGGTGAGTTCAAGACCCGGGCGCTGGCCCAGGAGCCCGCGGCACTGCGTCGCGCCATCGATGTGATTCAGGCGGAAATCAGCGATATCGACAGCCTGTTCAGTCATAATTACTTTCTGCACGATGCCGCGCTGATGCAGCAGCAACAGTAATACAACGGTGCCACGCCTTGGGTGAACTTTTCGACCGCTATAGCCGCGCCTCCGGTTGTTTCGACGAGCTCACCGGCGACGATGGGCAGCCGCGGCCGCATTGGCGCTACCTGGTCCAGTCCCTGTCCGAGCTCGAACCCGCGGATCTGGCGGAACGTCAGAATGAAATGCGTCGCCTGCTGTTCGACAGCGGCATTTCCTACAACCTGTATGCCGAAGATCAGGTCCGCACCCGGGCCTGGCCGATGGACCTGCTGCCGCTGGTCATCACCAGCCGCGAGTGGCGTGAGGTCGAGGTGGGCGTGGCCCAGCGGGCCGAGTTGTTGCGGCAGATCCTCAGCGATATTTACGGCAAGCAAAGCCTGATTCGGCACGGCTTGCTACCGCCGCAACTGGTGTTTGAACATCCCGGATTTCTCGCGCCCTGCGCCGGTATCGAGCTGCCGGCGGATCAGCAGCTGATTCTCTACGGGGCCGATCTGGGGCGTGATCCGCAGGGCCGGCTCTGGGTCACGGGAGACCGCACCCAGGCCCCGTCCGGCATGGGGTATGCCCTGGCGGCACGGACCGTCAGTTCCCGGGTGCTGCCGAGCATCTTTCGGGAATCCAATGTTCATCCGGTACTGCCGTTCCTGCGCGACTTGCGCAGCCGTTTGATTCAGCTGGCCGAGGATGAACTCGAGCGCATTGCGGTGCTGACGCCGGGACCGGCCAACGAGGCCCATTCCGAACATGTCTATCTGGCGCGCCAGCTCGGTTTGCCGCTGGTCGAAGGCAGTGATCTGCAGGTCACCGGTGGCGCCTGTGTGCTGGTCGATGGCGCCCAGCGCAAACCCATCTCGGTGTTGCTGCGCCGCCTGGATGACGACTACTGCGATCCGCTGGAGCTGAACCGCCGCTCGCTGCTGGGTCTTCCCGGCGGGCTGCAAGCGGTCCGCAACCGGACCCTGAAGTTTGCCAATCCGCTGGGCAGCGGCATCCTCGAGAATCCGGCGCTGATGGCGTTTCTGCCGGGCATCTGTCATCACTTGCTGGGGGAAGAACTCAAGCTGCCTTCGCAGCAGACCTGGTGGTGTGGCGAACAGGAACATTTGCACTACGTGGAAGCCAACTGGGAGGACATGGTGATTCGCGGCTTTCAACCCAGTTCCACCAACCCGGCGCTGGCGGTCGCTCACCTGAGTGCCGAGGCCAGGCAGGACCTGCTGGCGCGGCTCAGAGCGCACCCGGAACGCTACGTCGCCCAGGCGCTCAACGCCCATGCCACGGTGCCGGTGCTGGCGGGTCAGGAGGTGCAGGCTTATCCGGCGGAGTTGCGTACCTTTGCGGTCAGTGCCAGAGGCGGCTTCCAGGTCATGACCGGCGGGCTGGCGCGGGTCGGTCAGGCCACCGACAGCTGGCGTTTTTCCAGCCAGCTTGGCGGCATGAGCAAGGACATCTGGGTGATGGCATCGGAGCAGCAGCGTTACGCGCAGACCCTGCCGCAGTTCCTGCCGCGCCTGCATCATGCAGCGTCCAGCCTGCAGCCGCACATCTTCGAGAAACTGCTGTGGCTGGGCCGTTACACCGCCCGCGCCGAGCTGCTCGGCCGTCTGCTGGTGGCCAGTTTCGAACGCCTGACCGACGGCCCCAGCGATATTTCAGGGGTGACCACAACCTTGCTGCGCGCGGTGACCTGGCAATCCACCCTGTACCCGGGATTTGTCGGGCCGGTCGGGGCAGAGCAGCTGGCCGATCCGGTGCCGGAGCTGCTGCGGGTCACCTATGCCGAGGAGCCCGGTGGCTTGCGCCACGATGTGATTGCCCTGGCCGGGTCCGCGGACATTCTGCGCGACGTGCTGGGACAGCAGATCTTCCGCACCTTGAGCCGTCTGGAAATGGCGGTGCAGTACGCAGGTGATTTCCCGGTCGCGCGTGAAACCGTGCAGACCGTGCTGATTCAGCTGACCAGTCTGCAAGGTCTGTTCTGGCGGACCCTGACGGAAGATCGTAGCCGGGCCATGATTGAAGTCGGACTGGTGATCGAGCAGGCGCTGGGTATGATCCGCCTGGTGCGTTCCTTTGCCAGTGACGGCTTTGCCGGGGCGACCCGGCTGCTGTTCGAGCTGACCAACACCCCGGCTATCCTGGCGCCGGGCCCGGATGAAAACGCCACGCTCAATGTCCTGCGCAATCTGCTGATTGCCGATGATAATGCCCAGTCCCTGCGCTATCAGTTGATGATGCTGGAACGCCTGTTGCGCAGCCTGCAGTCTCCGGGTCAGAGTGACCCCCTGGCGGCCGAGGTTTCGACCCGGCTGACTCAGCTGGGCAGCTGGGAACTGGCCGGGGTGGAGATGGCCGAAGCACCCAATCCGATGCTGGACAGGCAGCTTCAGGAGATCGATCAGTGGTTGCGCGGCCTGGCCGAGCAGATCGAACTGCGTTACATGCCCCGTCAACCCCAGCGTCAGGCCCAGCTGGTGGAGGTGGCCTGATGCTCTACCGCTTGCGCCATTACACCCACTACAACTATTCCGAACCGGTGGAACAAACCCATAATCAGGTGCGGATGATGTTGCGCGATTCACCCCATCAGCGCTGCCTGCAGCGCGGCATTCGGGTCCGGCCGGGCCCCCGCTATGCCAAGCTGCATGTCGATTTTTTCGGCAACCGGGTGCTGTATTTCGAACTCGACCGACCGCATCGCGATGCCCGGATCTTTGCCTCGCATACCGTCGAGGTCAAGGCCCCGCCTGCGCTTGATCCCGCCCAGACGCCACCCTGGGAGCAGGTCGCGGGCAAGCTGAGCAGCCTGGCCGACGAGTCCAGCCGGGTGCGCAAGATGTACTGTCTGCCGTCGCCCAGGGTGAGCCTGCCCGATGAGCTGTTCAGTCTGGTCACCCCACACTTTTTACCGGGACGGCCCGTTCTGGAGGCCGTGCAGGCGTTGTCCGGCGCGATCCATCGGGAGTTCAAATTCAATCCCGAAGCCACCACGATTGCGACTCCGGTGGGCGATGTGCTGCACAAGCGGCAGGGGGTGTGTCAGGATTTCGCTCATCTGATGATCGCGGCCTTGCGCAGCCAGGGGCTGGCCGCCCGTTACGTCAGCGGCTACATCGAAACCTTGCCGCCGCCCGGTCAGCCGCGTCTGGTCGGTGCAGATGCCTCCCATGCCTGGGTGAGCGTCTGGTGTGATGGTCATGGCTGGCACGATATCGATCCCACCAATGACCAGACCCCGGGTGAAAACCACATCGTGACCGCCTGGGGGCGCGATTACGATGATGTGATTCCGCTCAACGGGGTGATTTTTGGCGGCGGAGATGAGTCCAGCATGACAGTGCGGGTGGATGTCCAACGCCTGGAGCCGTCCGGGACCTGAGCCGGGCTGCCTTGGCAGGCGACGGCCCGACGAAAGTCTAATGGCAGCACAAATTCGCGCCATGCTATAAGTTGCGCCGCTGCAAGCAGCCCGCCGGAGATTCATGCTGACCAGTTTTTCTCATCGCGCCCAGTGCTTGTGTCTGTTCGCCGCGAGCGTGTGCCTGGTCGCCTGTGATGGGGGGCGGCACAGTGGCGGAAACCCGCTGGCGCCGTTCGAGGCGCGTCTGGCGCAAGCGGCCGATCACCCGTCGACCGGGCTGCAGGGCCAGATTCCCGTGGCCGAGCAGCGTAGCGGTCGCGCCCAGGAGGGCTACTGGCAAGGTCTGCGTCTGGTGGGACAGGCCGATATTCTGGCCCGAGGAGCGAATTTTCAGCTGGCCTGGCTGGGCGATTGCGCCTATGTCAGCAGTGGCGGCGAAAACCTGGATCCGCAGCACGAAATGAACGGGGTGGCCGTGATTGATGCGGCTGACCCGACCCAGCCCCAGCTGGTTTCAGTGCTGCGCAGTCCCGGGGCGGTGAATAGCAAGATCGCGCTGGAAACCAACGCGCCGCGGGGCATTCTGGCGGTGGCGTCCCGGGATACGCCGGTGATCGACCTCTATGCAGCCCCGACAGATTGCAGTGCACCCGAGTTGATCAGTTCCATCGTCCTGGAAGTGCCGGTGCAAGGGCTGCGTCTGGCGCCGGATGGCCTGACCCTGTACGCGGTGGATGCACCCGGAGAGCTCCGTGCGTCGCCCGATCCCGCGATCGAGTTTGCCGGCAGCTCACCGCGGAGCGATGACATCGACGAACTGGTGACGCCACTGCCCGGCTTGCTGATGTACGCGCTGGACGATTTGAGCCAGCCCGAATTGTTGCTGCGCTGGGATCCCAATACCCATCTACGCCCGGAACTGACCAGTCCGGTGGGGACCGATGACGCGGCCTACCCACCAGCGCCCGAGGTGATCGAGGGTGATCCGGTGCATCTTCCCCAGCCACCCGATCCCGAGCGCTCCGGTCCACCGACGATCATTCTCCACGATATCGATCTGAACGAGCGCGGGTCGCGGGTTTATCTGAGCAATTCAGCGGGCCCCAAAAACGGGGTGATGATTCTGGATGTGGCCAGCGTGCAACGGCGCCGCAGCCGTTTGCGCACCCGGATCGTCGGCCAGGTGAGCTGGGATCATGATCTGGGCGGGGCGAACGCGGTTGAACATTTCATTCGCGGTGAGCGCACCTATCTGCTGGTGACGGATACTTTGGCCAGCCCGCGACTGTGTCCCTGGGGCCATGCCAGGATGATCGAGATCACCAAGGAGTGGCGCCCGGAACTGCTGGCGCCCATCGCCCTGGAGGTCAACGACAAGGCCAACTGCCCCAGCGTGTTCGAGGATGAGGCGACCTATTCGGCGCACTACCCCTCAGTTGATGACAAGGCGGACGCCACCACGGCTTTTTTCAGCTGGTTTGCTTCCGGTTTGCGGGTGTTTGATATTCGCGATCCCACGGCGCCTGTCGAGGTGGCCTACTACATGCCGCCGCCCATCGCCGAGCTGAGTTTTGCGACGGACGACAGCCTGAGTTTCGATGCGGCTACCGATTTCTGGGACGCTACCACTTCGCGCGTGCGGTACCGGCCGGAAACCGGCCATGTCTGGTTCGTCAGCATCGAAAACGGTTTGCAGATACTGGAATTCACCGACAGCGCCGGCGCCACGCCCTCGGTCAGCGCCGAGATTACAGCGCCTTAGAGAGTCCACACAGCAGGCGCAGCTGCGGCTCGCTGTCCAGTCCCTGCAGATCAATCAGCACCGGCACGCCCAGAGACACGGTCGCGTTCCAGCCTCCCGGCATCGCCAGTCGCGCTCCGGGCGAAAAATACAGCACATGACTGCCGGTGCCGTTCTGGCCACGTCCGCCGATCTTGTCCTGGCCGCGCCGCTCGCCGTTGAGCTCCAGCACCAGGTCCCAGTGCAGATGCTCATCAACTGGCGTGGAAAAATCCTCTTGCGCGCCATGATCATGGCTGCTGTGGTCGTGACTGGAGTGATCGTGGCCGGGCTCCTCGTCCGCGTCCTCGGCCAGCTCGATGATGCGAACGCCGCCGCCCGCGAACGAAGCTGGCGGCGCATGATGCGCATCACCACCGCCGGAAAAGCGCCGCGCCAGCGACAGGTTGTAGTTCAACACGTCGCCCATTTCGGTGTCCTGATCGCCGACGGTGGTGGCCAGCCAGCTCACCGCCCCATCCAGCGCCCAGTCGCCCAGCCGGTGGCTGGCAATAACACCGAGCAGATAGTCGGTGGAACCGCTGCCGGGCTGATGCGCGGTTTCGATCAGCTCGCCGGCGAATTGCACATCGGTGCGGCCGGTGGGCAGCTTGAGCCCGCCCAGCACGGACCAGGCACTGCGCCCGTCGTTCCACAGATTGTACTGGGCATACACGGTTGCATCACCCAGCCCGCTGATATCACCGACTGACTGCGCCACGGCGGCCTCTTCGCTTGCGCCGGTGGGATCGGCGAGTTCGCCCGCGCCATGAAAGACTTCATCGGCCAGGTCCGCTGCGCCGGTGCCGCTCGGATCCTCGCCATGCGCGTGGTCGTCCCCGTTCGCATGTTCATGGGCAGAGCTTTGACGAAAGTTCTGCCGCTCAACATAGGGCAGGGAGGCGCCGAGGCTGAGTTTGTCGGTCAGGCCCCAGGAAAACGCCAGTGACGGGCTGAGGACGCGGTCGGTGCTGTGACCACCACTGGCGATGATCTGGGCGTCGGTCAGCGGCTCAAACTCGATGACCTGGAACTGTAGCGATACCCCGAGGGCGCCGGCGGCCGCCGTCGTTGCCGAGGGTGTGTTGATCGCTCCGGCGGCGGAATCGCCCAGGGTCGTGATTGGGTGATCGGCCTGGGCGTTCAGCGCCACGAGGCTGCAGAGCAGGGGGTAAATTAGCTTGCGCGGCGCCTGGGCGGCGTTCAATCGCTGGTAAATCATGGGTTTGACTCCCGCACTGATTCAGCGAATCAGTGCGTACTGATTGGACTTGGGCAGCTGCGCATCGGCGCAGGGCTTTCTTGGTTCAATCAGACCGGGCCGGGAGGGCCGCGGGCGAAGGCGCTTGAGCGGGGCTTGCTCCAGGTCGTCAAACGCAGGCCGGGCCGCAGGGCGAATCTTGCCGCGGCGGCGATGAATGCGGATTGAATCGTGCCAGGCAGGCTGGCCATGCCGATGGAAAATCCCCAGTCGCAGCGGCTTGGCGTGACCACGTTGGGGCCATTGGCGTCGGGTAGCCATTGGGCCGAGGCGCCATGCTCGGAGCAAAACGCCATGCGCAGTTCGCCGTCAAGCGCGCCCGCCATGTACCCGTTGGGCACCAGTCCGCGACAGAGCACGGCTGCGATGAGCAACAGCGTAATGCAGCGTTGACGTGGGCTGGCAGGTGGGCGCATGGCGCGATTATCACCGCTGGGATCGTGGCTGCCTATTGGACCTTGGTAGGAACGGCGGCGCTAGACGAAAGTCGTATTGGCTATGCTTGAAGCGAACTGATCTAATCCGGGCTCTTACCAAGCTGTGCAGCCGCGACTGCTCACGCCGCGGGCGGCCTGGCCGCCCTGCATGCATTACCGGAAAAACCGAATCAGATGATCACAGCCGACCATGTCAGCAAGCTGTACGGAACCCGCTGGGCGCTGAAGGACCTGTCGTTTCAGATCGCCGAGCACGAAGTCGTGGGTTTCCTCGGCCTCAACGGCGCGGGCAAGACCACCGTGCTCAAGATCCTGTCGGGCCTGTTATGGCCGTCGGCCGGCCGGGTGCAGATCGCCGGCTTTGACAGTATTGAACAGCCTCGCGCGGTCCGCGCGATGACAGGGTTTCTGCCCGACAAGCCGCCCTTGTACGGGGAAATGACGGTGCGGGCCATGCTGTGTCATGCGGCCAGTCTCAACGGGGTGCCCGGTCGCGCCTTGCACAGTCGGGTGGATGAGGTGATCGAGCTGTGTCAGCTCAAAGAGGTGCGACACGACCTGGTGGACTGGCTGAGCCACGGTTATCGCAAGCGGGTGGGGATCGCTCAGGCCATCGCCCATCGGCCCGCCCTGGTCATTCTGGATGAGCCGATCTCCGGGCTGGACCCCCAGCAGATTGTGGGCATGCGCAAGCTGGTTCGCTCCCTGGGCGAACAGCACACGGTGCTGGTCTCCAGCCATATCCTGTCCGAAATCGCCCAGACCTGTGATCGCATCCTGGTCCTGCACGAGGGTCAGATTGTGGCGCAGGGCACTGAAGAAGAGTTGCTGGGTGGCGTGGTCGGAGGCCGGATTGAACTGACCGTTCACGGCGATGCGCAGCAGGCGCGCGACCTGGTGGCGCGATGCGCCGGAGTGAGTGACATTGTGACCACAGAGCAGCGTGATGGGCTGGTACAACTGGGCGCCGATTTCGCCAGCCCGGCCGTGTGTGAAGCCATGGTGGCGGCGCTGGTTGAGGGCGGGCTCGGCGTGCGCCGGGTGGTGGAAGCCGATGGCGGCGGGCTGGAGGGCGTGTTCCTCAAGCTGACCCGCGGCAGTGCCGTGGAGACCGCCCCATGAGGATTATCTCCCTGATGGTCCGGCGCGAACTGTATGCCTACCTGCTGTCTCCCCTGGGATACGCGATTGTTGCTGCGGTTCTGGGGCTGCATGGCCTGCTGTTCAATGTCACCCTGATGACTGGCGAAGCCCATTCCTTTGAAGTTCTCCAGGGCTTTTTCTTCCAGTCTTCGGGGTTTGTCTCGGCGGTGGCGGTGCTGATCAGCATGCGCTTGTTCGCGGAGGACCGGCAGACGGGTAATGAAGTGCTGCTGCTGCAATCGGCGGCGACCGAATGGCAGATCGTGCTGGGCAAATTCCTGGGTGGCTATCTGTTCTTGTGCCTGTATCTGCTGCTCACCACCTACATGCCGGTGCTGGTGCTGGTGAACGGCAAGGTGACCGCCGGACATATCGGCGCCGGCTACCTGGGCCTGGTCCTGCTGGGCAGCGCGGTGCTGGCCATCGGCACCCTGGCTTCAGCTCTGGTCAGTTCGCAGTTGCTCGCCGCCGTGCTGGGCGCGGCGATGACCGTAGCCCTGTTCGTGTGCTGGATGATCGCCGGCAAGGTGGAAGGGCCGCTGGGTGAAATTATTGGATATCTGGATCTGATGGACGCGCATTTCCGTTCCTTCTCAAGCGGTGTGGTCAAGACCTCGACCGTGGTGTACTACCTGTCGCTGACCTATATGGCCTTGTTATCCACCACCGCGGTGCTGGCCGCGCGACGGTGGCGCGGATGAGCGGCGTGATCGGGCGCGAGACGCGATCCAGGCGCAGAGCCCTGTCGCCGTTGCCGGGGGGGCTGGTCCTGCTGGCCATGGTGTTGTTCTTCGTGGCGGAGCGGCTGCTGGTTCCCGGACCGACACGGCTGGCGGTGCTGGTCGTGGCGGCCAGTTTCGGCGCACTGGGCCTGCTGCTTAAAATCGTCTGGCGGCGGGGCGCCGAGCCGGCCACGGCGCGATTCACCGCAGCGCAGCTGCTGACCATGGTCGGACTGGCCGCGGGCGTGGCCTGTTACGCCTTCTACTTGCAGGTGCCGGAGCCGGAAGAACCACAGCTTGCCGCGATACTGCTGATCCTGAGCTTGCTCGGAACGCTGGTGCCCCTGATGGTGCTCGCGGCGCTGGAAGCGGTGAGTCTGCCGATGCGCAAGGCTGGTTTCGTCGAGCCCTTGCGGGTGCGCCAGACCATTGCGACGGTGGTGGTGCTCACCTTCGCCCTGGCCAGTCTGGCGTTCCTGAATTTTTCCGCCAGCCGCAAGGACGTGCGCTTCGATCTGTCCTACGCGGCGCCGAACAAACCCAGTGCGTCGACCCTGTCCCTGCTTGAGAGCGCCTCTCAGGAAGTTGAAATTCTGCTGTTTTTTGAACGTGGCAGTCCGGTGCTGGCACAGATCAAGGACTATTTCGATGCCCTGGGTGCGAAAGGCGCGACGATCCGAACCCTGGATCAGGCCCTGGATTATCAGTTGACCGAGCAACTGGGTGTCTCCCGCAACGGCACCATCGCTTATCGCAGTGGCCATCGAACCGAGACCTGGTTTCTCGGTCGGTTCAACGACGAGGCACGCTACCGGATCAAGGACGTGGATCAGGAATCCCGCGACCGTCTGGCCAAGGTGACCCGTGATGCCGCGACGATATACCGCACCGTGGGTCACGGCGAGCGTCAGGAAGGACGCATGGGCGAGGCCGGACGCATCGGCGCAGGCCGGTTCGAGCAGCTGGCCAAGGCGGTAAACGGCAAGCTCAAGAGCATCGGTGCTTCCAGCGGTCTGGTCAATGAAGTGCCCGCGGACGCCGATGTGGTGCTGATCCACGGTCCCACCGCGCGGTTTCTCGAGGCGGAAGTCGATGCGCTGCTGGCCTATCAGAAGCGCGGTGGCGCCTTGATGGTACTGCTGGATCCGCAGACCGATCACGGGCTGGAGCCCTTGCTGGAGCAATTGAACCTCAGCGTGCCGGGGGTCATGGTCGCCAATGACCGTGAGTATGTGCGTCAGTCACATACGCAGGCTGATCGCAACTTCGTGTTTTCCCGCTCCTTCGTGAACCATCGCGCGGCGCAGTCCCTGAACAGCACACTACGCCGGGCGGTTTTGCTGTTTCGCGAAACCGGTACCCTGGAGCGGATAGAAGGCGGTGACAGTCAGGCCCACGTCACTTTTCTGGCGCGATCGCGACCGAATTCCTTTGTCGATCTGGATGGCGACCGGGAATTCGATGAGGCCAGCGAACAACGCCGGGTGCTGAATCTGGTGGCCGCGGTGGAATGGCCGGTGAGCAAGGGCCCGAAAGGGCGCGCGATCGTGGCGGCGGATTCCGACGTGTTGGCCGACGATATGGTGACCAATGAAGCCAATGCCGCCTTCGGTCTGGATGCCCTGATCTGGTTGCTCGGTGACGAGACCGCCAGCGGTTCATCCGGGGGCATGCAGGACGTGCCGATCCGCCATACCCGGGAGGAAGATACCTTCTGGTTTTACGGCTCGACCCTGGCCTTGCCCGCGCTGATTCTGTTGTTCGGGTTCGGGTTTCTCCGCTTGCGGCGCCAACGCGGGAGAACGCAATGACTCGCAGTGTGATCTTCCACAGTGTTTTTCTGCTCCTGAGCGTGGCCTGGGCCGCGCATGTCTGGACTTATAAACCCCTGGTTCGCGGTGAGCGCCCCAAGCTGTTTGCTGCGCAAGCCGACGAATTGCAGCGCGTTGAATACCGCTGGGCCACAGGTCAGGTGGTTCTCAAACCCCTGGGTCCGGTCGAGGGGCGGACCTATCGGGTGAGCTTTACCGGCGAGTTCGATCGCCAGGCCGTCGCCAAGCCGGCCAGGGTCGACCCCCGAACCAAGCAGCCAGTCGCCAGCCCTGAACCCACAGTCGAGGCCGGGCCGGTGCCGGTGGTCAGCGAAACCTTCCCGGCCGGTCAGTTCGTGGCCGGGGTAATCAAAAAGCTCACGCCGCTGCATGCCCGCCGCAGTCTGGGGGAGGTGGATGCGGTCCGTTTGACCGAAATGGGCCTGGACCAGCCTTCCCGGCATCTCAGCGTGGAAGCGGGTGGAAAAATTCTCAAGCTGGATATTGGTGGCAAGACCTTCGGCGGTCAGGCCAATTACGCCCGCGAGCCGGGCCAGAGCGAAGTGTTTCTGCTGGATGCCGAGTTCGTCCGGACCCTGGAAGCCACGCCTCCGCAGTTGATGGAAAGCCGCATCGTCGCCACACCACCGGCGGACGTGCTGGCGATGGACGTCGAAATCGATGGTCAGCTGGCGCGCTTTCTGCACCGGAACCGCAGTCAGTTTCGCCAACGGCATTTCGTGCAGCGGGATCAACCCACGACGACGGTGGATGCCGCCAGCACCTTCCTGACCTCGTTGCGGACCGCGCACACCAAGCGCTGGAGCGAGGCCGGCACGCCATCGGGTGAAGCACTGCTCACCGTCCGCTTGCAGCGCGACGATCAGGATCCCCTGGACTTGCGCCTGTTTGCACTGCTCGATGGGCCAGGGTTTCTGGTTGAGAGCGGCCCCTGGTTCGCCGAATTGCCGGCTGAAGTCGGCGGTAAATTGCTGGAGGAAGCGCGGGCCGTGACACGCACGGATTGAGCCTGACGGTCTGCGCAGGAGAGCCGGTCGGCGAATTGGCGGCAAGGCAGAGACTCCGCGAGGGTTCCAGGCAGCCTGATGGAGCGAGGCGGGGCTTGTCTTTTTCTTGACCGACAATACGTATGGTGGGAACTGCCCGGAGGCCGCTGGTGGGCTGGCCTGACTCATTCGGATAGTTCAATGCCTGAAGTTCGCGCCTCGGCGCAACGCCATTTCCCGGCTCATGCCGCGGGCGAGTCCGTCGAGCTTTCAGTTCCAGGTCCAGGGCGCTGGCTGGGTAATCTGACCATATCGCGCAAACTGGCGGCGATTGTGGTGGTCGATTGCCTGGTCGTGGCATCGGCACTCATGGTGGTCTTCTCCGCATTGAACGCCACGGATGCGATTCGCGCTTACGTCGGCGCCGAGGGGCTGTGGTCCAAAGCGCAGAAATCCGCCGTCTATCATTTGAGCCGCTATACCACCTCGGCTGACCCGGATGAATTTGCCGCTTATCAGCGCAATATCGACGTGATCCTGGGCTATCGCCAGGCGCGCTTCGAAATGGAAAAACCGGATTATGATTTCGCCGCTGTCGAAGCGGCCTGGCTTCGCGGTGGGACGGCGCGAGAAGATGTTCCGCACCTGTTGAGCTTCTTTCGCCGTTTTCGCGATGTGGGCTATTTCAGCCACGCCGTGGATATCTGGATTGAGGGGGACGCCTGGATCGATAAGTTTCGGGTTCTGGCCCAGGCCTTGCAGCAAGACCAGATTGCCGGTCCCTTGAGTGAGTCGCAAGAATCCAGTTATCTCGAGAAGATCCATGTGATCGAGACAGCCCTGACCCCGCTGGAAGACGAGTTTGGTCGCACCATGGGTATGGCCGCTCGCTGGGGCCATGGCGCAATGACCGTGTTCATCCTGGTGGCGGCGCTGATTCTGCTCGGCTTGGGGCAGTGGTTTTCGATGCGTGTGGCACGGGATATCCGGCGTGGCATTGCGCGGCTGCACGACGGCGCCGAGCGCGTGGCCAGGGGTGAGATGCAGCATACAATCATTCCCTGGTGCAACGATGAACTGGGCGCTCTGGTTGCCAGTTTCAATGAAATGACGCGACGGCGCCACGCGGTAGAGACCGCCCTGGATGAACAGCGCAACTTCCTGCAAGTCACCCTGGAGAATCTTTCTGAAGCGGTCGTGGCTTGCGATACGCAAGGCAAATCCTGGCTGATCAATCGGGCCGCGCGCAGGCTCAGTGGCTTCGATTCCAGGGACATGCCGGCGGAGCACTGGGCCAATGCGCACCACTGGTACCGGGCCGACGGCAAGACCTTGTTGCCCAAGGAAGAGACGCCGTTATTTCGAGCCTTGCGCGGCGAACACGTCGTTGCCAGTGAACTGGTCATCGCCCCTCAGGGGCAGGCGCCGTACTCGGTACTGGCAAATGCGCAGGTACTGGCCACGGAAGGCGGGCAAACCCTGGGCGCGGTCGTTACCATGAGTGACGTCACGCAGCGCAAGCAAGCCGAGGCCGATCTGGCCGAGCATGCCCAGATGCTGGAAAAGGCCAATGCCGAGTTGCAGCATAGCAATGCGGAATTACGCCGCCTGTATCACGCCGAAGCGGCCAGCGAAGCAAAATCACGCTTCTTGTCCACCATCAGTCATGAAATCCGTACCCCATTGCATGCGATATTGGGATTGCTGGAGCTCCTGGCCAAGGAGCAGTTGACGCCAGACCAGACTCAAAAACTGCAGCTGATGGCTCAGTCCGGACTGGCCCTGCAGCAGTTGATCAACGATGTGCTGGATTTTTCGAAGATCGAGTCGGGTCGCGTGGATATCGAGAACATCCCCTACGACATCCGCGAAGTGGCAGGACGGGTGAGAGCCGAACTGGAGCAGGAGATCCAGCGCAAGAAGCTTGATTTCATCGAGACTTACCAGACTGATTTTCCGGCGCGACTGATCGGTGATGCCGGACGAATTCATCAAATCCTGCTCAACCTTACGTCCAATGCAGTGAAGTTCACCGATTCAGGAGGGAGAATCGAGCTTAAATTCAGCCTGTTGACTGCGGCGAAGGCTGGGCCGCGCCTGCACGTTGAAGTTACAGACACGGGCATTGGCATGAGTGCCGAAGTCCAGGAGAAAGTTTTCGAAAGTTTTGAACAGGGTGAGGATTCGATTACCCGGCGCTTCGGTGGCACGGGGCTGGGGCTTGCGATCAGCAAAGGCTTGGTGGAGCGCATGGGGGGCGAAATCGGCTGCGAGTCCAAGATCGGCCGCGGCAGTAATTTCTGGTTTGACGTGCAGGCAGAAATTGCTTCCTCAATGGCTGCTGGCGCCAAGGATCAGCCCGCAACAGAAAAACAGATCGAACTCGATTTTCCGCAAGGTGGCCCCGCTCGAATCCTGGTCGCGGAGGATAATCCGGCGAATCGAAAACTCATCGGACTGCAGCTTGCACGCTACAATTGCGAATGCACTGTGGTCGAAGATGGCGAGACGGCTTTGGCGCGTGCCCGCGAAGGCGATTTTCATATGCTCATTACCGACGTGCAAATGCCCAGGATGAGTGGTTACGAATTGAGTCGGCGGATTCGCTCCGAGCTTGGTGAATTGAAGGATCAGCTCGTCATCATCGGGCTTACTGCCAGTGCCCAGGACAGCACTCTGGAAAAATGCCGGGAAGCGGGCATGGACGATTGCATGTTCAAGCCGCTGTCACTGGCGCAACTCGATGCCAAACTAAAACGCTGGCTGCCGGCAACGATTTAGAACCCCAGCGTAAAAATGCAAGGGCCTGGCGCACGCGCCCGGCCCTTCGTCAGCAGCGCGTTTGCCGGCTTTCCCGCGCTATGCAAACATGCCGCTTGCGGTCGGTCGTGGGGCTGAAGGGAGAAGGGCGACCGCGTCCATTTGCAATGGGGGGTCGCCATGTTCAATCAAC
>JBFJVB010000055.1:0-18570 GCA_041624435.1 Oceanococcus sp. | reverse complement strand
CCATCGGTCGCAGTTTTCAGGAATCTCTGCACAAGGCGATGCGGAGCCTGGAGATCGACTCCGATGGTTTCGAACCCATGACGCCCGATCTGGATCCGGCGCGCCGTGACGAAGTGCTGAGGGAGGAGATTTCCATTCCCAAGGGGCGGCGACTCTGGTACGTGGGCGATGCTTTCCGGCACGGTTACTCAGTTGATGAAGTGCATGAGTTATCACGCATAGATCATTGGTTTCTGGAGCAAATAAAAGAGATTGTCGATTGCGAAGCGGGGCTCGACGGGCGCCGCTTGTCGGATCTGGACGAGGCGGAACTGCGCGAGCTGAAGAAGCTCGGCTTTTCGGATCGACGGCTGGGCAGCCTGCTGGGTGCGGCCGAAGAGGCGGTGCGCAAACGGCGTTATGATCTGGACGTGCGTCCGGTGTACAAGCGGGTTGATACCTGCGCTGCGGAATTCCCGTCTGCGACGGCCTATATGTATTCGACCTACGAAGAGGAGTGCGAGGCCGAGGTCAGCGAGCGCGACAAGATCATTGTCCTGGGAGGCGGACCAAACCGCATTGGCCAGGGCATCGAATTCGATTATTGCTGTGTCCACGCCGCCCTGGCGCTGCGCGAAGATGGTTATGAAACCATCATGATCAACTGCAATCCGGAGACCGTATCGACCGACTACGACACCTCCGATCGGCTGTATTTCGAGCCGCTGGTTTTCGAAGACGTGATGGAAATCATCGAGCGCGAAAAGCCGCTTGGGGTTATCGTCCAATTTGGCGGACAGACCCCGCTGAAACTGGCGGAAAAGCTGGAGGCAGCGGGCGCGCCCATCATCGGCACTTCGCCGGATTCCATTGATCTGGCCGAGGATCGGGACCGGTTCAAGAAGCTGGTTGAAAAGCTCGAGCTGAAGCAGCCGAATAACCGCATTGCCCAATCCAGTGACCAGGCGGTCGAGATGGCTCTGGAAGTGGGTTTCCCGCTGGTGGTACGACCGTCCTACGTCCTCGGGGGGCGGGCGATGGAAGTGGTGTTCGATGTCGAAGACTTGCGCCGGTATATGGATGAGGCGGCGCGAACCACCGAGTCCGGCCCCGTGCTGCTGGACCGATTCCTGGAGAGCGCGATTGAGGTCGATGTCGATGCGGTCTCCGACGGGGAAAATGTCGTGATTGCAGGGGTCATGGAGCATATCGAGCAAGCTGGCGTGCACTCGGGTGACTCGTCCTGTTGTCTGCCGCCCCATTCGCTGTCGCCTCAGGTCGAGGCCGAACTGTGCCGGCAGGCGGTCAAACTGGCGCGGGCGCTGAATGTGCGCGGGCTGATGAACACCCAGTTTGCGGTCCAGAATGATCAGGTCTATCTGCTGGAAGTAAACCCCAGGGCATCGCGAACCGTGCCCTATGTGTCGAAGGCCATCGGTGCGCCGCTGGCCAAGATCGCCGCGCGCTGCATGGCGGGGCAGAGCCTGGTGGAACAGGGCTTCACCTCTGCGGCGCGACCGCCGTATTACTCGGTCAAGGAATCCGTGTTTCCGTTCAACAAATTCCCGGCCGCAGACCCCATCCTCGGTCCGGAAATGAAGTCAACCGGTGAGGTCATGGGCATCTCGCGGGAATTTGGTGGCGCTTTTGCCAAGGCACAGGTCGCCAGCGGGGTGAGCTTGCCGCGCACCGGCAGCGTGCTGCTGTCGGTGCGGAAGCACGATAAGCAGGTCGTCGGCGCATTGGGACAGCAGCTGGCGGCGCGCGGTTTCAAGATCTACGCCACCCGGGGAACGGCCGCGGTACTGGCCGAACTGGGACTCGAGTGCAGTATCGTCAATAAGGTCAAGGAAGGGCGGCCGCATTGTGTCGACCTGATCAAAAATGGCAAAGTGGATCTGATCGTGAACACCGCCGAAGGCAAGAAGTCCATCGCGGAGTCACATTCGATTCGCAGCGCGGCCATTCACCATAAGGTGGCGTATTTCACCACGATTGCAGGCGCGCAAGCGGCCTGTTTGGCGATGGACTACCTCGATCATTTCGAGGTGCATCCACTCAAAGACTTACACGGAGAACTCAAGGCATGAGCCGGACGCCCTTAACTGCCCGCGGCGCGGAACTGTTGCAGGATGAACTGAAGCGACTCAAGAGTGTCGAACGGCCGCGGATCATCGCCTCGATTGCCTCAGCCCGGGCGCACGGGGATCTCAAGGAGAACGCCGAGTATCACGCCGCTCGCGAAGAGCAGAGCTTTACCGAAGGCCGCATCGCGGAAATTGAAGGCAAGCTGGCCAATAGCCAGATCATCGACGTCGCCACTTTGCCGCGTACCGGTAAGGTCGTATTCAGCGTCACCGTCGATCTGATGGATATTGATACCGAAGAAGAGCTGTCCTACCGCATCGTGGGTGAGGATGAGGCCGATGTGAAGGCGGGCATGCTGGCCTTCTCCACGCCGATTGCCCGCGCGCTCCTGGGCAAGGAAGAAGGTGACGAAGTCGACGTGGCCGTCCCCGGCGGGATGCGCCGGTTCGAGATTCTGGCCGTGCACTACAAGTGAAATGACTAGTTATCATGCGAAATAACAAGGGCTTGCGAGTTATTATTCAAGTCCATTCGCATGGCGGGCGCTGGCCTGGATGTTCGGTCGGTCAGGGCGGTCACGGCCCGGCTCATGCCTAAGGGCTCCAGTTCCCGCTGGCTGGAGCGGCAACGCAAAGACCAGTTCGTCAAACAGGCCCAGGACCAGGGCTGGCGTTCCCGCGCGGTTTTCAAGCTGATGGAGATCGATCAGCGTGACCGTCTGATCCGACCGGGCCAGCAGATCGTCGATCTGGGCGCTGCACCCGGAGGCTGGTGTCAGTACGCGGTAAAAAAACTGCAGGGGCGCAGCAAGAAAATTGTCGGTCTGGATCTGCTACCCATTGAGCCTCTGCCGGGCGTGGAGTTCATTCAGGGCGATTTCCTGGAGTCGGAAATTCTCGACCGGTTGTCACTGAGTCTGGAAAATTGTCGGCCCGATCTTGTACTTTCGGATATGGCCCCCAATTTCAGTGGCATAAAGAATGCAGATCTGGCTCGATCATATGAACTGGCGGAATTGGCGTGTGATTTCGCGGTCCAACAATTGGCCAGTAGCGGGGCGTTTTTGGTAAAAGTGTTTCAGGGTGGCGATTTCGAGGCGTATCGTAAGTTGCTGCAGACGCATTTCACCAAAGTTTCGATCCGCAAACCAAGCGCTTCGCGACCGGAAAGCCGGGAACTGTATTTCCTGGCACAAGGCCTGCGAAAGGCACACAATGAATGAAACGCAAAGGGATTCCCGAGCCGGGAGCCGTTGGAGCATAAGTGAACGATTTGGCTAAAAACCTGCTGCTTTGGATCGTGATTGCGGTGGTGTTGATGAGCGTCTTTAGCAGCTTTTCGCCGTCAGGGCGGGTTGCGGAAGCGATCAGCTATTCTCAATTTCTGGACCAGGTCGAGGACGGTAATATCCGTTCAGTGTCCATCGAAGGGCCACATATTCGCGGCGAAACCGCCGGCGGAATGCGCTTTTCGACCTACAGTCCTGAAACTGACAATGCCGCGATGATCGGCACCTTGCTGGAGAATCATGTGCTGGTGATTGGCGAGCCGCCCAAGGGGCAGCCGCTTCTGTTGCAGATTCTGATTTCCTCCTTCCCGATCCTGCTGTTGATCGCCGTGTGGATTTACTTCATGCGGCAGATGCAGGGTGGTGGCAACGGTCGAGGGGCCTTGAGTTTCGGCAAGAGCCGGGCACGGATGCTCAACGCGGATCAGATCAAGATCACTTTTGCTGATGTGGCCGGCGTCGAGGAAGCCAAGCAGGAAGTGTCCGAACTGGTGGATTTCCTGAAGGATCCGGCCAAGTTCCAGCGTCTGGGCGGAAAAATTCCCCGTGGCGTGTTGATGGTCGGTTCGCCGGGTACCGGCAAGACCCTGTTGGCGCGGGCGATCTCTGGTGAAGCCGGGGTGCCGTTCTTCACGATATCCGGATCGGATTTCGTGGAAATGTTCGTCGGGGTCGGTGCCTCGCGGGTGCGCGACATGTTCGAGCAGGCCAAGAAACAGGCCCCGTGCATTATCTTCATCGATGAAATTGATGCCGTGGGTCGTCATCGTGGCGCAGGCCTGGGAGGCGGTCACGACGAGCGCGAGCAGACCCTCAATCAACTGCTGGTGGAAATGGACGGTTTTGAGGGCAATGAAGGTGTGATCGTCATTGCCGCCACCAACCGTCCCGACGTGCTTGATCCGGCGCTGTTGCGGCCGGGGCGTTTCGACCGGCAGGTGGTGGTGCCGCTGCCGGATGTGCGCGGGCGCGAACAGATTCTGAAAGTGCATATGCGGCCGGTGCCGCTGTCGACCAATGTGATGCCGGACATCCTGGCTCGGGCCACGCCGGGGTTTTCAGGTGCGGATCTGGCCAATCTGGTGAATGAAGCGGCTTTGTTCGCGGCCAGAGCGGACAAACGGATGGTCGATATGGATGACTTCGAGCGCGCCAAGGACAAGATTCTCATGGGTGCCGAGCGTAAATCCATGGTCATGTCCGAAGAGGAGAAGCGTCTGACGGCCTATCATGAAGCCGGCCATGCCATCGTTGGCCTGGTCTCGCCGGAGCATGACCCGGTGTACAAGGTCACGATCATTCCGCGTGGTCGGGCCCTGGGAGTGACGATGTTCCTGCCGGAGGAGGATCGCCACAGTTACACCAAGCGACGCCTGATGTCCCAGCTGGATTCCCTGTTTGGAGGCCGCATTGCTGAAGAAATGATCTTCGGGCCGAGTGCGGTGACTACGGGCGCGTCCAATGATATCGAGCGCGCCACCGGGATTGCGCGCAAGATGGTCACCAAGTTCGGCATGTCCGATCGCCTTGGGCCGCAGTCGTACGGGGAGGATGATGGCGAGGTGTTCCTCGGTCATTCGGTCACCCAGCATAAGAACATGTCCGATGAGACGGCGCATACGATTGATGCGGAAATCAGCCGTCTGATCGGTGAAAGTTACGCTCGAGCGCAGAAGATTCTCAAGGACAACGAGAAGATCTTGCATGCGATGGCCGAAGCCTTGCTCAAGTACGAAACCATCGACAGCGATCAGTTGGCTCAGTTGATGGCGGGCAAGCCGCCTGGGCCGCCGGCCAGTTGGACCGACAGCGACAGCGACAGTGACGGTGGTGCTGCGTCTGATCAGGCGCCCAGCGCATCCGATGATGCGGCTGGTGACAAGAAATCAGCGCCACCCGGCCCGGCGAAACCGGCCGGGCAACACTGAGCCGCCGGCGAGTCGGGAGCGGGTTTGGGCGCAGAGGACAGGCGTGAGCGGTCTTGAATCCGACGGCGTGCGGATTGATAAATGGCTCTGGGCGGCCCGATTTTTCCGCACCCGTGGCCTGGCGACGGACGCCATCCGGCAGGGGCAGATTCAGTGCAATGGGGTGCGTCCCAAGCCGAGTCGCCTGCTGCGGCGAGGCGATTGCCTGCAGGTCAAGCGCGGCGACGAGCTGTATCTGATCGAAGTGCTGGGTTTATCCGAGCGCCGAGGCCCGGCTGCTCAGGCCCAGCAGCTGTATCAGGAAACCGAGTCGAGCAGACGCAAGCGTGAGGAACAGGCGGAGCTGCGTCGGGCCGCGCGTTTGAGTGCCCCCCGGCCGCCGGCAATGCGACCCGACAAACATGCGCGTGGCCAGATTCGCAGGATGCTGGGTAAGTAAGCGACGCTCTGTTCAGTTTTTTTGCCGCAGGGCCAGCAGGCTGCTGCCGATCACCAGACCGGTTCCGAGCAAGCCGAATGAATCGGGCTGTTCCTGCCAGAGCAACCAGCCCAGCAAGCCGGCAAACACGACGACCAGGTAGTTGAACGGCGCGACCTGCGCCGCTGGCGCCAGAGAATAGGCTCTGGTCAGGGCGAGCTGGGCCAGGCTGGCGAATCCGCCGGCCGCCGCCATCAGGCCCAGGGCATGCCAGCTGGGCGTCTGCCACAGCCATCCCAGCGGGATCAGCGAGACCCCCAGGCTGATCGTGGTGAAGTAGAACACGATGCGCAAAGACGGTTCCGTGCGCGACAGGCGCCGAATCGCCACAAAGGCGCCGGCGGCCATGATGCCGGCAGCCAGCCCCACCAAGCCCACCCAGCCCGCTACGCCGCTGGGCTCTGGACGCAGGATCAGACTCACCCCCAGCAGCCCGATCAGGACGATCGGGAGCAGACGCGGATGGGGGCGTTCGCCCAGCCACAGCCAGGCGATGAAGGGAATGTACAAGGGCGTCGAGTAGTTGAGCAGCATGGCTTCGGCCAGGGGCATGTGCGCTATGGCAAAGAAGAAGCAATACATCGCGCTCAAGCCGATCAGGCAGCGCAGTACGTGCAGGCCGGGGTGCGCGGTGCGCAAGCGTCCTGCGCCCTGTCTGAGCAGCCAGGGTGTCAGGGCCAGCAGGCCGAAGGCATTACGCAGGAAGACGATCATCGCCAGATTCAACTCCGTTGCCGCCAGTTTGATCGCCGTGGCCATCAGCGCAAATGAAAAGGCAGCGGCGAAGGCAAACAGGCCGGCTTGTCGGATGGAGGAGGGCAAAGGCTTGGCTTTTTAGTGTGGGCTGTGGGGGAGTCGGTGTAGCATGGCGTTTTTCCAGTGTCCGTCGATACGGGCTGGATCGGGCGAATGTAAGGAATGAGCGGATTGATGAACGAGCGTAAGGCAGAAATATTACTGGTGGAAGATAACGCCGCCGACGTTAGGCTGGCCGAAGAAATATTCAAAGAGGGTGGATTGTCGTTCAACCTGCAGGTGGCGCGGGATGGCGAACAGGCGCTGGCCATGCTGCGGCGGCAGGACAGCTATACCGATCTGATCATGCCTGATTTCGTGTTGCTGGATCTCAATCTGCCGCGCAAGGATGGCCGCGAAGTGCTTGCCGAGATCAAGCAGGATCCAATGTTGAAGCGGATTCCGGTGATGGTGCTGTCCACTTCGAATGCCCCACGCGATGTCCTGACCTGTTATGAGCTGCAGGCCAATGCCTACATCTGCAAGCCGGTGGATCTGGATGAATTCATCGAGCTGGTGGAGTCGATCAGGGCGTTCTGGATGCGCTTTGCCGAATTCCCGCCGAAGAATTAGGCGTGTCCGCACTGTTGCCCAAACTGCTCGTCGCTGTGGCCGCCCTGTACGGGCTGATCGGCGTCGCGATGGGCGCCTTTGCTGCGCATGGTTTGAAGTCCCGGCTGGATGACACGGCCTTGGGCCTGATCAGGACCGCCACGGACTACCAGCTCCTGCATGCGGTGGCCATGCTGGCGGTGCTGAATTCGGCGCTGCTGGGCTCGGGGCGGGTGTATGCGGCGCTCTGGTTCGCCGTGGGCATCGCCTTGTTCAGTGGCAGTCTGTGCGCTCTGGCTTTGACGGGGCATCGCGGATTGGGCATGGTCACGCCCCTGGGCGGAAGCTGTTTTCTGCTGGGCTGGCTGAGCGTGATCTATCTGGCCTTGCGGGCCTGAGGCCTCGCGTTCTGGTTCACGCCGTGCCGCATTGCGGGCTCAACTGGAGCTGTCCGTATGGTCTTCGTTCAGAGCGGCCTGGGCGGCAGCTTGCAGCGTTGCGGGGGAGGTGAGCGAATCCTCCGCCGTTGCCGTGGCGATGCCGTGCGCCAGCGTCTGGGAGGTGTGTGCGGCGAAGTCAAAGACAATGCGTTGGACCACGGCCTGGGCGATCGGTCGGGAGGCTGTGGGGAGCAGCACCGCGAAACAGCCATTGCCCAGGTAGGCGCAAGTATCCAGGTCCAGACGGGTATGCTTGAGAATCGCGGCCGACAGGAGCGTCAGCTGCTTGTCAATCCCGTCCAGACCTTCGCTGCGCATCAGTTCCTCGAGCTTGTCCAGGCGAATCAGGACGTAACTGGTGGGTGAACCATGGCGATGGCCGCGCGGCAGTTCTTCAGCCAGGCGGCGTTCCAGGGTGGTCACGGTAAAGCAACCAAAATGCGGGTTGATCAGATCATCGGGATGCGAGCCCAGAGCGCCGAAGTCGAGTCGATTGCGCCAGGCCGAACCCAGGCTGATCACCGCGCCGGCGGTGGCCAGCATCACCAGCAGGCTCAGTGGCAAGCTTTCGGGCAGCAGGCGGAAATTGTCACCCAGTGCACCGGGCGCATAAAGCACCCCACTGATCTGCAGGAGCACAAGGACCACCAGGCTGAGCATAAAAGCCAGCGCAAAGCCCAGGGCCTGGCGTAACGGCAGGATCAGGAACCCCACCATCAGCAGCAACGGCAGCACCGGGGCCAAGGGCCCGTTGAGGCCGCCGAAGGCTTCCACGGCACCCAGCACGTGCAAGCCATCCCAGATCAGTACGATGACGGTCAGATGATGCAGGCGGTTGAGTGCTTCGCGTGGCATCCGCTGATACCAGCCGCGAAAATGCAGGGCTAGGGCCAGGGCCAGATTGCCCAGGCCAAACTCCAGCGCGATCAGGATATACAGGCTGGTGAAATGGCCGGTGCGTGGCCAGGTAAAGGCAGCGCCGTGCATCAACCATGCGCCCAGGGCGAAAATGATGCCCAGGGCCAGCCAGTTTGCGCGGCACAGTCCGCTGAGGATTGCCAGGTAATGCTCCGGCTGCTGCGGCGGGAGCTGGCGGGGATACAGGGGCTTGTCCTGGCTCATAAGGCGTGGGTCCGTACGCGTAACAATGCGCTTGAGGGCATCATGGTCGGCAGGTCCTGGGCAGGACCGAAGGGCTGATCGTGGTCGAAGAGCAGGTCCAGCTTACCTCGCGGTCAACGCTGCGCGGAGTCAGCTCCAGCGTGCCTCCGGGCAGCGCGGGGTCGTCATAGGAAATCGTGATTTTCCCCCCGGGGCCGATTTCCATCCGGTTGACGTATTTGCCTCGGTAACTGTCCGGAGCAGAGGCGCCAGCCTCGACATTGCTGCTGGGAAAGTCGCCCAGCATGGTGTGGTGGAGCACCACATCACGCTGCAATGCGCTGCCCATGGACAGGCCCTCTCCGACTTTCGCCCGGGTTGTGAAGCCCAGATAAACCGGAATGGCGATCGCCGCGAGGATGCCCATGATGAAGACCACCATCATGAGCTCGATCAAGGTAAACCCGTTCTGATCCTGCGGTTTGCGCACGGCCCTGCCTGGAAGGAATGATTTTGTCCCCTGGACCTGCAAAAATCATTCCTCCTGTCAAGGCTGGGGCCGGGATCGGCCCTGAAATGCCCTAATCCGGCATCGCCTCCTTGCCGGCCAGATACAGCCAGGTGCTGAGCACCGTGTCCGGGTTGAGGGAAACACTTTCGATGCCTTCATCCAGCAGCCACTGGGCCAGATCCGGATGGTCCGAGGGGCCCTGGCCGCAGATGCCCACGTACTTGCCGGCTTTGCGACAGGCCGCAATGGCCAGGTGCAGCAGGGCTTTGACCGCTTCGTCCCGCTCGTCAAACATGTGGGCAATCAAACCGGAATCACGATCCAGGCCCAGGGTCAGCTGGGTCATGTCATTCGAGCCGATGGAAAAGCCGTCGAAATGCTCCAGGAACTGATCGGCCAGCAGCGCATTGGAGGGCAGTTCGCACATCATCATGATCTTCAGATCATCCTTGCCGCGCGCAAGGCCGAAGCCGGCGAGAATCTCAATGGTCTTGCGTGCTTCCTCGACCGTGCGGACAAACGGGATCATGATCTGTACATTGCGCAAGCCCATGTCCTCGCGGACATAACGCACGGCGCGGCATTCCAGTTCAAAGCACTTTTGAAAGCTCGGGTCGATATAGCGGGAGGCCCCACGGAAGCCGATCATCGGGTTTTCTTCGTGGGGTTCGAACTGGCTGCCACCGATCAGGTTGGCGTATTCATTGGATTTGAAATCGGACAAACGCACGATGACCGGTTCAGGTGCGAAAGCGGCCGCAATGCTGGAAATGCCTTCGGCGATCCGTTTGACGTAAAAATCGACCGGGTCGGCGTAGGACGCGGTCAATTGACGGATCGTGGATTGCAGTTCGGGGCTTTGTCTGTCGAATTCCAGCAGAGCGCGGGGGTGAATGCCGATCATGCGGTTGATGATGAATTCCAGGCGCGCCAGGCCCACGCCAGCATTCGGGATCGAGGCGAAATCGAAGGCTCGGTCGGGATTGCCCACATTCATCATGATTTTCAGGGGTACCGGTGGCATATCGCCCAGGTTCACCTCGTCCACTTCAAAGTCCAGATTGCCGGCGTAGACGAAGCCGGTGTCGCCTTCGGCGCAGGATACGGTGACCGCCGTGCCTTCCTGCAAGGCCGAGGTCGCGTCGCCGCAGCCCACCACGGCCGGGATGCCCAGCTCACGGGCGATGATCGCCGCGTGACAGGTGCGGCCGCCGCGATTGGTCACGATGGCGGCACATCGCTTCATTACCGGCTCCCAGTCGGGGTCGGTCATGTCCGTGACCAGGACATCGCCTACCTGCACGCGGGACATTTCCGAGATGTCGCTGACATTCCGAATCTTGCCGCTGCCGATCTTCTGGCCAATCGCGCGCCCTTCGCTCAGGACCGTGCTGCGCTTGGCCAGACGATAGCGCCGCAAGCTGCCGGAGCCGGTGCGGCTCTGGACGGTTTCTGGGCGCGCCTGAAGGATGTACAGCTTTCCATCAATGCCGTCCTTGCCCCATTCGATGTCCATCGGTCGACCATAATGTTCCTCAATGATCAGGGCCTGTTTGGCCAGGGCCTCGGCCTCGGCGTCGCTGAGGCTCAAGAGGCTGCGTTGTTCCTGTGGAACGTCGATGAACTCGACGGTTTTGCCCGGCACCCGGTCCTGGGTGTAGACCATCTGGGTGGCCTTGGCGCCGACGTTGCGCCGCAAGATGGCCGGCCGTCCGGCACGCAGATTGGGTTTGTAGAGATAAAATTCATCGGGATTGACCGCGCCCTGGACAACGCCTTCACCCAGGCCGAAGGCCGAAGTGATGAAAACCAGATCCTCAAAGCCTGATTCCGTGTCGATGGTGAACATCACGCCGGAAGCCCCTTTGTCGGAGCGAACCATCCGCTGCACGCCGGCGGACAGGGCAACGAGTTCATGGGCGAAACCCTGGTGCACCCGATAGGAGATGGCCCGGTCGTTGTACAAGGAGGCAAACACTTCTTTCATCGCATGCAGGACGTTGTCCATGCCCTGAACGTTCAGAAAGGTTTCCTGCTGGCCGGCGAAAGAGGCTTCCGGCAAATCCTCGGCGGTGGCTGAAGAGCGCACCGCAACGCTGATCTGTGCGCCCGCAGTCAGTTCGGCGTAGGCGGCATGGATCTCCTCGTCCAGCTGACTGGGAAAAGGCTGGTCCATGACCCACTGGCGGATTTTCTTGCCGGTCGCGGCCAGGGCGATCACATCTTCAGGGTCCAGGGCATCCAGTTCCTGTTGGATCCGTGCGGCCAGACCCTGGTGGTTGAGGAAATCGCGATAGGCGTCAGCCGTCGTGGCGAAACCGTCCGGTACGCTGACGCCGGCGGAGGCCAGCTTGGAGATCATTTCGCCAAGAGACGCGTTCTTGCCGCCGACGTGTTCCACGTCGCCCATGCCCAGTTCGCGAAACCAAACTACGTACTTGTTATCCACGTGCTACCTCTAGATGATGGTGTGGGTTAGCGGCCACAGAATCGAGGATTCATTTGTAATGCCGAAGAAGCGTCGAGTATTTTTCCTGTCCGATCGAACAGGCATCACCGCTGAGACCCTGGGCAATAGCCTGTTGTCACAATTTGATGACATTGAATTTCAGCGTACTACACTTCCCTTTATCAATTCGCCCGACAAAGCCAGGGCGACGGTGGAAGCGATCAACCTGGCGGCGCGCGACGCCGAGCCCGCCATTATATTCAGTACCACGGTCAACAACGAAATCAGAGGTTTGTTGCGCGAGGCCGCCGGCACATTTTTCGACCCGTTTGACAGCTATGTGCCTGAATTGGAAAAGGTGCTGCAGGAAAAATCCACTCACGTTGAAGGGCGAGCGCATGGGATGCCCGATGCCAGTCGCTACGAATCGCGCATCGATGCGATGCATTTCAGCATGCATCACGATGATGGTCAGACCAAGCGCGGATTGGAACGCGCAGACATCATCGTGCTGGGGCCATCGCGCTGCGGCAAAACGCCGGTCTGTCTGTACATGGCTTTGCAGCATGGCTTGTTCTGCGCCAACTACCCGCTGACCGAGGACGATATGGAAACCGGCCGGCTCCCCGCGCATCTCACGGAATATCGAGCGAAACTGTTTGGCCTGATCCTGGATCCGGCGCGCTTGCAGCAGATTCGCCAGGAACGCCGACCGGGAAGCCGCTATGCCTCGTTGCAGCAATGTCTGTTTGAACTGAATCAGGCCGAGCAACTTTACCGGCGGTTCGCCGTGCCCTATATCAATTCCACGGTGATGTCGATCGAAGAAATCGCCACCCTGATCATGCAGGAGAAGGGCTTGCGCAGGCAGTCCTTCTGAGCGGTATAGTGGCGGCATGAAACCAGCGCAAACCGTCAACTGGGAAAGCTTGGGTCGACCGCGAACATTCGCCGGCCTGATGAATCTATGGGAAAGCAATTACCTGCGATTCCAGCGTCTGTTGCCCGAACTCAATCTGCGCCAGGACCAGGCGCGGTCCTTGAGCCGCACGGACGCCCCGCTGTATTTGCAGATCCTCGAGCGTGGTCCTTATACCTTGACCTTGATGCTGACTTATCGGCATCAGCAGCACGGGGATTACCCCCGACTGCGCGTGCGCATCTACCGGGATGCCGGGGTTGCCCAGGCGATGGATGCCGAACCGGCGTCACTGGGTGAGAACCTGGAGCGTCAGTGGGAGCGTAACCTGCTGCTCAACAAGTGGCTGGATTACTGCCTGAGCCATGGCCACGGCTTCGCCCTGGCAGAGTGTCAGTCCTGATCCCGCGGTATTTAGCTTGAGCGGTGGCGGCGTGCCTGGCACGCCCCCCCACGCCCCGAGCTAGCCCGTCTGTTTGATCAGGTCCAGAATATCCTGGGTCTTGGCTTCCATCAGGGCGCGGTCACCACGGCTTTCCACGTTCAGGCGAATGACCGGTTCGGTATTGCTGGAGCGCAGATTGAAGCGCCAGTCGGCAAATTCCAGGGTCAGGCCATCGAGAGTGTCGACGCGCAGTGCATCGGCCTGATAGGTCTGCTCTATCTTGCGAATGGTCGTGGCGGCATCGCTCACCTTCAGGTTGATCTCACCGCTGGAGGGGAAGGCGGCAATGCGTTCGCTCACCAGCGAGGACAGCGGGGCGTTTTTCTGGCTGAGCAGGGCGGCGATCATCAGCCACGGGATGTTGCCGTTGTCACAGTAGGCAAAATCGCGAAAATAGTGATGCGCGCTCATTTCGCCTCCGTAAATCGCGTTGATTTCGCGCATGACCTGTTTGATGAAGGCGTGGCCGGTGCGTGATTCCACTGCCTGGCCCCCGGCGCGCTGCACGATGTCGATGGTGTTCCAGGTCAGGCGCACATCATGGATGATTTTCTCGCCGGGGTGGGTGGCCAGCAAGGCGTCCGCAAGCAGTCCCACGATGTAATAACCCTCGATGAAGTCGCCGTTTTCGTCAAACAGAAAACAGCGATCAAAGTCGCCATCCCAGGCCACCCCGAAATCGGCCTTGTGGGCGCGCACCGCATCGCTGGTGGCCGGGCGGTTTTCCACCAGCAACGGGTTCGGAATGCCATTGGGAAAGCGGCCATCGGGTTCGTGGTGGATACGAATGAATTCGAACGGCAGATGCGGCTCCAGGGCGTCGATGATGACGCCGGCCGGGCCGTTGCCGGCATTCACCACGATCTTGAATGGCTTTGGTTTTTGCGTTCCCAGATAACCCAGCAGATGTTCGATGTAGGCTTCGCGATGGGCCAGATGCTGCAGGGTGGGTGGGCCCGCGGGGCAGGTGGCGGTGTCTTGTGCGACCAGGGCTTCGATATCGCCCAGGCCGCTGTCGGAGCCGATCGGGCGCGATTCCTCGCGAACCAGCTTCATGCCGTTGTAATCCATGGGATTATGACTGGCCGTGGTCATGATGCCGCCATCCAGGCCGAAGTGGAAGGTGGCAAAATACACCTCTTCCGTGCCACACAGTCCGATATCGTGGACTTCGACGCCGTGCTCCAGCAGGCCGAGTGCGACCGCATCGCTGAGTTCCTTGCTGGTCAGCCGAACATCCTGGCCCACGACCACTTTTTTCGGTTTGACCACCTGGGCATAGGCCTTGCCGATGCGGTAGGCGATGTCACGATTGAGTTCGGTGCCGAGCCGGCCGCGAATGTCATAGGCTTTGAAGGCGGGTAATTTGGCCACGTGGCTTCCCTTTGGTTGTAGGTTCTGCGTGCCTGGCGCGGGTCTGGCTAGACGCCAAGCTTGAATTTTCGAATCGCACTGCGGAGTTGATCGTAGCTCAATTGCAGCGCGCGGGCAGTGCGTTTCTGATGGTATTGATGGTCAGTCAGGGCCTGGCGCAGAAGGCGGACTTCTTCGGCGTCGAGGTGTGCGCGAAAGTCATAGGGATAGCCTGGTGTGGGCGCAGCGGTCCTGGGGCTGGTTGCGCAAGGCTGATCGGCTACCGGTCGAAAGGGCGACTCGAACGGATCCAGCATCAGGCGGGCAATGGGTCGCAGGCCGCCTTCGTGACGGTAAACCGCGCGCTCCACGACATTGCGCAGTTCCCGTACATTACCGGGCCAGGGATGAGTCAGCAGCGAGGCTTGCACACTGGCACTGAAGCCGCCGAAAGCGTCACGTTGCAGTTCATGGGTCATATCCCGGGCGAAATGCTCCGCAAGAACGATGATGTCCTCAGGTCGGGCGCGCAGCGGTGGCAGGGTGATGACATCAAAGCTCAGACGATCGAGCAGATCACCGCGAAAACGGCCGGCTTGAACCGCGGAGGGCAGGTCGATATTGGTCGCGCCGATGACGCGCACCGAAACCTGCTGTGTGCTGCTGGAGCCCAGGGGTTCAAATTCCCCGTATTCGAGCACGCGCAGGACCTTTTCCTGCAGCCGGGGCGACATCGTGCCCAGCTCATCCAGAAGGAGGCTGCCGCCATCGGCGGCCGCGAAGCGGCCGCTGCGCGCGCGAGTGGCGCCGGTGAAGGCGCCGGCCACATGCCCGAACAGTTCGGCGTCCAGCAAGTCCTCGCTGAGGGCGGCGCAATTCAGCTTGATAAACGGGCCGTCCCAGCGCGAGGACAGGTAGTGCAGTCGCGCGGCAAAAAGCTCCTTGCCGGTGCCGCGTTCACCGATGATCAGAGCGGGCCTGTCCAGGGCGGCCAGGCGCGACGCGGCCTCGACGGCTTGGAGAAAAGCTTCAGATTCACCCAATAGCGGTGGTGCTTGTCTGTCCGGCATCGGTCAAAAATACCTAAAGATGGTTAAAAAAACCATCCCGAATCGTGGTTTGGGCCTGGGGCTGTTATACAAAGCCCGTAAAATCAGTAGCTTGAGGATTTTTCGGCGCTTGGCATGCGTTTTGTTTAAACAAGGCAAGACAGACACACAAGCGAAGGAGTGCAGGATGAAATGTCTCAAGCGCACGGTTGCGGCCATTGTGGTGATGGGCAGCACGGCAGTTGAGGCGGCTGAATGGCCGGCGCACGAACAGCTCAAGCAGGAATTGACGGTTGGGATACCCGCTGGAGGGGTGGTGGCTCTGGAGCGTCTGCGCCAGGACTTGATCAAGGATCTGCCCGGTGGGGTGCCGGTACCTTCGGTGCCGCGGCCACTGCACGCCGACAAGGATCGCCAAACCACGGTTCCACAGATTTAATTGCAGGAGTAGTAACTATGGGTGTTTATTCTCGGTTGTCGGACATTATCAATTCCAATGTCCACGCACTGCTGGATAAGGCGGAAGATCCGGGCAAGATGATTCGCCTGATCATCCAGGAAATGGAAGAGACGCTGGTGGAGATTCGTTCGACGTCGGTGAAAACGATTGCCCGACGCAAGGAGATTGAACGGGAGGTCAAGCAGCTGGACGCGGGTATCAGTGAATGGGAGGCCAAGGCTGAACTGGCCTTGCGCAAGGACCGTGAAGATCTGGCCCGCGGCGCCCTGTTGTACAGGAGTCAACTGCAGGAAAAGCGCGGATTGCTCAACGAGGAAAAGGCCCTGGTCGCCGAGCAGTTGGCGAAGCTGGACGGCGATATCCGGCAGCTCAATGCCAAGCTCAAGGACGCCAAAGTCCGCCAGCGCAGTCTGGTCATGCGTAAAGACACGGCGGGTACCCGGCTCAAAGCCAAGCAGCAGCTCGAGACCTCACGGATCGATGAGGCCAAGCTGCGGTTTGAAGCCTTTGAGCAACGCATCGAGGGTCTTGAGGCCCAGGTCGAAGCACATGAGCTCGGCGCGGATGAGGCGATCGATCAGGCCTTTGTCGAATTGGCAGCCAACGAAGAAGTCGACGCGGAGCTGGCCCGGCTACGGGCTAAACTATCCACACAAACCAAGTCGCAAGACTGATCTTGATTCGCAGTGGAGTCCTGAATGGAGTTTGATAGCAGTCTGGTCCTGATCTTGAAGCCCCTCAAGCTGTTCGTCGTGGTGGTGCTGCCGATGTGGATCACGTTTCATTACATCACGGTGTGGAAGCGCGAGCGGCGGCAGGGTCGGGTCGACCGATCCAGCCACAAGGAACTTCGGGCGCAGGCGGAACGGCTCGAGGAGCGCCTGGACGCCATCGAAAGCATTCTGGACACCGACGCCCCTGACTGGAGATCGCGTTCATGAACTACAAAACTTTGTCGGAGCTGAAGCGGGTTCCGGCTCGCGGCTGGCTGTTCGGCGTCTGCGCCGGATTGGCGGCGTTTTACGGTTGGCGGGTGCGTACCGTGCGCTGGGTCATTGCGATCTCGGCCATCCTGGTGACCTGGCCGGTGGTGCTCGCTTACGTCGTCGCGGTGTTCGTGTTGCCCAGCGCTGAAGATGACGCGGCCGAGCTCGGCCCCAGTGGGGCGCAGTCTGCGGAGGTCGCGACACCAGGCCGTGAGGCGCCGGTCTTTACCGGACCCTTGCGGGAGCGCTATGGTTTGATCGAAGCCCGCATGCGCCGGGTCGAGGCTTACCTGCATGGCCATGAATATCAATTGCGCAATGACTTCCGTGATCTGGAGACCTGATGACCGAGCCTGGTGTGCGCCGCGTTGCCGATACCGCGGTAGCCGAGCAGATTTACAAGATTTTTCCGAATGACTTGAACTCGCAAGGCAATGTCTTCGGCGGGCTGATCATGGCGCAAATGGATCGTCTGGCCGTGGTCATTGCGGAACGGCATAGTCAGAATCTATGCGTGACGGTCGGTGTCGATGCGGTGCATTTCATCGCGCCGGCCACCGGCGCCGACACGCTGCTGTTCTCGGCAGCGTGCAATCGCGCCTGGACCACATCAATGGAGATCGGGGTCAAGGTTGAAGCCGAGATCTCCCATACCGCCCAGCGTCGGCATATTCTGTCGGCGTATCTCACATTCATCGCACTGGACGAGCAAGGTCGACCGACCGCCGTTCCGGGCATCGCCCCCGAAAGCAATGTGGAGAAGCTGCGTTATCAGGCCGCGGCATTACGCCGCGAACAGCGGCTGGAAACCGCGCGCGATCTGAAACTCCTGCACGGGAAGAAGACGCCATAAATCCGCGGCAGAGGCGTTTTTCGGCTGGCGGCTCCCCTACAATAAGCCGATGAAAACCCAACGACTGCTCCTGCTGGCCGTGTTTGCGGTATTGATCGCGGCCTTCTTCGCCCTGGATCTGGGGCGATTTCTCAGCCTGGATTATTTCAAGTCGCAACAGGCGGCATTCGCGCAGCTCTATGTGGCTCATCCGGTACGCACGGCCCTGATCTATTTTCTGATCTACGTCGCCGTCACCGGCTTGTCCCTGCCTGGAGCGGCCATCATGACCCTGGTCGGCGGGGCCTTGTTCGGCTTGTGGACCGGTCTGCTGCTGGTGTCGTTTGCCTCCACGCTGGGCGCAACGCTGGCGTTTTTGGCGTCGCGCTTCCTGTTGCGCGAATTCGTCCAGCAGCGTTTTGGCCGCAATCTCAAGGCGATCAACCAGGGGATCGAACGGGAGGGGGCGTTCTATCTGTTTGCCCTGCGCCTGGTGCCGGCGTTCCCGTTTTTCGTGATCAATCTGCTGATGGGGCTGACCCCGATGCGGGTTTGGACATTTTTCTTTGTCAGCCAGCTCGGTATGCTGCCCGGAACGCTGGTGTTCGTGAATGCGGGGACCCAGCTGGGTCAGCTTCAGTCCCTGGGAGGGCTGCTGTCGCCGGGCCTGCTGGGCTCATTTGTCTTACTGGGAGTGTTTCCATTGCTGGCTAAAAAAGTACTCGGGGGAATTCAGGCGCAACAGGTGTATCGAGGTCACAAGAAACCGAAAAGCTTCGACCGTAATCTCATCGTTATTGGCGCCGGCTCGGCGGGTCTGGTCACCTCGTATATCGCCGCTGCGGTCAAAGCCAAGGTGACCCTGATCGAGAAGCACAAGATGGGCGGGGATTGCCTGAATACCGGTTGTGTGCCGT
>JBFJVB010000054.1:0-18622 GCA_041624435.1 Oceanococcus sp. | reverse complement strand
GGCGCCGAAGCAGCCGAAGGCATCCGCGCCGAGTCCGACCGTGAACGCGAAGTGATTCTGGCCAATGCTTACCGTGAGGCCGAGGAAACCCGCGGTGCCGGGGATGCTACATCCGCGGAAATCTATGCAAAAGCCTTCGGTCGCAATGAAGAGTTCTACAGCTTCTATCGCAGCCTGGAGCTGTATCGGAATGCCTTGTCCGGTGGCGGTGACATGCTGGTTCTGGAGCCGGATTCGGAGCTGTTTCGCTATTTTCGCGAGCCAAAATAAGCCATCCAGGGCCGGTCAATGTGGGATGAACTGTGGCGCGCATTGGCCTTGGTCCTGGTCATAGAGGGCATGGGGCCATTTCTGGCTCCGCGGCGCTGGCGGCTGGCCATCCTGCGGATGGCGCAGCTGGATGAGCGGGCGTTGCGGCTGATTGGCATGATCAGCATGGGCCTGGGTCTGCTCGCACTACAACTGCTGAAAAACTGATGCAATGGTTACTTCCTGAGGGTGTCGAAGAAATCCTGCCGCCGGGCGGCTGGGTTCTGGAAGACATTCGCCGGCGCTTGCTGGATGAATTCCGGCGCCGCAACTATGAGCTGATTCTGCCGCCGCTGGTGGAACATGCCGATGCGCTGCTGTCCGGCGTTGGGTCCGATCTGGATTTGCAGACCTTTCGCCTGACGGATCAGCTCAGCGGGCGTCAGCTGGCGGTACGCTCCGACATCACGCCGCAGGCGGCGCGGATCGATGCCCGTCATCTGGCGGAACAAGGTGTGGCGCGGGTTTGTTACCTGGGTACGGTCATGCGCACCCGGCCGGATGTGCCCGGTGGTCCACGTTGTTTCCGACAGTTGGGCGCCGAGGTGTTTGGCGATGACAGCGTGGCCAGCGATGCGGAGATCGTGCGCCTGATGCTGTCGATTCTGGACCTGTGCGGGATCGGGCAGGTGCATCTGGACCTCGGCCATGTCGGGGTGTTTCGCGCCCTGGCCGGGAGTCTCAAATTAACTACCCAGGACGAACAGGCTGTTTTTGACCTGCTGCAGATCAAGGCCGCTGAAGACTTGCGCAGCTGGGGACAGGGACGCGGCATCGCTGCCGCACAGACCGACGATCTGGTGGCTTTGTGCACCTTGCACGGTGGGGTCGAGGTTCTGGCTGCGGCTCAACTGCGTTTCGCGGGCAATGTGGCGGTCATGGCCGCCGTGAAGAATTTACAGGGTTTGTGCGAGCTGATTCAGGCGCATGACCCGGAGTTGCCGATTCACCTGGATCTGGCGGAGTTGCGTGGTTACCGGTATCAGACCGGTGTCGTGTTCGCGGCCTTTGTGCCGGGACATGGGCGCGAACTGGCCCGGGGTGGTCGCTACAACGGTGTTGGCGCCGATTTCGGTGTGGATCGCCCGGCAACGGGCTTCAGTGCAGACCTCAACCGTCTGGTGCAGTTGGGCAAAGGGTTTAGGGAGAGTTGAGTATGGCCAAACGAATCGTCGTGATCGGCAGCCAGTGGGGGGATGAGGGCAAGGGCAAGATCGTTGATCTGCTGACCGAAAATTGTGCTGCCGTGGTGCGTTTTCAGGGCGGCCATAACGCCGGCCATACCCTGGTGATCGATGGTCAGAAGACCGTGCTGCATCTGATTCCTTCGGGCATTTTGCGTGACAAGGTGCAGTGCCTGATTGGCAATGGCGTGGTGCTTTCTCCCGCGGCCCTGCTGGAGGAAATGCAGGGGCTGGAACAGCATGGCGTGCCGGTTCGGGAGCGCTTGCGGATCAGTGCGGCGTGTCCGCTGATTCTGCCCTATCACGTGCTTCTGGATCAGGCGCGCGAGCTGGCGCGCGGGGCGGCCAAAATCGGCACCACCGGTCGGGGTATCGGGCCGGCCTATGAAGACAAGGTGGCGCGGCGGGCTTTGCGGGTGGACGATCTGTTTCATCGCGAGCGCCTGGCCGCCAAACTCGGTGAAGTGCTGGATTTCCATAATTTCGTCTTGCAGAACTACTATCAGACGACTGGAGTCGATTTTCAGCAAACCCTGGACCAGTGTCTGGAATACGCGCAATGGCTGGCGCCGATGGTTGCCGACGTCACCGAGATTCTGCGCCAGGTGCAGGACCGCGGCGACTCCACGCTGTTCGAAGGCGCTCAGGGGGCGATGCTCGACGTGGATCACGGCACCTACCCCTATGTGACCTCAAGCAACACCACCGCCGGCGGCGCGGCAACCGGAACCGGTGTCGGGCCGCTGCATCTGGATCACGTGCTGGGCATCGTCAAGGCCTACACCACGCGCGTCGGCGCCGGGCCTTTCCCTACCGAGTTGCATGATGGTCTGGGCGAGCATCTGGCGGTCCGCGGCCGCGAGGTGGGTGCAACCACCGGTCGCGCAAGGCGTTGTGGCTGGTTTGATGCGGTGACCTTGCGGCGCGCGGTATTCAATAACAGCATCAGCGGCCTGTGCATCACCAAGCTGGATGTGCTCGATGGCCTGGAAAGCATTCGCGTGTGTACCGGTTACCGGGTGGATGGTCGCGAAACCATGACCCTGCCGGTTGGCGCCGAGGCCCTGTCGGCCTGCGAGCCCATCTACGAGGAATTACCGGGTTGGGCCGAGTCGACCCTCGGAGTGCAGGATTACGCGCAGCTACCGGGCAACGCCCAGCGCTATCTGCGCCGTCTGGAAGAACTGGTGCAGGCCCCGATCGAAATTGTCTCCACCGGGCCCGATCGCAAGGACACGATCATCCTGCGCGATCCGTGGGATGCTTGAACGTCGGTCGAACGCCGTAGTCCAAATACAACAAAGCCCGTGGTCAGTTGACCACGGGCTGGGTATGGTGCCGAGAAGAGGACTTGAACCTCCACAAGGTTTCCCTTACTAGAACCTGAATCTAGCGCGTCTACCAGTTCCGCCACCTCGGCAAGGCGGCGAATACTAATGATGTGAAAGATTCTGTCAAGCCTAAGAGGGCATATGACACACAAAATCACCCAGGACATGGTCATTCAACGATTGCAGCAGGCCGGCCAGCCGCTCAGTTTCCGCGCATTGTCCGAACCCCTGGGAGTTCAGACCAAGGCGGAGAAACGGCTGCTCAGTCAGGTGCTTGAAGCCCTGGTTGCGGCCGGCTCGGTGCTGGCGAATCGCAAAGGCGATTATGGCCTGGTGCAGCAGATGGATTTGATGCGCGGCATCGTGCTGGGACATCCCGACGGTTACGGTTTTCTGAAAACAGATGAACCGGGCGGTGACTGGTTTCTGCCGCCGCGGCAGATGGATCTGGTGTTCCCGGGTGATCGGGTGCTGGCCCGCCCGGCCGGCACCGATCGGCGCGGACGGGACAAGGCCGCGATTGTCGATGTGCTGGAGCGCAACACCCAGGAACTGACCGGGCGTTTTCGCCTCGAAGCCGGGGTGAGCTGGGTCGTGCCCGAGAGTCCGCAGATCGGCCATCATTTGCTGGTGCCGCCAGAGCAGCGCGCCGGCGCCAGCGATCACGATCTGGTTCGCGTGCGCATCCTGCGTCAGCCCGAGCGTAATCTGCAGCCCATGGCCGCAGTGGAGGCGGTGCTGGGGGCAACAACCGATGTGGCCACGCGCATCGACATGGCGATCACCGAATTCAGTCTGCCGCGGGAATTCCCGGCCGCGGTGATGGCTGAGCTGAATGATCTGGTCCGCCCGCAACTCGACGCCCAATGCCGCGACGCGCGGTCGATTCCCTTTGTGACCATCGATGGCGCGGATGCCAAGGATTTCGATGATGCGGTCTACGCCCGGCAGACGGCTAAAGGCTGGCGGCTGTGGGTCGCCATTGCCGACGTGTCGCGGTATGTGCGGCCTGGCACCGCCCTGGACGATGAGGCGCGTGAGCGCGGCACCTCGGCGTACTTCCCGGGGCGGGTGGTGCCGATGCTGCCTCCGGCGCTGTCAGATGACCTGTGCTCGTTGCGGCCGGAAGAGGATCGCCACGCACTGATCTGCGAAATGGTGATCGATCACGCCGGCAAATTACGCTCATCGCAGTTCTACGCGGGTTTGATCCGCTCCCGCGCACGGCTGATCTACGAGGATGTGGCCGAACTGCTCTCCAGCGGTCAGGACCATCCGCATCGACAGGATCTGCTGGCCCTGAAAGCCCTGTATGAAGTGCTGGCAAGTGCGCGTCAAAGCCGCGGCGCCCTGGACTTCGAGGGGCGGGAAGTGGTGTTTGATTTCGATGACCAGGGACGCCTGGAAAACATCCGTCCTGGCGACCGTACGCTGGCCCATCGCATGATCGAAGAGTGCATGATCGCGGCGAATGTCGCGGCGGCGCGTTTCCTGCGGCGGCGCAAGATGTTGAGCCTGAACCGGGTGCATGCCGCGCCGCCGCTGGATACCCTGGCTGATTTTCGCCAGTTTCTGGGGGAGTGGGGCCTGCAGCTGGGTGGACGGCAGAAGCCGGGGCCGGCGCACTACCAGGCGGTGCTGGAAGCTGTGGCCGGAACGCCGCAGGCCGTGCTGGTGCAGAGTGCCTTGATGCGCACTTTGAGTCAGGCCTTGTATTCGCCGGATACCATCGGGCATTTTGGTCTGGCGCTGGACGACTATGCGCATTTCACCTCGCCGATACGACGTTATCCCGATCTGATGGTGCACCGCGCGATCAAATTCGCGCTCAGCGGTCAGGATCCGGCGCAGTGGGGCTGGACTTTCGATGCCTTGCAGGCCCTAGGTGCGCAATGCTCCGAGCGGGAGCGGCGCGCCGATCAGGCCGGCTGGAGCGTCATACAGGTCTTGAAATGCGAATTCCTGACCAACAAGATCGGTGAGGAATTTACCGGGGAAATCGTCGGTGTAACCAATTTCGGCCTGTTCGTGGAGATTGCCGACATCCGGGCATCCGGGCTGGTCCATATCTCCAGCCTGGGCAGCGACTATTTTCACTTCGAGCCCATTTTGCACCGCTTGAGGGGTGAGCGAACCGGGCGTCTGTTCCGTCTGGGCGACCAGATGAAGGTCCGTCTCACCCGGGCGGACCCGCAAGAGCGTAAAATCGATTTTGAACCCTTGGCGCACCGCTCACTGCTGGGCACGGGCAAGAGCGCCAAATCACGCAGCCAGGAATGGAGAGAAATATGAGCTTGAAAACACTCGGCGCCAGCGCGCTATGCGTTGCCTTGATTGGATGCGCGGCCGATGATCCCAACCGGCAGGCCAAGACCGGTGCGGCCATCGGTGCCTTGATCGGTGCGGTGGCTGGCCACCAGGTGGATGGTGACAAAGGGCGCTATATCGGGGCCGTGGTCGGCGCCATCGCTGGCGGGGCGGTCGGAAATTACATGGACAAGCAGCAGGCCGAACTGGAACAGCGTCTGGCCGCTGAGGCCGCGCGTAACGAACTGAACATCGTGCGCCTGACCGGGGATGCCTTGAAGATCGGGGTCGCCTCGGATGCCAGTTTCGGCTTTGACCGGGCCGATATGACCGCGAATGCGCAGGCGACCTTTGCCAAGATCGCCAATGTGCTGAAGGATTACGACAAGACCGTGATCCACATCGTCGGGCATACCGATTCCGTGGGCAGTGACGCCTACAATATGGGGCTTTCCCAGCGTCGCGCCACCGCGGTTTCCAGCTTCCTCACCCAGAACGGCGTGTTGAATGAGCGGCTCAGGACGGAAGGCCGCGGCGAGCGAGAGCCTTTGGCCAGCAATGACACCGAAGCCGGCCGCACGCGCAACCGCCGCGTCGATATCGTGATCAAGGCGATCGTGGAAGGGCAGGAGCAGCAGGCGTATACGCCACCGCCGTATCTTGGCAGCTGAAGCGCAATGGATTGGCGGCTTTCATGCGGTCGAAACCCGCCTGAAAGCCGCCGCAGTCGCCGTCATCGAGCTGGATCACGCCCGGCGGGATCGTCGTTCCCGCCAGCTTGAGCAGCTGGCCCAGCGCTATGGCGTGCCCTTGCGGCGGGTTGCGGCCGCCAGCCTGGATGCCCGCCACGGCGACTTGAAGCATCAGGGCGTCAGCGCCTGTCTGCTCGAGCGCGCGGCGCCAGCCCGGTCCTGGCAGGACTGTATCCAAGGGCAGGCCAAGCCTTTGCTTCTGGTGCTCGACGAAGTCGAGGATCCACGCAATCTGGGAGCCTGTCTGCGTTCAGCCGACGGTGCCGGTGTACATTGCGTGGTCATTCCCAAACGTCGGGCCGCAGGCCTCAACGATATCGCCAGCAAGACTGCGGCTGGCGCTGACCAGCGCTTGCCCCTGATCATCGTGCCGAATCTGGCCCGCTGCCTGAAAGAGATGCAGGCGGCCGGTCTGTATATCGTGGGCCTGGCCGATGCCGACGGTCCCAGCCTGTACGAGGAGCAACTGGACCGGCCGCTGGTCATGGTGCTGGGCAACGAAGGCAAGGGTCTGCGCCAGCTGACCCGCGAACATTGTGACGCCCTGGTGCATTTGCCCATGGCCGGGGTGGTTTCGAGCCTGAATGTATCGGTGGCCTGTGGAATCGCCCTGTTCGAGGCGGTGCGCCAGCGGCGCTGATCATCAGGTGCGCACGGGCATTTGCCTGCACGCGGTGAATTCACTAGAATGCACGCCCCGTATGCCCGGCTCAGACCCGGCGCCTACTAACTTGTCCCACCGCGTGTCAGTCCAACAGCTGGCCTTGTTGACGGGGGACTGTACGTCCAGGCCATGCCGGTCTGGATAAACATCCGTAAGGAAGACAATGAGACATTACGAAATCGTGTTCCTGGTTCATCCGGACCAGAGTGAGCAAGTTCCCGCTATGGTGGAACGCTACCGCGGCATTATCAGTGCCGACGGCGGCGCCGTTCATCGCTTTGAAGACTGGGGCCGGCGTCAGCTGGCTTACCCGATTCAGAAGCTGCACAAAGCGCATTATGTGCTGCTGAACGTGGAAACCTCCAAGGAAGTGATCGAAGAGCTGGTTCAGGGTTTCCGCTTCAACGATGCGATCTTGCGCCATCTGATCGTGCGCATGGACGGGCCTGTCACCGAAACTTCCCCTTTGGCCAAGGAAGAAGAGAACAAGCCGGCAGCACGTTCCGCCAGTCGCACTGACGATGACGTGGATGCCGAGATTGATACTGACGACGACGCCGGCGAAGATGCCGACAGCGACGTCGATGAAACCACTGCGGCCTAAGGAGAAGTTCCCATGTCACGTTATTTTCGCCGCCGTAAATTCTGCAAATTCACCGCAGAAGGCATTGAAACCATCGATTACAAAGATCTGGTGCTGCTGAAGCAATTCGTTTCGGAAAACGGCAAGATCGTGCCGAGTCGGATTACCGGCACCAAGGCGCGATACCAGCGTCAGCTGGCTGTGGCGGTGCGTCGTGCGCGCTTCCTGTCTTTGTTGCCGTACACCGATCGTCATTCCTGAGGAGAGCATTGTGGAAGTTATTCTGCTGGAGAAAATCCGCAATCACGGTGATCTGGGCGACAAGGTCAAGGTCAAGGCCGGTTTCGGTCGCAATTACCTGATCCCCAAAGGCAAGGCATTGCCCGCAACCACAGCCAATCTGGCCGTGTTCGAAGAGCGCAAGGCGGGCTTGATCAAACAGGCCACGGAATCCTACAACGCCGCGAAAATGCGGGCCGATGCCTGTGCAGGTCTGGAACTGACGATTGCCGCGTTGGCCTCGGAAGAAGGCAAGCTTTATGGGTCGATTCATGCCGCCCAGATCGCCGAAGTGGCTCAGGCGCAGGGAATCAATCTGGAAGCCAGCGAGATCAGCACCGACGACGTGATCCGTCAGGTTGGCGAGTACGAGATCACCTTGAGTTTCCATGCGGACGTTCAGACCCGGGTGAAACTCATCGTGGCTGCCGAAACGGCCGCCTGAGTTACCCGCCCCAAGGCGGATTTAATTCGCTAAGCTACACCGGGCCAGCCGCGAATTCGCCGCTGGCCTTTTTTATGGTCATTTCCGGCACATAAGCCGAGCCCTGATTGAGACCCATGGATCAAGAATTCGAATCAAGCACCAAAGTACCGCCGCACAGCGTTCTGGCGGAACAAAGCGTGCTTGGGGGGCTGATGCATGATGCCAATGTCTGGGACGATCTGGCCGATCGCCTGGTGCCGGAGGACTTTTATCGGCATGAGCATCGCCTGATCTACGGGGCGCTGGCCGATCTGGCCAAGCGCTATCAGCCCCTGGATGCGGTGACCGTGTCGGAGCATCTGGGGTCGCTGGGCAAGCTGGTCGAGTCGGGTGGCTTGCCGTATCTGGCCGAGCTGGTGCAGGACACGCCGGGTTCGGCAAATATTCTGGCCTGGGCCGATATCGTCCGGGACCATTCGATACGCCGTCAGTTGATTCGCGCCGGCTCAGCCATCATCGAGCAGGGCTACGCCAAGGATGGCAGCGATACCGGCGACCTGCTGGACAAGGCGGAGCGCGAGGTTTTTCAGATTGCCGAACGGCGGCGCCATAATGACAAGGTTGGCGTGCAGGTTGCTGATTTGGTCGGTGAGGCCGTCGAGGCCATCCAGAAGCGCTGTGATGGTGGCGAAACGGGAGGGCTGCCCACCGGGTTGCTGCGCTTCGATCAGCGCACCACCGGGCTGCATCCAGGCGATCTGGTCATCGTGGCGGGGCGGCCGGCGATGGGTAAAACCAGTTTGGCCATGAATTGGGTCGAGCATGCGGCGATGCTGGAGAAAGTGCCGGCGGCGGTATTCAGCATGGAAATGCCCGCGATACAGCTGGCGCAGCGTCTGATCTCCTCTCACGGCCGGATCAATCAGCAAGGCCTGCGGACCGGCGAGTTGAGCAAGGAAGAATGGGCGCGGATCAATTCTGCGGCCACCACGCTCAGGGAATCGGTGATCATCATCGACGATACGCCGGCGCTGTCGCCGACCGAATTGCGCGCGCGCGCGCGCCGGATGAAACGGGAAAGCAATATCGGTCTGATCGTGGTGGATTATCTGCAGCTCATGCAGATTCCGAATTCACGCGAAAATCGCACCAATGAAATCGCCGAAATTTCGCGCAGCATGAAGGCTCTGGCCAAGGAGCTCAGCCTGCCGATTCTGGCCTTGTCGCAGTTGAATCGCAGCGTGGAGCAGCGCGACAACAAGCGGCCGCGCATGTCGGACTTGCGTGAGTCGGGAGGTATCGAGCAGGACGCCGACCTGATCGTGTTCATTTACCGCGATGAAGTCTATAACCCGGATTCAGTGGATAAGGGCGTGGCCGAGGTGATCATCGCCAAGCAGCGTAATGGCCCGACGGGCAGTATTCGCTCGGCATTTCTGGGGCAGTACACCCGGTTCGAGAACCTCGCCACCGAGTACCTGGACGGCGGTGACGACTACGAGTGAGCCTGAGCGTTTACGCTTCAGGCTTCAGCTGGACTCAGCTCGAATTTCATCAGGGTGCCGGCGATTTCGACCGTATCGCCCGAGGCCAGTTGCCGGGCCTGGCCGGAGATGGTTTCTGAATTGACTTTCGGGTGGTTGGCCTCACCCGGAGGACTCACATGCACGATGTAATACGCGTCCACGCGACGGGTGATTGCGGCGACCTGCACGCCGGGTTTGCCCAGAGTCGTGAGGGCCTTGGTGAGTTTGAGTTCCTTGCCTTGATTCGGTCCGCTGGCGACCACGACTTTGGCTTGCATCGGGCGTCCCGGGGCGGCAGCAGGCGCCGCGCTTGGCGCTGCGGCTGCCGGGGTCGGGCGAGGGCTCGGCCCCCGGGAGCTGGCCGCAGGCGGCGGTGACTTACTTGCGGCCGACTGGGTGGCGGCAATGATCTCGCTGGGCTTGAGGATCATCGTCTTTTCGAAGTCGGCGTCGTAGTTGGTCACCTCACCCACGTACTTGAGCTGGTGCCGCCCGATTTGGATGGCATCGCCGTTGGACAGGGGATGCTTGCTGACCTGGCGGTTATTGACCATGGTGCCGTTCGTGCTGTCCAGATCTTCCAGGAAGGAATCTTTCATGATCGTGATGATGACGGCATGGTGCCCGCTGACTGCGCGGTCGTCCTTGAGCACGATGTCGTTATCCGGGTGGCGACCAATGGTCACGCGCTCCTTGTCGAGCGTCAGCTCGCCGAGCGTGCGGCCTTCGAAAGAAATGGTGAGTTGACTCATTGTTCCTCCTGCAGATGTTTACGCATTCGATCGAGCCAGCTGGGTGAATGGGTAAAGGGGCGGTCAATCTTGGCCAAGATTACAGAAATATTGTCTTTGCCGCCGCGTTCATTCGCCAGCTTGAGCAAGCGCTCGCCGGCGAGTTGAAGATTATCGAGGTTTTGTTTGAGTGTCAGGCGAATGGTTTCGTCCCCGACCAGATCGGTTAGGCCGTCCGAGCAGATCAGCAACAGATCGCCGACCTCGGCTGCTTCTTCGAGCATATCGACTTCGACCTCGGCCTCCACGCCAAGGGCGCGGGTCACAATATTGCTGTTAACGTTTTTCAACGCATCTTCACGGGAATACAGGCCGCGCGCGACCATTTCCTCGACCAGGGAATGGTCGGTGGTGAGTTGCTGGAGTACATCACCGCGCAGCCGATACAGGCGCGAGTCACCGACATAGGCCACCGAAACACGGTTGTTGAACAGCAGAACGGCGACGGCGGTGGTCCCCATGCCCTCGCATTGCGCCTGGGAATGAGACACGGCATAGATGGCCTGATGCGCGGTCTGGAGGGCGTCGCGCAGCATGATGGTGGCGAAACTGAAGCTGCTGGCGGGGTCGATGTCCGCCGCGCCAACCAGCGGCCACTGTGCCGTCATGATGTCCTTGACCGTGGCCACACACATGCCACTGGCAATTTCCCCGGCCTTGTAACCACCCATGCCATCGGCGAGGATCAGCAGACCGATTCGTTCATTTTCATCCACCGCATCCTCGTTGTTCTTTCGCACCTGGCCCGGATCGGAATGCAGGGATGTGGTGACTTTGCCTTGTAAAGCCATGGCGCTATTTCACCAGCAGGCGCAGATGGCGGGCAAAGTCGCTGCCCTGGCGATACCGCTTGTCGGGGTCTTTCTGCAGGGCGTTGCGGATGATCTTGTCGATGCGCGGGTCAAGCGTGGGAACCTCGCTGGCGATGGGCGCATGCGCCTCGTTGGCGATCTTGAACATCAGGGTGGCCATGGAATCGCCGGTGAAAGGCAGCCGGCCCGTGAGCAGCTGATACAGGGTGACGCCCAGGGAAAACAGATCCGAGCGACCATCGACTTTTTTGCCGACCAGCTGTTCCGGTGACATATAGGAAGGGGTGCCGAGCACCATGCCCGTCTTGGTCTTGCTGGAGTCGGTGAGGCGGGCAATGCCGAAATCAGTGACCTTGACCTGTTTCTGGTCTGGCAGCCACATCAGATTGGCGGGTTTGATATCGCGGTGGATGACGTTGTTGCTGTGTGCGTAGTTCAAGGCATCGGCCGCATCGGCCACCAGGCCGATGACCGTCTTGGGGTCGATCAGATCTCCGGGTTTGGTATGACGGGTCAGGTCATAGCCCTGGATGAACTCCATGGCGATGTAGGCCAGATCGTGTTCTTCGCCGGCGTCATAGATGGTGACGATATTAGGGTGGGCCAGGCGCCCGGCGGTTTCCGCCTCGCGGAAGAAACGTTCTTTGACTTCTTCCAGTTCGTCCCCTTCGAATTCCTGCGACAGCGCCATGGTCTTGATCGCCACGGTGCGGCCGATCTTGGGGTCCTTGCCCAGATACACCACGCCCATCGCGCCCTTGCCCAGTTCCTTCTGCACCTCGTAGCGCCCGAGCATGGGTTTTTCCAGGTCATCGCCTGACATCATCAGGGTGCCGGCGCCCACCGAGCCGCCCAGCATCACCGTATCGTTGAGTTTTTTCGCCCGTTCCATGCGCGCGCCAATGTCGCGAAAATCGGCCTGGATCGCGGCAATGTACTCATAAGCCGAAATCGCCTTGTTGAATTGCCGTTTGCGTTCGTAGTCCAGGGCCAGGTTATAGATCGGCTCGACAATCTTTTCATCCTTTGGACAGCGGCGGAATTTCTCGAAAGCCATGTCCAGCTGGTTCTGCGATTGATACGCCAGTCCGAGCATGCGGTTGCTTTCGGCCGATTCCACATCGGAGCTGGCTTTCAGGGCCTGGGTGACGCCCAGCGACTTGATGGTCACGAACAGATGGCCCAGTACCAGCATCAGCGCGGGGGTGGCCAGCGGGACCCAGATGGCCTGGCTGGCAATCAGGCTGATGTCGGCGACGATCAGGCCGACTGCGGTGATCAGGGAAACCGTCGCCGCCAGGCCGGCGCTCAGGGCCGGGATGCCGAAACTGATCCACAGCCCGGCGATGAACACGGCCAGCAGGCTGGCCAGGCCGGCCCATTCCGGGCGGGTATAGAAATCTTCGCTCAGGATGCTGGCAACCGTATGTGCGGCAATTTCGGCTGGCGAGGTCGAGCCTGCCAGGGGTGTGGGCAGACGATCGCCGACCCCGGTGGCCGAAGCGCCGAGAATGACGATCTTGCCGCGGTATTTTTCGCTGGGAATATTGTCGACCAGCACGTCGAAGAACGAGTCCACGTCAAACGCCGGCAGGTGGCCGTCACCCTGATAATAGTGATTCAACATGCGCAAATCAGCGCTGGTGCCAATGCTCAGGCCGCCCAGTTCCACCCTGCCGGGCGCCAGGGTGATCTCATCCGGACTCAGGTTGAGATACTGCGTGGCCAGGGCCAGGGCCAGGGACGGGTAGTACTCGTCGAAATAGCGGACCACCAGGGCTTCGCTGCGCTGGACGCCATCCACGTCGAGCAGGGTGGCCAGAAAACCCTGGGCCAGGCTGTGTTCGGCAATCGTGTCGATCGTCGGAAAGATGCGCTGGGCAGGCAGCGGATCGAGTTCACTGGAGTTGGGAATCTGAAAGCGGTGCAGGGATGCGGGGACCGGGTCGGGTCGTCCGCGCAGATAGCCCGGCTCCAGGCTGAACGCCTGCACCACCTTGCCATTGGCGGCATAGCTGGCTGCCAGCTGGGCGTCGACATCAAGCTTGCGCAAAGCCGTTGCGAGACTCGCGGAGAATTGCGCCAGATCCCTGGGCAGCTCATTGCGCAGCGCGGAAGCGCGGTACAGGCGGGTCAGTTCGGCGGTTTTCTCCGCCGCCGGGGCGCTGTTGGGCAGACGCTCGATTTCCGTCAGCAGGGCGTCCAGGCTCTGTGCTTCTTCGATGACTCGTCCAGACAGACTGGAGGCCAGGAAATCGCGCTGGATATTATCGAGTTCGATCTGTCCGGGATCGGTCTGTGGCTCGGAGTAGAAAATGGTATTCCCGATGACCTTGGCACCGCCCAGACGCAACTTGTCGATCATCTCCGCGTGCAGGCTGCGTGGCCACGGCCAGCGTCCCAGGTTTTCAATGCTCTGGTCATCGATGGCAATGACCGCAACATCAACCTGCGGGATGGCGGGATTGAGCCGTACCCCCGCGTCGTAGGCCAGGCGCTCCAGTGAAGCGGCGCTGCCGGGATAGATCAGATAGGCCAGCAGAACAAACAGCAGACTGAAAACAAGGCCTGCAAACCAATCGCGATTCCATAATTTGGCATTCACAAACCCTGTTTCCCCAAGCGTGCCCACCGATTTGCCATAGTATTGCCCATCCGGAGCAGTGGCAACGTTTGTGAGCAAGGCAAAGAAGAACTTCCGATGCGTCCAGTGCGGCGCGAGCGCCGCCCAGTGGGCAGGGCAATGCGTAGGCTGCGGGGCCTGGAATTCGCTGGAAGTTCTCGATCAGCCGCCGGCTGCCGCTCAGTCCGGGCGCGGGGCGCGCGGATATGCCGGGGAAAACCGGATTCAATTGCTCAAGGATGTGGGCCAGGATGTACAGGCCCGCATCGACAGCGGGTTTCTGGAGCTGGACAGGGTGCTGGGCGGCGGAGTCGTCGCCGGCTCGGTCATCTTGCTCGGGGGCGATCCCGGAATCGGCAAGTCGACCCTGTTGCTGCAAATGCTGATTCGCCTGCAGGACAAGCAGCGCATGGTGTATGTCACCGGTGAGGAATCCTTGCAGCAGGTCCGGATGCGCGCGCAGCGCCTGGGTGAGGCGGAAGCGGTTCTGGGCGTGGTCGCGGAAACCGAAGTGGAGAGTATTCTCGGCTTGATCGAACAGGCGCCACCGGCCCTGCTGGTCATCGACTCGATTCAGACCTTGTACAGCCGGGAGCTGAGTTCGGCGCCGGGAGCGGTGGCGCAATTGCGCGAATGCTGCGCCTTGCTGGTGCGCTTCGCCAAGCAACGCAACGTGGCGATCTTCCTGGTCGGTCATGTCACCAAGGAAGGGGTGATCGCCGGACCACGTGTGCTGGAGCATATGGTGGATACGGTGCTGTATTTCGAGGCGGATCCCGGTGGACGTTTACGCATGATCCGGGCGGCCAAGAACCGCTTCGGTGCGGTGAATGAAATCGGTTTCTTCGCGATGGTCGACAGCGGCTTGAAGGAGGTGCGTAATCCGTCGGCGCTGTTTCTGGCGCGCGATGCGGAGCCGGCGCCCGGTAGCGTCGTGCTGATCACCCGCGAAGGCAGTCGCAGCGTGCTGGTCGAGGTTCAGGCCCTGGTCGACCGCGGCGGCGCGTCGCCGCGCCGGGTGGCCGTGGGCCTGGAAGCCAATCGCCTGGCCATGCTGCTGGCGATCCTGCACCGCCATGCCGGGATCAGCCTGCTGGATCAGGACGTGTTTCTCAATGTGGTCGGCGGCTTGCAGGTGCGCGAAACCGCCGCTGATCTGGCGGCGCTGCTTGCTGCGGTGTCCAGTTTTCGTGACCGGCCGCTGCCGGCCGGACTGGCGGTGTTTGGCGAGCTGGGACTGTCCGGTGAACTGCGTCCCGTCAGTGGCGGGGAAGAGCGCATCACCGAGGCCTGCAAACAGGGGTTCACCCGTCTGATCGTGCCAGCCGCCAACGCCCCGCGGATCGCTACCCCGGGTTGTGAGGTGATCGCGGCAAAATCCCTGGCCGCGGTGCTGGACGCCGTGTTCTGATCCCGTCCTGGGCGGCCCGGTGGCGTCGGAGTCAGGGCCTCAGCTGAGCTTGCGCTTCAGTTTGACGGCCGGCGGGGTGAGCTTGACCTGCTGGATCACATTGGCCTTGGTGGACTCGATTTCGATCAGATAATCGTGCAGGTACAGGCGGGCTCCGGGCTGGGGGATGTCTTCCAGCTGCTCCAGAATCAGGCCGTTCAGGGTACGCGCGCTGGAACTGGGCAGGCTCCAGGACATCGCCCGGTTGAGGCTGCGCACATTGGTCATCGCATTGACCGTGTAGGTGCCGTCGCCATTGGGTTTGGCGTGACGCATCCGGGTGGATGGATCGGTGGTGAATTCACCGACGATTTCTTCCAGAATATCCTCCAGTGTGACCAGGCCCTGGATATCCCCGTATTCGTCGACCACAAAGCCGATCCGGCGGCGCTGATTCTGGAAGTTCAGCAACTGCTGGTTCAGGGCCGTGCCTTCCGGAATGAAGTAGGGCTCGCGGGCCTGCTCCATCAGGGTTTCCTGGTTCAGGGTCTGGCTGGCCAGCAAGCCCAGGATTCTGCGCAAATGGATGATTCCGCAGATTTCATCGATACCGCCACTGAACAAGGGCAGCCGGGTGTGGTGACTTTGCTTGATCTGCTCCAGCACGCTCTCCCAGTCGCGCGAGATGTCGACGCCGACGATTTCGTTGCGCGGCACCATGATGTCTTCGACCGAGGCTTTTTCCAGATCGAGGATGGACAGCAGCATATGCTGGTGGCGACTGGGAATCATCGCCCCGGTTTCGGCCACGACGGTGCGCAGTTCTTCGGTGCTCAGATTGTGCTGCGCGGCGTCTTCCGGGTCCACGCCCAGCAGGCGCAACAGCAGTCGCGCGGCGGTGCTGACTGCCCACACCATGGGGTAGAGCAGCTTGAGCAATGGCACATAGACCAGGGCGGAGCGGTAGGCGAGCTTTTCCGGGTGGATAGCGGCCAGGGTTTTGGGCGTGACCTCGGCAAAAAGCAGTATCACCAGGGTCAGCAGGCCGGTCGCGATGGCGATGCCGGTTTCGCCAAACACGCGCAAGCCGATAATCGTCGCGATGGCCGAAGCCAGGATATTGACGAAATTGTTGCCGAGCAGAATGACCCCGATCAGCCGATCCTGGCGTTTCAGGAGTTTGGCCACGCGCTGCGCCGCTTTATCGCCGCTGCTCGCCTGGTGTTGCAGGCGATAACGGTTCAGGGTCATCAAGGCGGTTTCAGAACCGGAGAAAAATGCGGACATTGCAATGAGTCCGACCAGCAGGCCCAGTAAGAGGCCTATAGGTAATTCGTCCAAGGTGGACACACCGCTCCGCTGATTTCCGAAGCTACTAACTTAGAGCTAAATCCATAAGTGTCAAGCAGCCGAGGAAGATTTAACCCCAGGATCGCCCCAGAATCTGCTCCAGCACGATCTTGGAGCCGAAGTAGGCCAGGAGCAGGCTGAGGTAGGCGGACAGGGTCCAGCGAATCGCGATGCGACCGCGCCAGCCGCGCAGCATGCGCCCGGCAATCAGGGCGCCAAACAGGGCGCAGGCGATGAGTGACAGGATGGCTTTGTGAGCCAGATGCTGGGCAAAAAAATCATCGACGAACAGAAAGCCGCTGATGATGCTGGCGCACAGCAGGATAAAGCCGATGCTGATCAGGCGAAAGACCAGGCTTTCCATCACCTGCAGCGGCGGGCGGGTATGGCGATGCTCGCCGCGCCGCAAGCTCGCATCCAGCAGTGCGTAGCTCAGAGTCTGCAGCGCGGCCAGGGTGAGGCTGGCATAGGCCAGCAGGGATAACAGGATATGCAGCTTCAGGGCCGGTGACAGCTGCACCGGGCTGCCCGCGCCGGTCGGCAGCAGCATGGCCAGCGGTGGCGCCAGTGCGGTCAGCGGCCACAGCCACAGGCCCAGATGCCATAAGGGCCAGCGCAGGCAGAGCAGCAGGTGGACCGCGCAGCATTGCCACAGGAACAGCGATACCGCTTGTCCCACACCCAGATGCCAGTCCGCCGAAATCACGCCGCTGGAGCCAATGGTCAGGCCATGCAGCGCAACCGCCGCGGCGACCAGCAAGGTCAGCAGCTGATCCGGTGGGCCGCCCTGGAGTCTGCGCAGCCGCAAAGTGCACCCCAGGTACAGCCCGGCAACCAGCGTGTTGAGAACGATGAACATCGGCATATCTTCGCACGTCATCGCCGGGCGGGAGAAATTCTGCCGCGTCGGTTTTGAGCCGGCCGGGCGCCGGGTTAAACTGCGCGTTTATTCCGCCGACTGGCCCCATGTTCGAAAGTCTCTCAGAAAACCTCCAAGCCACCTTCAAGGAATTGCGCGGTCAAGGTCGGCTGACCGATGACAATATCAAGGACGCGCTGCGCCAGGTGCGGCGTGCGTTGCTGGAAGCTGACGTGGCGCTCGAGGTGGTGCGTGACTTCGTGGAACGGGTTCAGCAGCGCGCTCTGGGCGAGCAGGTTCGCAGCAGCTTGACCCCGGGGCAGGAGTTCATCGGCATCGTGCGCGATGAACTGGTGGTCGAACTCGGTGGCGCCAGCGAGGGTCTGTCCCTGCGCGCGCAGCCGCCAGCGGTCATTCTGATGGCCGGCCTGCAAGGTTCGGGAAAAACCACCAGCAGCGGCAAGCTGGCGCGCCTGTTGCTCTCGCAGAAAAAGCGCGTGCTGCTGACCAGTTGCGACGTGTACCGGCCGGCGGCGATCGAGCAGCTCAAGACCGTGACGCAGGAGGTCAAGGCCGATTTTCATCCCTCGTCAAGCTTGCAGAGTCCGGCCCAGATCGCCGAATCCGCACTCGCCAAAGCGCGCAAGGACCTGTACGACGTCCTGATTGTCGATACGGCCGGTCGGCAGACGGTAGACGAAAAAATGATGCAGGAAATCAAGGGCCTGCATGAAATACTCCAGCCCGCGGAAACCTTGTTCGTGATCGACAGCATGACCGGTCAGGATGCCGCAACCACCGCCGCGGCGTTTGGCGCGGCTTTGCCGCTGACCGGCATCATCCTGACCAAGGTGGATGGCGATGCGCGGGGCGGGGCAGCCTTGTCGGTGCGCAAGGTGACCGGCAAGCCGATCAAGTTCCTCGGCGTGGGGGAAAAGCTCGAGGCGCTGGAGCCGTTTCATCCGGATCGACTGGCGTCACGCATCCTGGGCATGGGGGATGTGCTCAGCCTGATCGAGGAGGCCGAGCGCAAGATCGACAAGGGCAAGGCCGAAAAGCTGGCGCGAAAGTTTCAGAAGGGCCGGAATTTCGACCTCGAGGACTATCGCGAGCAGTTGCGGCAGATGATCGATATGGGGGGCATGGGCGCGATGCTGGACAAGCTGCCCGGCATGAGCCAGGTTCCCGCTCAATTGCGCAATCAGGTGAATGACCGTGAGCTGTCGCGTTCGATTGCGATCATCAATTCGATGACACCGCAGGAGCGCCGGTTCCCGGATGTCATCAAGGCATCGCGCAAAAAGCGCATCGCGGCCGGTTCCGGGACCCAGATTCCGGAAATCAACCGGCTGCTGAAACAGCATTTGCAGATGCAGAAAATGATGAAACGGATGCGCAAGGGCGGCATGCAGAACATGCTGCGCGGGATGCAGGG
>JBFJVB010000053.1:0-18654 GCA_041624435.1 Oceanococcus sp. | reverse complement strand
TATGTGCTCATTCCGGTCGTCTACGTCCGCGATGCGGCCCTGTTCCGGCGCGTGGTGCTCGCCTTCTGCAGCATGCAACTGGTCTGTTACGCCTTCTTTCTGAGTTTTCCCGTGGGTATCGAACGACCGGAACTGGTGGACCTGCGCAGCAATTTTCTGCATTGGGGCCTGGCGCTGAATTATGTGCTGGACCAGCCACGCAACCTGTTCCCGTCGCTGCATCTGGCCAATGCCTTCATGATTTCCCTGCTGCTATACCGGGTGGACCGGGCAATCGGGCGTGCGGCCCTGATCTGGGCCAGCCTGATCGGCTATTCCACGCTGGCGGCCAAGCATCATCTGCTGGGCGACGTGGTGGCGGGCATTGCCCTGGCCCTGATGGTGGATCGCTGGCTGTTCGCGCCGGCCACGCGCGCGCCGCTGGCCGCCGACGCCCTGTACCCACGCCGCAACATGGGCATTTTGCTGCTGGCGTATCCCGCCGGCATCCTGCTGTTCTACCTGCTCTGGCGGGCCGGCTGGCAACCGTTTCAGTGGCCGCCGGCCTGAGCCTTGGAAGCCAACTGCAACACCCTCAATCAGCCGGGTCGTAGCCGAGATAGGGCGCCAGCCATTTCTCGGCGTTTTCCAGGGTCATGTCCTTGCGTTGCGCGTAATCTTCGACCTGGTCCTGACCCAGCCGACCCACCACGAAATACTGGGCTTCGGGGTGAGAGAAATACCAGCCCGACACCGCCGCCGCCGGCCACATCGCAAAGCTTTCGGTCAACTCGATGGCCGCATGGGCCGGGACATCCAGCAGCTCCCACAGTTTGGCCTTTTCGGTATGCTCGGGACAGGCGGCGTAGCCGGGCGCGGGCCGGATGCCCCGGTACTTTTCCTGGATGAGTTGCTGGCTGTCCAGGTTTTCGTCCGCCGCGTAGCCCCAATACTCTCGGCGTACTTTCTTGTGCAGCAACTCGGCGAAGGCCTCGGCGAGTCGATCCGCCAGGGACTCCAGCAGGATCGCCTGATAATCATCGTGCTGGGCCTTGAAGGCATCGACCCGCTCCTGCACCCCGATCCCGCAGGTCACCGCAAACGCGCCAATGTAATCCTGCTCGGTCTGCCCCGCAGGCGCGATGTAGTCGGCCAGGCAGCGGTTGGGCACGCCCGGCCGGTGGGCGCTTTGCTGGCGCAGCATGTTCAGGATAAGACGCTGCCCCTCAGGCCCGGTGACCTCCACGTCATCGTCGCCCAGCCGCTGCGCCGGAAACAGTCCGAACACCGCATTGGCCGTCAACCAGTGCTCTTCGATCAATTTGTCGAGCATGGCATTGGCTTCGTCAAACAGCGTGCGCGCGGCCTCACCGGTGGTCGGATTGTTGAGAATGTCCGGGTAGCGGCCTTTCATTTCCCAGGCGATGAAAAACGGCGTCCAGTCGATGTACTGGCGGATTTCACTCAGATCATAATCGGCCAGAACGCTCAGGCCGGGCTTGACCGGCCTGGGCGGCACATAGCCAGTCCAGTCGATCGGGCTGGCGTTGGCACGGGCCTGAGCCAGGGTTTGCAGCTTCTCCCGGCCCCGCTTGCTGGCGTGACGCTCACGAATGCCGTCGTATTCGGTCTTGATCGCCGCCATGAAACTGTCACGCCCCTCGGAGATCAGCTTGGAGGCCACCGGCACCGAACGGGAGGCATCTTTCACCCACACCACCGGGTGCGCGTAGGCCGGATCCACCTTGACCGCGGTATGCGCCCGCGAGGTGGTCGCGCCGCCAATCAGCAGCGGGATATCCATGCCCAGGCGCTGCATCTCGCTGGCGACGAAGACCATCTCGTCCAGTGACGGGGTGATCAGGCCGGACAGGCCGATCAGATCAACCTGTTCACGCTGGGCCGCTTCCAGAATCTTGGCGGCCGGGACCATCACCCCCAGATCGATGACCTCGTAGTTATTGCACTGCAGAACCACGCCGACGATGTTCTTGCCGATGTCATGCACATCGCCCTTCACCGTCGCCATCAGGATCTTGCCATTGGTCTGGGCGCCACCGCCTTTCTCGGCCTCGATGAAGGGAATCAGATAGGCCACGGCCTTCTTCATGACCCGGGCCGACTTGACCACCTGGGGCAGAAACATCTTGCCGGCCCCGAACAGATCACCGACCACGTTCATGCCGTCCATCAGCGGCCCCTCGATCACCTCGATGGTACGACCGCCGGCCTCGGTGATTTCCTTGCGCGCCAGCTCGGTGTCATCTTCGATGTAGTCGGCAATGCCCTTCACCAGCGCGTAGCTGATCCGCTCGCGCACCGGCTTTTCCCGCCACTCCGCCGTCACCGCCTCGGCCTGCTCGCCGCTGCCGCGAAACTGATCCGCGATTTCCAGCAGGCGTTCGGTGGAGTCGGCCCGCCGATTCAGGATCACATCTTCGACCCGCTCGCGCAGCAGCGGATCCAGATCGTCATACACCGCCAGCTGACCGGCATTGACGATCCCCATATCCATGCCCGCCTGGATGGCGTGGTAGAGAAACACCGAATGGATCGCCTGACGCACCGGCTCGTTGCCGCGGAAGGAGAACGACACATTCGAGACCCCACCGGAAATGTGCACGCCCGGACACAGCTGCTTGATCCGCCGCGTCGCCTGGATGAAATCCACCGCGTAGTTATTGTGCTCTTCGATCCCCGTGGCCACGGCGAAAATGTTCGGGTCGAAAATGATGTCCTCGGGTGGCAGGCCGACCTGCTCGGTCAGGATCCGGTAACTGCGCTGGCAAATCTCCACCTTGCGCTGCTCGGTATCGGCCTGGCCCTCCTCATCGAAGGCCATGACCACGACCGCCGCCCCGTAACGGCGCACCTTGCGGGCCTGCTCGATGAAGCTCTCCTCCCCCTCTTTCAGCGAGATCGAGTTCACCACCCCCTTGCCCTGAATGCACTGCAGGCCGGCTTCGATCACCGACCATTTCGAGGAGTCGATCATCACCGGCACGCGGGCGATATCCGGTTCCGCCGCGATCAGGCTGAGGAAGCGCACCATCGCGGCCTGCGAATCCAGCATGCCCTCATCCATGTTGATGTCGATGATCTGCGCGCCATTCTCCACCTGCTGCCGGGCCACCTCCAGCGCCGCCTCGTAATCACCATCCTTGATGAGATTGCGAAAGCGGGCCGAGCCCGTGACATTGGTGCGTTCACCCACATTGATGAACTGGGCGGTTTGTTGGGTCATGTTTGTTCCAGCAGGGTAATCAGGCTACGGCGTTGAAGGGCTCAAGCCCGGACAGGCGCAGGCGACTGTCGTGCGGTTTGGGCTGGCGCGGCGCCAGGCCTTCGACCGCATTGGCGATCGCCGCGATGTGTTCCGGTGAGGTGCCACAACAGCCACCGACCACGTTCAGCAAGCCGCTTTGCGCCCACTCGCGAATATGCTCGGCCATCGCCTCCGGTCCCAGATCGTACTCGCCAAACTCGTTGGGCAGACCGGCATTGGGGTGCGCGGAAACGTAACACTCGGCGATGCGCGACAGTTCAGCCACATACTGGCGCAACAGATCCGGCCCCAAGGCACAATTCAGACCGAACAGCAGCGGCTCGGCGTGACGCAGGGAATTGTAAAACGCCTCGTTGGTCTGACCGGACAGGGTTCGCCCGGAAGCGTCGGTGATCGTGCCGGAGATCATGATCGGCAAACGCCGGCCCTGGGCATCGAAGTACTGTTCGACCGCGTACAGGGCGGCCTTGGCATTGAGCGTATCGAAAATGGTTTCGACCAGAATGATATCGGTACCCCCATCGACCAGACCGTGCATGGCCTCGGTGTAGGCTTCGACCAGTTCGGGAAAACGCACATTGCGAAACCCCGGATCATTCACATCCGGCGAAATCGACGCGGTGCGATTGGTCGGCCCGAGCACGCCCGCCACCCAGCGAGGCCGGTCCGGCGTCGCCACCGCATCGCAGGCCTGCCGGGCCAGTTCGGCGGAAACCTTGTTCAACTCGTACACCAGTTCCTGCATGCCGTAATCGGCCTGCGCAATCGAGGTGGAATTGAAGGTGTTGGTTTCCACAATATCGGCCCCGGCAGTCAGGTAGGCCTCGTGGATCGAGCGGATGATCTCGGGCTGGCTCAAGGACAGCAAATCATTATTGCCTTTGACATCCTGCCCCCAGTCCGCGAATCGCGCGCCGCGGTAATCCGCTTCCTCCAGCTTGTATTGCTGAATCTGAGTGCCCATGGCCCCGTCCAGCACCAAAATGCGCTGGGAAAGCTGCTGCTGCAATTGCTCGGTCTGGTTCACGCGCATATATCTCTTTATCCGGATAACCAGATATATTAGTACATGTTCCGGCTTGGCGCTATTATCGCCGGTTTTATTTGCTCCCCTGAAACGAGCGAGAACTTCCATGACATTGAAAAGATGGCGCTGCCTGGTGTGTGATTTCGAATACGACGAGGCCGAAGGCATCCCCGAGGAAAACATCGCCCCCGGCACCCGCTGGGAAGATGTACCCGACGACTGGACCTGCCCCGACTGCGGAGCCCCCAAGTCGGATTTCGAAATGGTCGAAATCGACTGATTGGCCGTCCAGGCTACGCCCCGCTGCCGCCGACCCCGGCTTGCTATACTCGGTCAATTAACCGACCGGATAATTAACCGAACCGCATGGCCCGAAAACGCGCGATCGAGCAAGGCGACACCCTGGAGCGCATCCGAACCCACGCGTTCCGGATGTTTGGCCGCTATGGCTATGACGGGGTTTCGATGCTGAACGTGGCCAAAGCCGCTGGCGTGACCAAGGCCGCCCTGTACTGGCATTTCGACAGCAAGGAAGCCCTGTTCCTGGATTGTCAGCGCCAGCTGCATCAGATTTTCAGCCAGCACGTGATCGCGCCGATGCATCAGCAGACCAGCACCGGCGAACAGCTCAAGCAGATGTTTTATGGCGTGGTCAATCTGCTGCGCGACCCCCGCATCCGCACCGGGGTCGCCGGCTACTGGCTCAGTTCCAGCAGCCTGAACACCAATGCCGCCATCGAAGCGCATCGCAAATTCGATGAATCATCCATCCGCGCGATGAAAACCGTCATGCAAGATGCTATTGATACCGGCCTGATGGTGACTGACATTCCAGCCGAAGACATGGCACGGGCCTCCGTCGCGGTCTGGGAAGGTATCGTGGTGCCCTTGCGCGTGGAACCGTTCGAACGCATCGAACGGCTGATTCTGACCCTGGGCAAGACCTATTTCCGGGCACATGGCGCCGCCGAGCTGGCGGCCAGCCTGCAACCGCAACCCGCCCCGGCCACCTGTTAATTTGTATCAACCAAGGATCAAGCAGTAATGAGTAAACCTGAAAATACCGCTGGATTGGCGGGCATTACCGCCGGAGACACCGCCCTGTGCACCGTCGGCCAGGCCGGTTCCGGCCTCACCTACCGTGGCTATGCGATCGAAGACCTCGCCGACGCTGGCAATTTTGAGGAAGTCGCCTACCTGCTGATGTACGGCAAGTTGCCCAGCCCGGCCGAACTCGCTGCCTATGTGGCCAAGATCAAGGGCCTGCGTGATCTGCCGGCCGGCGTCAAGATCGCCCTGGAGCAATTACCCAAGGACACCCATCCGATGGATGTGTTGCGCACGGGCTGCTCCGTGCTGGGCTGCATCGAGCCGGAAACCGACCCGGCGCAGCAGCACGACAAAGCCGACCGGCTCCTGGCCTGCTTCCCCTCGATGCTGCTGTACTGGTATCACTTTGCCCACAATGGCCAACGCATCAACACGGTGACCGACGATGACACCATTGGCGGCCATTTCCTGCATTTGCTGCATGGCAAACCCGCACCCGCCGAACACGTGGCCTGCATGGGCGTGTCCCTGATTCTGTACGCGGAGCATGAATTCAATGCCTCCACCTTCACCGGCCGGGTGATCACCGCCACGCTTTCCGACATCTTCTCCGCGATTACCGGCGCGATTGGCGCGCTGCGCGGCCCCCTGCATGGCGGTGCCAACGAAGCCGCCATGGCCATGATCGAAAAGTTCAAGGATGCCGACGACGCCACCTCAGGCACTCTGGGCATGCTCGAACGCAAGGAGAAGATCATGGGCTTCGGCCATCGGGTCTACACCACTTCCGATCCGCGTAACGGCATCATCAAGCAATGGTCGAAGAAATTCGCCGACTCCGATGATCCGGCCCTGTTCGGTGACACCGCCTATCGGCAGAACCTGTATGCGATCTCGGAAGCCATCGACAAGGTCATGTGGGAGCAGAAGAAACTCTTTCCCAATGCGGATTTCTATCACGCCACGGCCTACCACTTCCTGGGCATTCCCACCGCCTTGTTCACGCCGATTTTCGTGATCAGCCGGATCACCGGCTGGGCCGCGCACGTGTTTGAACAACGGGAAAACAACCGCCTCATTCGCCCATCGGCGAATTATGTCGGCCCCGAGCAGCAAGCCTACCAGCCGGCTGATCAGCGCGACTGATTGAACCCAGGCCGAACCTGGGAGCCGGGCTGACCGGCTTCCAGGTTTACTCCAGGCGGGTGTAACTCAGCTTGGACAATGGCTCTTCACCGATCACCTCGATCAGGCTGTCGACAATCTGCTGGCGACAGGCCACCGGCGTCTGTCCGGTCTGCAGGCAAGCCTGCATCGCCTCGGCAGCCTTCGCCGCCAGCCAGCGCTGCTGCTCCACACGTAACCAGGATTGCGGCCAGGCATCGCGAATCAATTCGGCATAGTTCAGCGCCTGACCGGTTGCATCGCGGCTCTGCGCGAGCGGCGGTAGCAGCGCCATGGCCATCGTCAATATCAGCATCAGCATCTTGTTGCGCATGGCTTGTCGGTCTCCGTTAGGCCAGCGGTAGCCCAGCAGAACAGAACCCGGATCAAATTTTCGTCAAGTTTGCGAACTGCGCGGCAGCCGGATTGCTGCCTGCGCCGGCCTGGCCGCCCGCGACCGCGGGCCAATCCAGCGGCCCCGCCTCACGCCGCGGCGGCGCTGCGCGCCTGCACCTGCGCCAGAAGATCAGCAAGTTCACTGCGGTTGACCGGTTTCGACACCCAGCGATCAATCCCGGACCGACGGGCCGCATCTCGCGCATCGGTCGTGGCATCCGCCGACACGATCGCAATCAGCGGCTGGTGGGCCAGGTCGAGCCCGCGAATCGCCGTCGCTGCGTCCAGGCCATCCAGCACCGGCATATGCATGTCCGTCAGCACCAGGTCGAAGGGTTCCCGCTCGATCGCATGGATGGCCTGCTGGCCGTCATCCACCACCACGATGTCCTGACACCCCAGGCGCTCCAGCATCAACCGCAACACCAGCTGATTCGGCGCCACATCTTCAGCAATCAGCACCCGCAATCCGGCGCCGGTCTCCGGCAGGCGTGTCGGCCTGGACGGGCGGGCCGGCTCACCATCAACGGCCAGGGCAATCTGCTGGCGCAGGCGGCGCGGCGTCAGGATGTCATACAGGGGCGACAGCTCCACCGCAGTCTCCCGACCATCCGCCTGAATCACGCTCAGCCGCTCAGGACCGCACGGGGCGTTCGGTCCACGGATCGTGGCGCCGACCTGAGCCAGGGTAGCAATGACCTGCTGCCGGTAGGGAGCCACCTCGGCGTGCTGCAACACCCAGTTCACGGGACTTTCGGCTGCCAGCTGTCCCGCCGGCAACTGCATTTCGAACTTGAAACAGGAGCCCGCGCCAAGCCGGCTCTCCGCCCAGATGCGACCGCCGGACTGTTCGCAGATCTGCCGGCAGATGGCCAGGCCCAGGCCGGTGCCGCCGAACTTGCGGGTGATCGAGGGGTCCGCCTGGGTGAATTCATTGAACAGGGCATCCACGCGTTCCGGCTCGATGCCGATTCCCGTGTCCGCCACCGTGACGCGCAGGCAGCCCGGGTCGGCGCCCCGCTGCGCCCAGCCCACATGGACATGGATATGGCCCTGGGCGGTGAATTTGGCTGCGTTCGACAGCAGATTAAGCACCACCTGGCGTAGGCGGTTGTGGTCACCGACCAGGCTGGCAGGCACTTCCGGCGCAAAGGACAGGCCGAGGCCAACCCGCTTCTCCCGCAGGCTGGGGGCCACGATATCCACCGCTTCTTCGAAGGGTTCGGCGGTCATGAACGGCATTGATTCAAACGGCAGCTGGCCCGATTCCAGCTTGGCGAAATCGAGCACGTCATTCACCAGGGCGAGCAGTGCCTTGCCGCTGTTCTGTACGGTGTCCAGATAACTCTTCTGCTCGGCACTGAGCGGCGTGTCCGCCAGCAGCGAACTCATGCCCAACATGGCATTGAGCGGCGTGCGGATTTCATGCGACATATTGGCAACGAAACGGGTCCGCTCCCGACTCAGCTGCTGGGCTTCATCACGCGCGGTGCGCATGTCCGCCTCGGCTTGCTTGGCCCGGGTGATATCCCGTTCGATCGCGATAAAGCTTTGCAGCTGACCATCGACATCATGCACCGGATCGCAATCGATGCTGACCCAGTACGGTGTGCCCTGCTTGTTGTAATTGACAACCTCGACAGAAAAACCCTGGCCTTGCGATAGGGCTTCACTCATGTGGCGGACCGTTGCGGCGTCGGTCAGCGGCCCTTGCAGGATCGCACCCGGCCGGTAGCCCTTGACCTCGGCCAGGACATAGCCGGTGGCTTTTTCGAAACCGGCATTGACCCAGTCGACGCGGCCGTGTCGATCGGTAATCACCACCAGATTGTCCGTCCGTTGAGCCACCAGCGACAGCTTGCGGGCCCGGTTTTCACTCTCACGTAGCGCCTGGAGCGTGCGCTGCTGGTCGGTGACATCGAACAGCGAACCGTACCAGGCATCGCCCTCCCGGCTGGCGCGCAGCACGAAATCCCGAACCTCGCCGAAACCCGTGGCCAGCTTGAGCTCCTGCATGATGGAAAGATCGCTACGCAAGGCCTCCCGCAGGGCCGCACGGGCCGGGGCGCTGGAAACGAAAGAAGTGAGATCGCTGCCCAGGCAGGTCTGCACCGGGTAGCCCAGCTTGTTCACCCACGACGGATTCAGCAGCCGGATCGTACCGTCCGGATCCAGACGCAGAACAATCTCCTCCAGCAGATCAATCAGGGTCTGGAACTCCCGCTGGCGCTGGGAAAGTTCCTCAACCAGGCGGTTGTTGATCTGCAGCTGCAGTTCGCTTTCGGTGGGCTTGTTCATGAATTCCGGCTCCGGCCGACGCGCCATCAGGCGCTAAGCAACTGCTCGCTGGTGAGCACTTTGGCGTACAGGGGAAAAACGTTGTCGCAGTAGAAATCCTGTTCGAACGTGGTCCGGCCCGAGGTGCAGTCCGACAGGACGCTGACCCCAAAGCCCCGGTCTGCCGCGTGCCGGGCCGTGGAGTCGATGCAGATGGCTGTCACCGTGCCGGCCAGGATCAGGTTTTCGATATCATTGGCCCTGAGCAACTGCTCGAGCTGGGTGTTGGAGAATGCATTGAGGCCGCGTTTGCCGGGCACCTGGGTGATCAGAGCGGAGAAGCGCTCCAGCTCATCGACGGTGCGGGCGCCCCGGGTGCCCTCCTTGAACGCCCCCACCTCCTTGATCGTCTTGAGAATCCCGACGGGCTCATCCAGTTCGCTGTAATCGGCGGTGAAGTGGATGGGTGTGGAAACCACCATGGCGAAGTTGTCGCCGGCGCACTCCAACAGGTTCAAGGTATTGTTCATCACCCCGGTCACCCGGGACGATTCTTCAATGACCTTGTGCAAGATGCCATCGGGGGCGAAATAATCATTCTGAAAGCCAATCAGCAACAGGGCGGTTTTGTCCAGGGACATCGTGATCTCCTAAAAGCGTGCGATGGGTAGGGCGACTCAGGCGTCGTGTCGCAATGTGATTTGCAGCTTTCATGCCAGTTTTGCTAATCACCGCAAGTGATTGAAAAAACTACAAAACGGCAAACTTCGGCAAAAACCGGAGCCGTTGATTTGCAAATGGCCTGGCGAATTGCTTCGCAATTTGCATTGCAAGACACCAAAAAACACCCAAGATCATGACCGCCCGGCGTCCCGGCTATCAGCCCGGCCGCAAGCGATCCTTTTGTCGACGGCGCGCGGGCTCACGCCCGCCGCTTGGGCGACTTCCATGGGGCGCAGCCCTTCATCGACGACTCGGCGAACCAACCGAGCTCGACCGCGGATCATTAAACGGGCATTTTTGTGCCTGTTCGTCCGGGGCTTCTTTGAGGCGGACTGGGTCGCACCTGAAGCTTCCGGGGAATCACCCCGGATGAACAACCTACTGAGAGATCACAGCCAGGGTATGGAGCATTGTCGGGCTGTCGCCCGTGACCGCCACCACGCGGCGTCAGCCGTCTTGGCGCTGCGATCCATGACTACCCTGCGGTATTGAGGGCGGCGAGGAATTCTTCGAAATCCACTTCTGTCTTGTCGAGCAGCACGCCCAGCGCTGCCACATCCTGCTGGGGCAAGGCGCTTTCAAGCTGCTGCAGGCGTTGCGCCAGTCGCAGACCACCCAGTGATCGACTCGAGCCTTTGAGACGATGGGCCAGCGCGGCGAGTTCAGCCAGGTCTTGACCTTCAAGCGCTTCCCGACATTGCTGCAACAGCGGCCGACAGGTCTGCTCGAAGAGTTCGACATAGCTTCCCAGATCGCTCAGATCGTCACCGATGACCTCGCGTACCAGGTCCAGATCCAGCACAAGCGGCTCACTTGCAGCCGCCTCCTGCGCGCTGCTGGCCTGCTCTGCTGGCGGCGCCGAGTCGGATGTGGTGTCCAGCCCCAGTTCCAGCAAGCAATGTTCGAGTTCGCTCAGACGAACCGGCTTGATCAGCTTGCGCGCGATCCCCCGGGTCCGCAAGCGCGCCAGATCCTGAGGGCTGGCACTCGCCGTCAGCAATACGATCGGCATTTTTCGAACCAGTTCATCGTGATGCTGCGCAAGGTTTCGGGCAAGCTCATAGCCATCCATCACCGGCATATGCAGATCCGATATCAGCAGATCGAAATGCCCGCGTCGCAGTTCGTCCAGAGCCTGGCGGCCGTGCTCGACCAGGACCACCTCACAGCCCAGCTGCTGCAACTGACGCCCCAGCAGTTCACGGTTGACGGCCTGATCCTCAACCACCAGGATGCGCGCGGAAAACTGGGTGAGCTGTGGCGCCAGGGTTTGCACGCTCTCCTCGTCCCCCGCCTCGCCCAGGGACACGATCATCGCGGCCAGCCGAGCCGGCTTGATCGGCCGCGACAGTTTACGGATCAGTACTTGTCCGTCCTGGCTATGGCGGCATTCCACGCAGCTGCGGTCGCCCGAAGGGTCATCGCGCAAATCCACCACGACCCGCGTCTCGGCGCTGGCCTGCCCGCCCAGCGCAGCGCCGGCGGCACGCAGATGGGCGCCCCAGCACGCCGTTTCGTCGGCATCCAGCTGCAAGTTCACCAGGCAATCTTGCAGGCTGGGAAGGCCTGCCGAAGCGGGGCTCAGCACCGGCAAATCGACGAAAAACCGAAAACAGGCCCCCTGACCCGGAGCCGACTCGAGTTCGATCGAGCCCCCCATCAAACTTGCCAGGCCATCGCAGATGGCCAGGCCCAGACCACTGCCGCCAAACCGCCGGGTGGTGGATGAATCCGCCTGAGAGAAACGCTGAAAGATCTTGGCCTGAGCCTCCTCGGGAATACCGATTCCGGTGTCCTGAACGGCAAAACACAGGCGGCACTGATCCGCGACCTGCCAGTCCACGCTCAATTGCATGGTCACCGCACCCTGGGCGGTGAACTTGATGGCGTTCGACAGCAGATTCAGCAGAATCTGACGTATCTTGCCCAGATCTCCGCGGGTCTGCGCCGGCACGTCGGGGGCGGTGAGCAACTTGAGGCGCAGGCCTTTGTTGCTCGCGGTGACCGCCACCATGTCCACCACGGACTCGACCAGGGCCACGGGATCAAACTCATGCGCTTCCACCTCGGCGGCGCCGGCCTCGATCCGTGAATAGTCCAGCACGTCGTTGATAATGCTGAGCAAATTGACCGTGGAATCCTGAATCATCTGGCTCATGCGGCGCTGATCGTCGGACAGCGGTGTCCGATTCAGGATTTCGGCCAGGCCGAGAATCCCGCCCATCGGGGTGCGGATTTCGTGGCTCATGGTGGCCAGAAAGCGTGATTTGGCGTCACTGGCCGCCTCGGCGCCATGCAGCTGTTCCAGCCGCTCGCTCAGCCAGCTCAAGGTCGATCGAAGCGTATCGACTTCATCCCCCCAGCGGCTATGCGGGAAAGCCCGGCTCAGCGCCTCCCGGGTTTGCTGATACGCGCCTGCTTCGGACAGCATCGGCAGAATCGCCGTCACCCGACTGAGGCGTTTGAGATTTCTGGAGATCAGCCACAGCAGAAAAATCGTGCCGATCAGCGCCACCAGGGATTCCAGCATCAGCTGTCGCAGCGCCTGCGCCCGACTCGCCGCCCGCTTGTCGGTCAGATCGCGGATCAACACCGTGTGCAACACATTGGCCTTGCTGCTGACGCTGGACAGATCGGCCAGCCGATAGGCTATGAAGCGATCATTGAACCAACGCTCGCCGTACTGCTCCCCGGCCTGGCCGGAAGTGACTTCAACCAGGAAAGCAGTGGGCATTGCGCCCCCCGGGGACTGGGCGACCAGACGGGACCGGGTGTTGGCCGCTTGCACGAGCAGGGCCAGCTCCGCACCGGTCAGAGCCGCGTAGGTCGGGACGACATCCGCCAACGGCGCCGCCAGCAACAGCAGATACTGCTGCTGGGCCTTGATCGCCGGCATGGCGATGACAAATTCGCAATCGGCGGCGCAATGAATCCGTCCGATCGGCCGCAGCGCGGCCCCCGCCTGGGCGAGCAGATCCGCCCGGATGGTCTCGGCAAAATCGGCCTGCAATCCAAACGGCACCCAGCGTGACAGCAGGCGCTGATCCGTGTCGTACACACTCAGCCAATTCAGCCGGGCGAAAATGTCCGGCGAGTTTTCGATATAGGCATGCAGACGCTGTGGTGCCGACTCGTCTATCACCGCGGACAATTCGGTACCAATATGCGCGTACTCATTGCGCATCTGGTCAAACAGGTTGACCAGGACCCGCTCGTCTCCCGCCAGTTGCTCCTTGGTCCTTTCGACCAGCTGCGCGCTGAGCAATTGCCAGTTCTGCAGGGCCATCAGACCGGTAATGGCCGCGATGACCAGTACGCAGGGAATCAACAGCTTCCACAGCAGGCTGAGCCGCTGGGTGGTTTCTACCTGAGCTGGAAACTGGCCCTGAGCCTCCACATTCAGCGTCGGCTCAGAACTGATAGGCCAGCATCAGCAAGAGGGTCTGCCAATAACGTTCCCGCTCGCGCCCCTGATTGTCCGCCGAGCTGACATTTGCCGTGCCATCGATGTAGTGGTATTCGGCGAACACCCCCCAGTTCAGGGTCGGCGTCCACTGCAATCCGACCATATGATCGCGGCTGAAGCGTGAATGCCGCTGCCGGTTGGGATTCCCGGCAGCATAGTCCCGGCCGTCGCGGTCATTGCGGTTACTGTAGGTCAGGTCATAGCGCGTCAAGGCGGCCCAGTCCTCGGCCAGCAGATAGCGGTATTGCAGATAGGCCCCGTCGCCCTTTGATCGGGAATCACCGCGCGCACTGTCGATCTTGGTGGCGTAGACCATGTACTCGAAAGTCAGGGCGCTGAGTTCCGACTGATACTGCAGCGACACAACGCCGATATCGGCAGAGATCTTGAACCGGGCGAAACTGAGCGCCGGATCATCGGGCTCGAAAAACACATTGGCGCCAAGGTAGCTCAAGCCGGCTCGATACCGCCCCGAATCCCACTCATTGAGCCACTGGGCCACAGTGAAATTGCGGATCTTGATCGCGCCGTCCAGCGGCCCCGAACTCAATGAGCGCTTGAAATCATCGGTCGCATCAAAGGTACGACTCAGACCCACGATCACGTCGGAGGCGTAATCGCCGGATATCCAGTGGCCATACAGCTGCCCTGCGTCGGATGAAAAGAACAGATCCCGCAGTCCCACGCCTTCAAAGTACACCGAGGCCGGCAGGGTAATCCCGGGCCGGGAAAACACCACATCGCGCGAGTCGTTATACAGCCCATAGGGATTCTTCAGTCGCCCCAGCCGCAGACCGGCATCCCCACGCAGCCCGGTGTAGAACTGGTAGTCCAGCTGTGCGAAATCAAGCCGCATCCGGCCATCATCACTGCCACCGGATTTGCGGGCCATCGCCTGCGCCGAAATCAGCACCGCGGGGGTCACCGAAGTGCGGAAGTTCAGCGCCACCTCATTCAGCTCGGTGCTGCCGTTGGTGCTGGAGCCAAATGCGTTGTTGCCATCGGAAATCACATAGCCCTGCGCCATCGAGCCATGAATCTCCAGCTCCTTGGCTTGCAGGGTCTGCGCCGTGCACAACAGCGGCAGAATCCAGGCCAGGTGCACTGCTGGTAGCCCACTCATTTCATTACTCCCCATCGGTTTGCCACATGCAGCAGACGCGTCGACGCATCTCCCTCTTTTGCTTTCACATACCCGATGGCGCCTGGTGTGCTCATCACCCGCTGGCGCATCTCTTCAAGAGTAGATACCCGCACCGGAATCAGACCAATGCCGGTAAAGGTCATCCGGTTCCAGGTGCGCCGCAAGACATAAGGGTAAGTGCCCAGCACATCCCGACTGAACGCCACATGCACCGGGTCACCATCATCCAGGACGAAAATCCGCACCGGGCCGCCATCGGGCCAGACCCGGACCCGCAGAGTGAACACGGAGCGCAGAAAACCGCGCGTCAGATAGGCGGTATCCACATCGGGGTGGGCGATCACTCGCGCCCCCTGTGGCGCATCTGCGCCAAGGCTGACAAAACTCAAACTCCAGCCCAGAACAATCAGCATCAGGTAGCGTTTCAATCCGCCATGGCTGGCGCCTTGATCCGGTTCGCGCCCACCTTCACCGGTCCGGTATACCTGCCTGTTCCGCATGCGTCGCAGCCGTCCTTATGATGATGATCGATTGCCTGAATAAAGTGCAGCATACAGAACTGTCGCCCAGAGCTTAAGAGCTGGTTTGAAAATACCGGAACCGGTCCAAGCGCACCTGGCCACTGGAGCGTCAGGTTCGGAAGCAGTAAGCTGCGCAGCCCGCCATCACTGCTGCTACGTCTCTCATGCCCAAAGCCGCTGAATTGAAATCCGGCATGGTCGTCGCCATCGACGCCAAGCCGTATATCGTCCGCCATGTTCAGGCCCATAACCCCACTGCCCGCGGCGCCAGCACGCTCTACAAAGTCCGGCTGAATCATGCCCAGACCGGCCAGAAGCTGGATCAGAGTTTCAAGGGGGATGAACTGCTGAGTGAAGTCGATTTCCAGCGGCGCGCGGTACAGTTCCTGTATCAGGATGCGGACGGCTATACCTTCATGGACGAAGCCGATTACACGCAGCACACCCTGTCAGCGGAGCAGCTCGAAAACGTGACGCCGTTCCTGCTGGACAATGCCAGCGGCTACAGCGCGCTGATTGTCGAGGACCGCTGCGTGGCGATCGAACCGCCGGGCACGGTGAACTTGAAAGTGGTGGAAACCGCCCCGGCGCTCAAGGGCGCCAGTCAAAGTGCCCGGAGCAAACCGGCCGTGCTTGAATCCGGCCTGGAGATCCAGGTGCCTGAATATCTGGCCGAGGGTGAAGTGGTGAAAGTGAACACCGCCACCCGGGAGTTCATCTCTCGGGCGTGAGCAGGCTCAGTGGTGACGCGGACTCAGTCCTGGGCGTGATGCACTCGCCAGGACAGCCAGAGGCTTGGCACGGCGAATACCGTCAGGACACCGGTGATCAGTCCAGCCAGACCGCCCAGGTGCAGCGCCACGCCGAAGCCCAGCATCCAGGACGCACCGGAGACCAGCGCAGCGGAGCGCCATCCCGTCGCAGGCGTCGCGGCCTCGGGCCTGACCGTATGAAGAGCGGGTGGGTGAGCGGTGATTGCCATGGCTTGGACTCCGTTAATTCTTGGATTAGCATCTCCTGAGCGATGCAAAATTTTTGTGAATAACCGATTTGCAGCTGCGATAGCCTTGCCAAGACCGGGCAGGCTGCTCCCCGTCCTGTGCGTCAATGGCACTTGAACACTTGAGAGAAAAACTATGCGTTTTGGTATCAACACACCGCTCATACTGGCGGCGGGCTTGGCGCTGGGTGCGTGCTCCGCAGACCGGGTGCCGAGTCAGGCCGCTCCCGTGGAGCAGGCCAGCACACTGGCCAGTCGCGGCGAACTGCCGTATGGCAGTGAGGTCTCGGCGGCCTCGTGTGCGACCAGCACCAGCCTGGAGGGCGGTCGCGCCTATCACGTCAATATCCCTTCACGGGTCGATGGCGAAAATATTTCGTTTCAGGTGCATGAGCCGGATGGTTTCGATTGCGGCGTAAAACACGCCCTGATCCTGCAGGGCCATGGTTATTCGGGCAGCCGCTCCACCGCCGTGGGTTCGTTTGCGGCCCTGACCGCGGCCGGCTATGCGGTGATCAGCATCGATCAGCGCGGCTCGCCAGATTCCGGTGGCACGGTCCGGGTGATGGACCCGGACTTCGAAGGCGAGGACCTGGTCGCGATCGTGGACTGGGCCGAACAGCACCTGGATTATCTGCGCTACCGCCAGAACAATCTGGTCCTGGGCTCGATCGGCGGCAGCTACGGCGGCATGTATCAGTATCTGCTGCTGAACAAGGACCCGGATCGGCGTCTGGACGCGATCGTACCGGAGATCGCCCCACACGATCTGAATTACAGCTTGAACCCGAACGGTGTGGTGAAATCGTACTGGGCCCTGTTCCTGGCGGGTGCGGGCGATGCCCAGACCGAATTCGGCCAGGACACGCTGATCCGTGCGACCCTGGTCGAGGGCGGCGTGACCGGCCGGTTTCCTGACGCCGCCGAGCCGTTTTTCGCCTATCACTCAATGCGCTATTTCTGCGAGAACCCGCTGGATCTTCAGCCGCTGGATCACGGCGACACCGCTGCCTACACTTTCGACCCGCTCTACCAGTTGATGCCGCTGACCGCAGGCGGTGAGTACACCGTGCTCACGCCTTCCGAGCGGCGGGTGCCGAAAGTCGATGCGCTGCTCTGGCAAGGACCGCGCGACGACCTGTTCAATCTGAACGAGGCCTGGCGGAATTACACCTGCCTGCAGCGGGCCGGTGGTGATGTGCGACTGCTCAGCTACAGCTTCGGGCATCATATCCTGGCGCCCAACCCGGGCCTGCTCGAGCAAGGCCTGTCCAATCAGACCCTGCCGCTGGAAACCGAGTGCGGCCCGATCGACAAGGACGCTGCGACCCTGGCCTGGTTCAATGACAAGTTGCTCGGCATCGGTAATGCCGATGACATCATCCGCAGCGGCCAGGACATCTGTTTTTCGCTGGATGTCGGCGACGCGGTGGCGCTACCCGAGATGCCCGTAGGCGGCGAGGATTTCCCGATCGAGCTCCCCGGTGGTTTACCCGTGCCGGTCACCCTGAACGACCCGCAACCCATGCTCGTGCCACTGCGCGCGATCGATACGGGCGGCGACGTGCTGGCGGGCATTCCGACCGCGCAGATTACCGTGTCCTTTGGCGACCCGACCCTGGATGGCCTGTGTCAGTCACAGACCGACCCGGTGATCCGCTTCGGCACCTGTGATTCGACCATCTACCTCGGTCTGGGCGTGATCAAGACCGGTGAATTCGCCCCGCTGGTGCCTGAACTGATCGAAGAACAGGTCATTCCGGTGCGTGGCCTGGGTGAACATCACATCGAAATGGTGGGCGTCGCAGAGCGCATCAGCGCAGGCGATCAACTGGTGTTGTTGATCTACGGCCTGCACGATGGTTTTGCCTTCTCCAGTTCACGCGATATCAGCGCCAGCGTGGTCAGCGTGCGTGGACGCGTTCAGGTCCCCTTGCATGGCGCTTTGCCCAGCTTGTAATAATCCATCAGCCGGGCGGCGTGCCTGAAAGCCACGCTGCCCGACCTTATGGCGCTGGCCGACGGTAGTTTTGAAAATTCACCGGGGTAAATGCGGTTCGGGCAATTTCCTCATCGAATATCCAGTTCTTGAGGGTGAGCTTGGTGTGTGAGTCCTCAGTCAGATCGCGCATCACGTAGATCTGCGCCAGATGCCGTTCACCCAGTTTGGTCACGCTGGCCACATCGGCGTCCAGGCGCTTGAGCATCTGCTCATCGGCGGCAAAGAACTCGACGCTCTGTAACACGCAATTTTCCCGGTCGATACTTGCAATCAGCCGGGTATACGGCGACTCCTGCTCGGCGGCCGGATACAGGGCGATGCGATGGACCGGCCGACCCTGCCATTGCGCCTGTTGCACATACTCGGCGGTGCCCGCACCCAGCGAGCCGTAGATCTGCCGCAGGTCCTGGTAGCTGAAATCACTGCCGAACAGCTTCGCCCCGGCCATGGACCCACTGACCCGTCGGGTCCGGCGCAGGGAGGGCAGAAAGATCCGCATATCGTCCTGCCCTTGCGCCGACTCACGCAGCAGCACGACGGTGCCGGCCAGATCGGCGGGGGCTCGCACCCGCACGTTCAGCAGCAAGCCCTGCTTGCCCCGCTGCGCGGCAAAATCCAC
>JBFJVB010000052.1:0-18679 GCA_041624435.1 Oceanococcus sp. | reverse complement strand
GCTCGCCAGGGCAGCAATTTCAGCCTGACGCAACGCTGTTATCGGCAGATCCCTCGGCAATAATTCGTCCGCGTGCAGTGCATTACCGCGGGCCTGGACACGGCGGAAATTGGCCAGGGATTCCACACGGATCGCAGGCGGCAGGGACCATGCGGCCTTGGTAAGGCCGAGGACAGCCCGCGCCGCAGCGGGGCTGAACACAGCTTCCCGGCCAGCGGAGCTTGGTGCCAGGGTGAACAACGTATGCTCACTGGTTCCATAGCGATTCTGCTGCTGTTCAAAAGCCTGCAATTGCGGATTGTCCGGCCCGAAGTTCACCCGGAAATCCGAACACACCGACAGGCGCCCCAGTCCCGGCAACAAAGCCAGGCTCAGCCAGGGATGGGCACACATCGCATCGATGTACCGCTGCCCAAATAGCTTCATCCCGCGCATCAGTATCGGCATGGTCCAGGTCCTCAACCGAGCTGCCAGTGCAGCAGGCAGCGATAGAACCTGACCTTAGACGCTAGGCGGGCGCCCTCCAACTGGCGTTTTTACCAGCCGTCAACTCGGCCCGTCCGCCGCCCGATCAGCGGTGGCTCGCGCGCGCCATATAAGGCAAAACTCAGGATCATCCAACTGGCAAAAACGCCAGTTGTCGAGCGCGCCAAACCAGTCTATTTATGGGAACCGCTTTGAGGTGAAAAACACCCCAGTCACTGCACCCACGAAAAGCATGGAGGCGTTCATGGACCTGTACGATGAAGTGGTTGAGGCCACTGCCGAAGAATTCCAGCAGCACATTGCCGGCAATGCGCTGATCAAGGCTCTGGCCACAGGCCAGGTCAAGCGCGGCCATTATCTCGCCTATTTGCAGCAGACCTACCATCTGGTCCGGCATACCTCCCGCGCTCTGGCGCTGGCCGGTGCGCGGCTCGAAGATGATCGCCGCGAACTGCGCAACTGGTTTTTCCACCAGGTCGAGGAAGAAAACGGCCATGACCTGTTCTGCATCAAGGATGTCAGCCGCCTGGATGAACCGGTTGACGAGATTTTCGCCGGTCAGCCCCGGTCCGGAGCCTGGGGCCTGATCACGCAGAATTATTTCATGGCCACCTATGGAAATCCGGTCGGTATTCTGGGCGTAGCGACTGCCACCGAGGGCCTGGGTGCCACGATGGCCTCGCAACTGGCCGATGTTCTGATCCAGCGCTACGGGATTCCCAGCAATGCCGTGACCTTCCTGCGCAGCCACGGCGGTTTTGATGTGCGGCACCTGGAAGAAGCCAAGCAGGCCGTCAATCAGCTCGTGCATCCCGATGAGGTCGAGTTGGTCATTCACGCCCGGCGCATGACCTTCATCAATTACGGCCGCCTGTTCCAGGAAGCCCTGGAGTATCCGATCGAACCGCGTGGCCAAAGCCTGTCATCGGCGGCGTAAGCCACCGCGCGCCGCACCAGGAAGGGGGGGAACGTTATGCAAGGCAAGCGTGAATTGACGATGCACGACCGCTGCATTGAAGAAAATTACCAATTTGTTCAGGTCAGCGGCGCCCAGGGCAACGTATTTGAAGACCTGCTGGAGCAGACCTACCAGGCCCTCGCATTTCCGCTGGAGAAGATTCGCGCAGACCCGCAGGCGGATCGCTTCGTCAGCTTTTGCGGTGATGAACTCGCTTCCATCTGTGCGCTGCAGGAAGCGGATCGTTCCAGCGAGCTGCATGCCCTGGTGCAGCAGGAAATCGGCTGCGGGCCCGAAGCACGTTTTCTCGAACTCAAGAACGTCATTGTAGCGGCCCCATCCCGCGGCAGCATCGCGCTGGGCATCATGCTGTATGAGTGCGCGAAACGCGCCCACGCCCTGGGTTACCGCGCCTTGATCGGCCTGACTCGCTTTCAGACCTTGCGCCATTTCGTCGACTACGGCGTCAGCCCCATTGATCACACACCGCTGCACGTGCTCGGCCGCTCCGCCTTGCTGGATTTCGCGGTGTATTTCGACACCCAGGATCCGGCCAGCGTGGCGTACATGCATGAGCGTTCGCGACGGTATTTCCATCAAATCCGGGTCATGACTGGCATCCGCAGCCAGCGGGTCCGGACGCCGAGTCGAACAGCACAGGCGGGGGTCGGGCATGAGCAGATCGCTATCGCAAGCGCTGGATGAATTCCGGGCGGGGACCAGCTGGTCCGCGCGCTGGACCTATTTCAATGCCCCGGAGATTCTCGATGCTTTTCCCACATCGCCGGCCGCCCAGCGGGTTTATCGGGATATCGAAAAGCTCGCCCGCCTCACGCGTCTTTACCAGGTTTTGATCGGAGAAATGGCGCCGATGCTGGACGGCCTGGAACAGGCGAGGATTCTTGATGTCTGTTGCGGCGGCGGCGCGTTTGCCCAGGCCTTGTCCAGCCACTGGGGCCAGGCCGAAATCACCGGCCTGGACCACAATCCCAGCGCGCCCGAGTACGCCGCTGACGGCAGCCAGCTGCGCTTCACCGCAGGCGATGCGCTGAAACTGCCATTCGCCGCCGATTCTTTCGATGTCTGCGTCAATCTTCAATCGCTGCACCACTTCAGCCCGGAGCAGGTGGTTCAGGTGGTGCGCGAGGCCTGTCGGGTGGCGCGCCGGATCTTCATTTTCGATCTGCGCCGCACCCTGTATGGCCCCTGGTTCGTCCGCCTGTGGTCACCGTGGATGTCACGTGACTTCATTCACGACGGCGTGGCGTCGCACCGCCGGGCCTACACCGTGGCTGAACTGCGGTTTCTGTTACAGGACCTGGCGGGCTTGCCGGTCAAGGTTCGTCCGCTATTGCCCGTGGGCCTGGTCGTGGAAAAATAATGCGCCACCTCCTGGTGATGGTTTACCCGCTGGCCACCCTCCTGGGCTTTCACCTGGCTGGCTACTGGGTATTTCTGACCGGCGCGATCAGCGGGGTGGCGCTGCTGCTGCTCGACGGCATGCTCCCGGTGCTGACTGGCGGCAAGACGCCCGCTTACCGCCCCGGCTCGAGACGCGGCGCTGAAGTCGTTCTGTGGGCTTACCCCGCAGCCCATCTGGCGATGCTGCTGACGGCCTGCCATTACCTGAGCACGCAGGATTACCGCTGGTGGGAGCTGAGCGGCCTTTGCTATGGGCTCGGCTTGCTGGGCGGTGCCTGCGCCTTTCCGGTCGCACATGAACTGATTCATCGCCGGGACAGGGCGGCACGTTTACTTGGCACTGCCCTGCTCGCCCTGCCCTTGTACATGCATTTTCGCATCGAGCATGTGCATGGCCATCACCGCCATGTCGCCAGCCCTGCTGATCCCGCCACCGCGCGCCTGGGCGAAAGCCTGTATCACTTCTTCCGTCGTTCCTGCGTCGGCGGCTACCTCAGCGCCTGGCGCATCGAGCTCGCCCGACTGCGCCGTAGACAACACCCGTGCTGGGGCTGGCGTAATCGCATGCTGTGGTATGCCGCCATCCAGCTGAGCTGGCTGGCCACGGTTTTCGCCTGGTTTGGCCCCCTGGCTGGCACGACCATGCTGATTGCCGCAGCCCTGGCGATTTTCCTGCTGGAAACCATCAACTACATCGAGCATTACGGTTTACAGCGGCGCTATGACCCGTCGACCCAGCGTTATGAACGCGTCTCATCGCGGCATTCCTGGGACTGCGCCCAGGCTGCGACCAATGCGGCGTTGTTCAACCTGGGCCTGCATTCCAGTCATCACGCCGATATCCGTCGGCCCTTTACCCAGCTGCGAGCGGGGCGCAACAACCCGACCCTGCCCGCGGGCTACTTTTTCATGGCCGCGCTGGCCCTGTTCCCGCCGCTGTGGCGCCGGGTCATGGACCCGCGCGCCGAGTTCTGGCTTCAACCCCATTTACCCCTTGATCAAGGACCAGCACCATGAGCTTAGACACAGCAGAATCCCCCGACAATGCGGCACCCGACGGCTACGAGGCATTTCCCATCGATGATGGCTTCGAAGGCCTGGTGGGCCCCCTGTACCACAGCGAACAAGCTGATGGTCAATGGCTGTTCCGAGCCTTGGTGGAGAAAAAACAGACCAACCCCTTCGGCATTGCCCACGGTGGATTCTTGAGCTCGTTCGCAGATCATGTGGTCAATGGCATCGCGTTTCACGCCATGGGCCGCATCCCCTGCGCGACGGTCAGCCTGCACACGGACTTCGTGGCACCGGTCGAGGCCGGGACCTGGCTGCTGGGTCAGGGCGAGGTCGTGGGCCAATCCAAAGCACTGGTGTTCCTGCGTGCGCGCATCAGCGCCGATGACGAAGTCGTCGCAACGGTAAGCGCCATCTGCAAGCGCCTGGCTTGAGCTGCGCCCCCGGCTGTCGCACTATCGGCTGTCGAATCTCACTGAAGAGTCAGCACCGCGCATGGATAGAAACGCATTTTTCTGGCGTACCCAGTCGGGGGAATTGCCGCCCCCACCGGCGGCCCACACCCTGGGCATCGAGATCATGCAGGTCGATGCCGATCAGGGCACGATTGAAGTGCAATTCACCGCGCAGCAGGCCTTTACCAATCCGGCCGGTTTCGTCCAGGGCGGGTTTCTCGCAGCCATGCTGGATGACACGATGGGGCCGGCTTTGGCAGCCACCCTCAAGGCCGGCGAGTTCGCCCCCAGCCTGAATCTCAACGTGTCCTTCCTCCGGCCCGCCCAGGTGGGCCTGCTGCAAGGCCGCGGCCGCGTGACCCAGCGCGGCAAGCAGATCTGTCATCTGGCCGCGGAGCTGTCCCAGAACGGCCGGCTGATCGCCACCGCGACCGCCACCGCGTTGATCCAGGCCGCCCCGACCGAGGCCTGATGCACGCTGCGGTCGGCCGCTGGAAGCCCCATCGGCCTGCTGTTAGTATCGCTACAGCGCAAACTTTGCCTGACAATGGAATGGCAGTGTGGTGACTCACCCGGTAGAGGTTCAGGAACCGACCATGGCAGAGGTCGAGCTCGGCCTGGACACCCAGCTTGAGCAATTGGCCCAAGCTGCGGCGGAACTTGGATTCAACGGCTACTGCGTCAGTATCAGTGCGGGCGCGACCCTGACCCATCCCGAAAGATTCATGCGTTGTTCTGATCCGGCCTGGATCAGCGCATACCACAGCCTGCAGTTGCATCATCGCGACCCGGTCATGTACGCCGCACGGCGCTCTCCCCACTCATTCAACTGGAAAAACCGCTCCCGCAGCATTGCCCAATTGCCCGAACAGGCCGTGGTGCTGCACGAAGCCGGTGAATTCGGCTACCGCAACGGGCTGACCATGCCGTTTCATCGCCCCCTGTTCGGTCTGGGCGTGCTGTCGCTGACCACGGATGTGGAAGATTTTGAAATCGCTGACTGCCCGCAGGCCAAATTGCGCGAGATTCGCGAACGCATGATCCGCCTGATTGAAACCGTTGAAGAGCACTGGGCGGAAACGCGTCCCGAACCACCGCAACTGTCGTTTCGTGAAATGGAGTGTCTGCAGTGGGCAGCCCTGGGCAAATCATCCTGCGAAACCGCCTTCATCCTCGGCCTGTCAGACGGCACGGTGCGTTTCCACCTGGAACGCTCGAAGCGGAAATTGGCTGCCAAGAACAAGCCCCAGGCCATTGTCAAAGCCCTGGCCCATGGCCTGATCGTCGCCTGAGCCAAGCACTGGCCGAACGGCGCCACCCTGAGCTTCCGCCGACGACCGGCGTGAGCATCCCGAACCTGCGCTGAGGCAGCTGCACCGTGACCGCGATCATCAGATCTTCGCCGCTGTTGCTCCTGCTGCTGAGCCTCTCGTCTCCGTCGCTGGCCGGGCTGCACACCGCCCTGTCGGTCGGTGAAATCGAGGCGGGTGGCTGGCGTTTGAGCCAGGTCCAGCTGGAACTGAGCAGCACCGGCCAGCGCACCACTGGCAGTGTCCGCGCCACCGCGCTGCGCTCTGCTCAGGACGTGGTGGTGCTGCGGGATTTCGCCCTGCATTGTGGCCAGCTTCGTTTGTTCCGTCAGGGCCTGCGCTGCGCCGACGGCCGCCTGCATCTTGCCGGAAAAGCCCTGGGCCGAATCGACCATTTGGAGCTGCTGCGCGAGGGCGTGAACTGGTCACTCAAGGGCAGCGGGCGGGAGCTGCAGCTCGAAGCCCTGAGCCAGTTGCTGCCCGCGCTGGCTCCCGACTCGCCGAGTCTGACCGCCGCTGGATTGGCGCGGCTGCGCTTTGAATTGAGCGGCTCGGACGGCGGCCTCAGCAAGGGGCAACTGCAGCTGAAGCTGCACGAGCTCAATCTGAGCAATGCCGCGTCCACCCTCGCGACCGAAGGTCTGTCCGCCCAAATCGATCTTCGCTTCAGTCGTGAACACGGGCAGCTCGAGCTGTGGATGAACGCCCGCCTGGCCGCAGGCTACGCCTACCTCAGCCCGATCCTGCAGGACTATTCGGCGTATCCCGCCCAGCTGCGCCTGGCTGCCCGGTGGGATGGGGCGCGGGAAAGAGTGCAGCTGCGGCAGCTGCGCTGGCAGCAGCAGGGCGTCGCCACCCTCCGCGCCCAGGGCCGGATTTCTCCACAGGCCGAGCACGCGGTCGAAACTCTGAGGATCGACATCGAACAGGCCAGCTTTCCCGGCCTGTACAGCCAGGCTCTGGAGCCCTGGCTGGCCGGCACCCCCCTGGATGAACTCAGCAGCGCGGGCCAGATCAGCGGCCAGGTGCAGATCCGTGCCAACCGGGCCACGGACCTGCGCCTGAATCTCACCGATGTGCATCTGGATGATCGTGCGCGGCGCTTCGCCGTGTATGGTCTGGATGGGGTGGTGCAGTGGCGCGCGGGGGAACACGTCGAGTCTTCCGCCCTGGCCTGGGACGGACTGTATCTGGGCCGAATGCCCTTTGGACCCGCGCGCTGGGAATTCCGCAGCCACGGCGCGGCACTCACCAGCGAGCGCCCGCTGCGCGTGGATTTCTTTGATGGCGTCCTGACGCTGGAACAACTGCGCGCCAAGGCGCTGGATACGGCTGCACCCGAGCTCAGTTTTCAGGCCACCCTGGAGCCGGTCAGCCTGCCTCTGCTCAGCTCGGCACTGGGACTGCCAAGTTTTCCCGGCAAGCTGGCCGGGCGTCTGCCGCCGGTCGAGTACCGCAATAATCAGCTACGCCTGCACGGCGCGATGACGGCCGAGGCCTTCGGCGGCAGCCTGCGGGTCGAAAACCTGGTGGTCGATCAGCCCTTGGGCCTGGTCCCCCGCGCTTCGGCGGATGTTGCGCTGCGTCAGCTGGAACTCTCCCAGCTCACCAGCGTCTTCGACTTCGGTCGGATCGACGGCCGCCTGAATGCCGACATCAGCGACCTGGAACTGGAGTCCTGGCGGCCGGTGGCCTTTTCCGCCCGGCTGTATACACCCGACCATGACCCATCGCCGCAGCGCATCAGCCAGCGCGCCGTCAACAACATCTCCCGCGTTGGCGGCGGCAAGGGGGTCGCGGCCCTGTCCAGCGGATTCATGCGCTATTTCGAGACGTTTGGCTACGAAAAAATGGGCTGGTCCTGCGTACTTTACAACGGCGTCTGCACCATGGGCGGATTGGGACCGGCCAAGAACAAGCGCGGCTACTTCATTGTCCAAGGGCGAGGACTGCCGCGAATCAATGTCGTCGGTCACGCTACGCGCGTCAGTTGGGATACGCTGTTACGGCAGTTGCAAGCCGTGTCGGCGGGTCCTCAATCCGTCCCACCATAAACCCTGGATTCCGTTCACAGCAGGAGAGGATTGATGAAGATTATTCGCTGGTCACTTGCGGCACCGACCGCACTGCTTGCCGTCGCATGCGTCACGATCAATGTGTATTTCCCCGCCGCAGTGGCGGAACGGGTTGCTGATCAGTTTGTGCAGGATGTGTATGGCGCGGCGCCAGCGCCCACGCCCGCACCGACCGGCGCACCACAATCCTCGTGGCAGGGGCCGCAACGCAAGCTGCTCGCGGTGTTCGACTTCCTGCTTCCCAGCGCGCACGCGCAGGCCGATTTCGATGCCAGCACGCCAGCGATACAGCGAATCAAGGCGGCCCTGCAAGCCCGCCATCGGGAACTGGAACCGTTTTATGCCAGCGGCGCGATCGGCATGACGGATAACGGAGAAATCGCGGTGCGCGAACTCGGTGCGGTTTCTCTGCCCCAACGCAATGCCCTGCGCAAACTGGTCGCCGACGAAAATGCCGAGCGGGCCGCGCTATACCGCGAGATTGCACTGGCCAATGCGCAGCCGGACTGGGAGCCGGAAATCCGCGCGGTGTTTTCCGAGCGCTGGATCAGCAACGCCCGGCCGGGCTGGTACTACCAGGCCAAAGACGGCAGCTGGAAGGCTAAATAGCCCTCGCGACGCTGCCGTCACGGTTCCGATCGGCGCATTCCTGCCTGCTCGATCCAGCCTGAGTGCGCTTGAACACATAGCCCGGCCCGAAAGCGCCACCCACGATCCGCAGACCATCCCCGCCGCGAAGCACCCCGCCCGGTGATGCGCTCACAGACTGCGCTTGCGCAGGCGCAAGGCATTGCTGATCACCGACACCGAACTCAGACTCATCGCGGCGGCGGCCAGCATCGGGTTTAGCAACAGGCCGGTGAACGGATACAGAATGCCGGCCGCAATCGGCACGCCAGCACTGTTGTAGGCGAAGGCAAAAAACAGATTCTGACGGATATTCGCCATCGTCGCCCGGGACAGGACCCGGGCCCGCACGATGCCCCGCAGATCGCCTTTCACCAGGGTGACGCCGGCCGATTCCATCGCCACATCGGTGCCGGTGCCCATCGCGATCCCGACCTGGGCCTGGGCCAGCGCGGGCGCATCGTTGATGCCGTCACCGGCCATCGCCACGATCGCACCCTGAGCCTGGAAGCGTTTGACCGTCGCGACCTTGTCCTGGGGCAGCAGGTCGGCCACGACCTCGTCGAGCCCAAGTTTTTGTGCCACGGCCTCCGCGGTATGCCGGTTGTCACCGGTCAGCATCACGATCCGGATACCTTCGGCATGGAGTTTTTCGATGGCCTCGAAAGTGGACTCCTTGATCGGGTCGGCCACCCCCAGCAAACCCGCCGCCTGTCCATCCACTGCAACCAGCATCACGCTCTGGGCTTCAACGCGCAGCGCCTGGGCCCGGGCCTCAAGGGCCGAGACATCCACGCCCAGCGCCTGCATCAGGCTGGCGTTGCCCAGGGCCAGCGCATGGCCTTCCACCCGGGCAGTCACGCCCTGGCCGGTCAGCGACGCAAAATCCTGGGCCGCCGGTATCGCCAGGCCACGCTCCCTGGCGCCGGCCACCACAGCCGCGGCCAGGGGGTGTTCACTGCCCTGCTCCACGGCGGCGACCCAGCGCAACAGCTCATCCTCGGCCTGATTTTCCTGGCAATGCACGCTGACCAGTCTGGGCTTGCCCATGGTCAGCGTGCCGGTCTTGTCCACCACCAGGGTGTCGACCTGACGCATCACTTCAATGGCTTGAGCATCGCGAAACAGGATCCCCAGGCTCGCCCCGCGCCCCATCGCCACCATGATGGACATGGGCGTGGCCAGACCGAGCGCACACGGGCAGGCAATGATCAGCACCGAGACCGCGACGATGATCGCGTAAGCCATACGTGGTTCCGGCCCGACGCTGCCCCACACGATGGCGGCCACGATGGCGACCAGGATGACCGTAGGTACAAAATAGGCGGCCACCTGATCGGCCAGTTTCTGAATCGGTGCGCGGCTGCGCTGGGCTTCGGCCACCATGGCCACGATTCTCGACAGCAGGGTATCCGCGCCAACCTTCTCAGCCCGCATCAGCAGGGAGCCCGTGCCGTTGACCGTGGCGCCGACCAGGCGGTCGCCGGCGCGTTTCATCACCGGCAGTGGCTCACCGCTGACCATCGACTCGTCCAGCGTGCTCTGCCCGTCCAGCACCACACCATCGACAGGAACTTTTTCGCCTGGCCGCACCCGTAGAGTGTCACCGACGCGCACCTGATCCAGAGCCACGTCCTGCTCGTTGCCATCGGCCTGGATTCGCCGCGCACTGTGGGCCGCCAGGCCGAGCAGTTTCCTGATCGCCGAATTGGTCTGACTGCGCGCCTTCAATTCCAGGACCTGACCGAGCAGGATCAGGGTCACGATCACCGCGGCGGCCTCAAAATAGACCGCCACGCTGCCATCGGCCATCCGAAACGAAGCTGGAAACAAATCCGGCCACAACGCGCCCACCAGACTGTAGCCGTAGGCCACCGAAACCCCCAGTCCGATCAGGGTAAACATGTTCAGGCTGCGATGCCGCAGCGACTGCAGCCCGCGAATGAAGAACGGCCAGCCCGCATACAGGCACACCGGCGTGGCCAGCAGCAACTCCAGCCAGATTCGCCCGCTGTGACCCAGCCAGTTCGAGAACGGGTTGCCGGGCAACATATCGCCCATCGAAACGATGAATAACGGCACGGTAAACAGCGCCGCCCAGACGAAACGGCGACTCATATCGCGTAATTCGCTGGTGTCTTCGGGCGCTTCGAGCGTCGTGGGTTCCAGCGCCATGCCGCACAGAGGGCAGGCGCCGGGCGCATCGCGGCGTATGTCCGGATGCATCGGGCAGGTCCATTGGGTGGAAACGCCCAGCGGCACCCCCACGGCTTCCAGGGCCATGCCGCATTGCGGGCAGCTGCCCGGCTTGGCGCTGGCAACCGCAGGATGCATCGGACAGCCGTAACGGGTCCCTACCGTCTGCGCCGGCTGGACCGGCTTGGTCGAGTTGCTCGGCTGCGCTGTCGCGCAATGTCCGCAGCTACTGGTCGGTGTGTCGTGATTCATGCCCTGGTCCTTGGTCTGGTTCCGCCGGTCGGCACTTCTGAATGCGCCAGCGGCACGGTGATCGGCAACGGAGTTGGATGTCGCACAGGATAAACCCTGGAGTAAAGTCCAGGGTCAAGCCGCGCTGCAACCCAGCTCGGCGGCCAGGGCCACCCGCCTCAAGGCCTCGCCTCGTCTGATCCGTTCAACGGCAGTGTCCCGCTCGACAGATAATGTTGCGGACGAGCGATAAACCGGTCCCGACAGTCGCGCGAACAGAAGTGATAGGCCATGCCGTGCAGGTGCTCGGTGTAACCCTGTTTGATCGGCACCTTCATGCCGCACACCGGATCGACAAAACGCGGGACTGCGGGCGTCACCTCGGACAGCCTGGCATCTCTGAGCGGCGGAACAGAAACTCGCTTCGGCTTGTCACGCACGGCCACACCACGCAGCATCCAGTACACGATGGCGCCTGCCACTACCACGCCCAACACAGCCTCCATTGTCGATGGCTCCTTGTTTGCTTCCCCAAACGCGTAACGGGGTTTGGGTTCCGGTCTGAACGGTATCGGGTCGGCCGGCCATCAGCTCTGCAATAGCCGTTCCACGCCTGCGGCACCAAATTAGCCAGACCCATCCGCCTGCACCCTGATCCAGGTCAAGAGGACCGCGGTGATTTTCCTTCAGGCTCAATCCAGAGCACATCGCGGCCTCTTATTTGCATCAGGCCGGACATGTCTCTCGACCGCCCCGCGGTCGGACCATCCAGGGCGGCGTAGGCGCCAACACACCCTGGCCTCCTGCGAGATCGGCAATGAAGAGAAAGCTTACGACACACGAAACACCCGGCCCTTACCGGCCGATCCAACAGCTACAGCGCGGCGTTAACTGGGCCTTGCGCTTTGTGCTGGGCGGCGTCGGCCTATTGCTGCTCGCGCAGTATCGAATCCGCTGGTTTGCCCGGACGAGCTGGCGCCGGCTCCGCGAATCGCCCCTGGGCCACTATCTGCGTGACAAGACGGCATCGCCCGAACCAGCAGAGATCAGACCAGACGCTGCCCAGTCCGCCCTGCCCGTCGAGCCCCCGCTGCTGACGCTCAATACCACCGACTCTGCCGGAAAAACCTCATGAGGCTGGGGTTTTTTGGCGCCACCGGAACCGTGACCGGATCCAAATATCTGCTCGAAACCGGGCGCGCCCGGGTACTCGTGGACTGCGGCCTGTTTCAGGGCTACAAGCAGCTGCGTTTGCGCAACTGGGCGCCGCTGCCGTTCGAGCCCCAGGATCTGGACGCGGTGCTGCTCACCCACGCACACCTGGACCATTCCGGATACCTGCCGCTGCTGATCAAGAACGGTTACCGCGGCCCGGTCTACTGCACCCAGGCCACCGCCGATCTGCTCGCCATCCTGCTTCCGGATAGCGGCCATCTGCATGAAGAGGATGCCAACCGGGCCAACCGCAGGGGCTACAGCAAACATGAACCGGCTTTACCCCTGTACACCGAAGCCGATGCCCACCGCGCCCTGGACTCTTTGCAGCCACGCGAGTTCGGTCAGGATTTTCCAGCCGCCCCGGGTCTCAACGCGCATTTCTCGCCCGCGGGCCATATCCTGGGCTCCGCCTGCCTGCGACTGGAGGCGGAGGGCCGGTCGGTCGGCTTTACCGGCGATCTGGGCCGACCGAATGACTTGATCATGCGCCCCCCGGAACCGATTGCAGCGGTCGATTGGCTGGTCGTGGAATCCACCTACGGCGACCGGCGCCATCACGACACCGACCCCGTGGCCGACCTGGGCGAAGTGATAAAACGGACCTCGGCCCGCGGCGGCACCACCATCGTCCCGGCCTTTGCGGTCGGCCGCACCCAGGCGCTGCTGCAAGCCGTGCAGTTACTCAAGGGCGATAGGCGCATCCCGGATCTGTTGCCGGTCTTTCTGAACAGCCCGATGGCGATCGATGTCACCCGGCTCTATCACCAGCACCGGCGCGAACACCGCCTGGATGACGCCGCCTGTGCGCGCATGTGTCGAGCCGCCACGTTCGTGAATAGCGTGGAAGAGTCCAAGGGCCTGGAAGATATCAAGGGTCCCAAGCTGATCATCGCGGGCAGCGGCATGGCCACCGGCGGTCGGGTGGTCCATCACCTGCGTCAGTACCTGCCCGATCCCCGCAGCACCGTGCTGTTTACCGGGTATCAGGCCGGCGGCACACGCGGCGCGCACCTGCTCGGCGGGGCGAAAGGGATCCGCATGTTCGGCGAGGACATCCCTGTCCAGGCCGAAATCATCACCCTGAGCAATCTGTCCGCCCACGCGGATTACCAGGAAATGCTCGACTGGCTGGCTCTGTTACCGCGCGCACCCCGGGGCGTATACGTCACCCACGGCGAACCGGATGCGGCCGATGCCCTGCGCGCCCGAATCCAGCATCAGTTTGGCTGGACCGTGAAGGTGCCCGAATACCGCGATCAGATCGAGCTCTGTCCCGCCGCGCGATGAGCGCGCACCGGGACAGCAGCCTGCGGGCCCGGCGCCTGGGCATTGATACCTATCAGGAACCCATCGTGTTCATGCGCGCCGATTGCGTGATCTGTCGTTCCGAAGGCTTCACCGCGCTGGCCCGGGTCCGCCTGACGATCGACAACCACTCTCTGATTGCCACGGTGAATGTGGTGCATTCGGATATCCTTCTTGACCACGAAGCCGGCCTGTCGGAAGCCGCCTGGCACGCTCTGGCCGCGCGTGAAGGGGCATTGCTGCGGGTCGACCACCCCGAGCCGGTGGAGTCCTTTTCCCAGGTTCGCGGCAAGATCTATCAGCAGCGCTTCTCCGCCCAGGGACTGCGGGCCATCATTCAGGACATGCGGGCCGGCCGGTATTCCGGCTTGCAGATGGCCGCGTTTCTGACCGCCTGTGGCGGCGACCGTCTGGACCTGGATGAAACCGAGGCGCTGACCCGCGCGATGGTGGAAGCCGGCGAGACCCTGCGCTGGGATGCCGCCCCGGTGGTCGACAAGCATTGCGTCGGGGGGCTGCCCGGCAACCGCACCACGCCCATCATCGTTGCCATCGTCACCGCCGCGGGACTGGTGATGCCGAAAACCTCCTCGCGCGCCATTACCTCGCCGGCCGGCACCGCCGACATGATGGAGACCCTGGCTCCGGTCGCCCTGACCCTGGCCCAGATGCGCCGCGTCGTGGAACAGGAAGGCGGCTGCATCGTCTGGGGCGGAGCGATGCAGCTCGCCCCGGTTGATGACCTGCTCATCCAGGTTGAACGGCCCCTGGATTTTGACAGCGACGGCCAGTTGGCCGCCTCGATGTTGTCCAAGAAACTCGCCGCCGGCTCCAGTCATGTGGTGATCGACATGCCGGTGGGACCCACGGCCAAACTACGCGACAGTGCTGCGGCACGGAACTTGAGCCGGCGGCTGATCGAGGTCGGGTCGCGTCTGGGCCTGGCCGTGCGCACGGTGTGCAGCGACGGTCGTCAGCCGGTCGGCCGCGGCCTGGGCCCCACGGCCGAGGCCGAAGATGTGCTGGCCGTGCTGCGCGGGACGGCTGACGCCCCGCCGGATCTGTACGCACGCGCCGTGACCCTGGCCGGCGCGGTGCTGGAACTGGGCGCGGCCGCTCAGCCCGGTGAAGGCGAGGCGCTGGCCAGCCGGCTGCTGAACAGCGGCGCGGCCTGGCGCAAGTTCCAGGCCATCTGCGAGGCTCAGGGCGGCCTGCGCAAGCCGCACCGCGCCGCGCATCAGGTCGATATCCTCGCCCGCGAACCCGGCATCATCACCGCGATCCATAATCGCCTGCTGGCCCGCGTTGCCAAACTGGCTGGCGCCCCCCAGGCTCCGGCCGCAGGGCTGATCCTGCGCGCCCGCTGCAACGAGCAGGTAGAGCGTGGCCAGGTCCTGTATACGATCCGCGCCGAGGCCCACGGCCAACTCGACTACGCGCGGAATTTCGCCGCCGCACACCCCGGCATTTTTCAGATCGAAGCCCCCGCCTAGCCCACCATCCAGCCGCGCCGCGAGCAGCGCGACGCCTTAAGGCTGATGGCCGTGACGGGAAAATTCACGCGGCTGCGCTGAGTCGGAAAACAGCCAGACCGAATACGCATCACGCCGCGCGCCCATTTCCATGCCCGGCGAACCCACCGGCATACCCGGCACGGCCAGACCCTTCGCCGCAGGCCGCTCCACCAGCAGGCGATGCACATCGGCTGCGGGCACATGCCCCTCGATCACGTAGCCGTCTACCGTAGCGGTGTGACAGGAACCCAGGTGCTCCGGAACGCCGAGCCTCGCCTTGTGCGGCGCCACGTCCTGCGCCTCCACCACCTCAACCGCGAAGCCGTGGTCACGCATATGCTCGACCCATTTACCGCAGCAGCCACAGGTCGGGCTCTTGTACACGACCATCTCATGTAGCGCTGCCTTGGGGGCCGGGTCCACGGAAACGGTTTGCCCGGCGCCGTTACAGCCCCCGAGCAGCCACAGTGAACTCAGCAATACCAGTACTTTCATGCATCTCATTTGGCCGCTCCGGATGACCAGTGAATATGGGCAATGCGCCATTGCTCATCAAGCCGGCGCAGCAGCAAAGTCTCGGTACTGTACAGATCCACCGCCCCGGACGGGAGTTGTCCGCGCAGACGTGAGCGCGTCACAACCATTGCATGCTCACCCAAATCGAACACCTGGCGCGACAGGCGCTCACGGCTCATCGCAGCCATGAACTTCATATCATGTCCCAGATGATGGGCGGCGTACTCGGCCAGACTGCGCTCCACCCCGCCGGATTCGAATATCAGCACAGCCGGATCCAGCAGTGGCTTAACCGCCTGCGCATCACCCGCCGCCAGTGCGGCCGACAGTGCATCGCTCACCGCCCCCGGCTCCACAAACATTGGCCTTGCTTCGCTGGCATGATCGCCGACAGCAAGCTCGGTCGGCAGCGCACTCACCGGCACCCAGCCGGCGCGCATCAGCGCGAACCCCAACACCCCAACCAGCACGACACCACTCACCACACCGCAGACAAAATTCTTCATGCTCACATCCCTAGACCAGCGCGAATGATAACGGTCGGCGTCCAGCGGTCCACAACTGTTCGGCCATTGCCTCCTCCTGACACCGTCCAAGCACCCCAGGAATCCGGATGACCAACAGAGGAATCGCGACACATCCAGGCGGATCTCGCCCCCCGATCTGCAGCGCACGATCTTGGTGCGTCGTTGCACAACTTGCGGGCAACTTTTCGGGGCATGTGGCTACCATTTACGTAACGCTCTGATTTACTTGCAAAACTTTCTGGCAGGATTATTGCTTTATCCGCCAAAGCGGGCCGGACACTCTAAGCCTCCGGCGGCGCATCGCAAATTTATCGTTTAAGGAACAGATCACTATGAAGAACGTGAAGACTCTGGCTGCGGGAGCAGCACTGCTTACTGGATCGCTGCTGTCCGGACCGGTGCTGGCCGAGTTGTCAGGCAATGTCGGCATCGCTTCGCAATACATTTTCCGTGGCGTCAGCTACGGCGACCCGCAAGTTTCCGGCGGTGTGGACTGGTCACATGGATCCGGTCTGTACGCCGGCTCCTGGATTTCCAGCGCCGCGGGCGAACAGGAAGTGGATTTTTACGGCGGCTGGGCCAATGAACTGGTCGATGTCGGTTACATCTACTACTACTTTCCGGACGATATCAACGGTGCCGGCAACCAGGGCACGGCGGATGCGCAGGAAGTCTACGCCAGCGTGAGTTCCGGTCCGTTCGGCGCAGCGATCTGGTACGGCTTCAACGGCTTCAACGGTACCGACGATGACGAATACCTGTACGTCGAGGGCAATCTGGATCTGCCACTGACCGACAAGATCAATCTCGGCCTGCACATCGGCCTGAACGAAGGCACCGGTGCGATCTACGACGCCCCCGGGGTCGAGTCCAGTTTCATTGATTATGCGGTCACGCTGGGCTTTGGCGACCTCTACGTGATGGCCTCGGCGATCGACTACGATGCCGGCATCCAGGAAGCCAACAAGCCGACCTTTACCCTGGGCTACTCCTGGAGCTTCGACGAGCTCTGAGTGTAAGCGCCGGTATCACGCTCATTGACGGGCCCGCTTCGGCGGGCCTTTTTTTTATGACTTTTGCTCCGCTGTCTGGTGAATCTCACCGATCTCGCCCAGCCAGGCCTGGGCGCGCGCCATGCCCTGGGCCAGGGAGATCCTGGGCGTAAAGCCCAACACCGCCCGAGCCTTGGCGATCGAGTAAGTTCCGGGCCGCGCCAGCATGCGCACCGCATCCGGCGAAATTTCAGCCTTGCGCCCCAGCGTCCGGTTGATCTTCCAGATCACGGTGGTCAGCGCCAGCGCCGCCTGCAGTGGCAGGCTGGGCGGATGGCCGGAGCGTCCGGCCCAGTGCCAGTGGTAGGTGAAGAAATCCCTGCAGCTCACCGGCTCGTCACCCCACAGGATGAAGATCTGCCCGGCGCCCTGCGCCAGGCCGGCCGCAAGCAGGACGCCATCAATCAGATCGTCGATATACACGGGTGTGAAGGCATGGCGCCCGCCATCCGGCAGGATCAGCTGCCGGCTCCTGGCCAGCTTCAGCGGCTCGATCAACCACACCCGCGAACCGGGTCCGTAGACATCGCCCGGTCGGATAATGGTGCAATCGATCTCCCCCGCCGCGTGGGCGGCCAGCACCACATGCTCGCTGCCCCCCTTGGCCACGCCGTAGCGGTAGTGGTCACCGATCACGACCGGCGTGGTCTCATCGGCGCCGGCAGGATAATCCCAGCCCAGCGCCGCAATCGAGGAGAAATGCACGAAGCGCTGCGCACCGCCCGCAATCGCCACATCCAGAGCCTGACGCACGCCCTGCAGCGAAGATCGGCGGTAGTCCTGCCAATCCGCCGCAAGCGAGACCACCGCAGCCGTGTTGATGAACAGATCGCAGCCCCGGGCCTGCTCGGCCCAACCGGCAGGCTCCGCCAGATCGCCGGCCACCACCGCATGGGCCGCATCCGCAAGCAGATCCATGCCCCGCACCTCGCAGCCCAGGGCGCGATAGCGCTGCATCAACGCCCGGCCGATGAAGCCGCCAGCGCCGGTGATGAAGACGCGCCGGGGCAGCTCAGGCTGCTGACCCTGGCTGCCGATGGGTTTGGACTGGTGTGGCATGGTGACGCTCCGGTGGTTTGCGGGGTGGGCAGCTGCGGCAGCAAGATCAAGTCGAATCGGCGTCCGAAAATAGTTTGACCTTGCTCTCCAGCGCGCTAAGGTTTGCGTGTCCCATTCAGAGCCTACCGCATGTCCAGCCGATCCATCCTTGTCTGTCTGAGCCTGTTCCTCAGCGCCTGCCTGCCCGTCGACAACGGCCCCGAAGCCACGCCAGACGCAGCGCCCGAGCAACCGGCTGCACGCTTTTCCGGACCGGTCGGCGACGCCGGTATTCATGGCCACCCGATGTGGGACAGCTGGTACGACCTATCCGAGTTGGGCTATGTGGAAGAGGAGTACTTTGCTTCAGGTACGGCCCGCGCCTATCCCGAGGGCCCCGATGCGCCCTACACCACCCGGATTATCCTTCGCCGCCCTGAATCCGCCGAGCAATTCAATGGCACCCTGCTGCTCGACTGGGTCAATGTCACCGCCCAGTTTGAAAATGCCGTCGATACACTCGAAGCGCACCGGTATTTTTTACGCGAGGGCTATGCGTACGCGCATGTCAGCGTCCAGGCCGCCGGCCTGTGTTGCACACCGCTCACGCCACAGGTCTGGGATCCGGTGCGTTACATGGCGCTGGACCATCCCGGAGACGACTATGCCTTTGACATCTTCAGCCAGATCGCCGCGGGCCTGAAGCAGGAGGCATCTCCGCCAATGGGCGGGCTGCCG